>JANRLN010000106.1:0-8112 GCA_033762515.1 Planctomycetaceae bacterium
AGTAAAGGTTCATGGGGTCTTTCCGTCTAGCTGCGGGAACGTGGTATCCTCACCACAACTGCAATTTCACCGGGTCGCTGGTGGAGACAGTGCTCCAGTCGTTACGCCATTCATGCAGGTCGGAACTTACCCGACAAGGAATTTCGCTACCTTAGGACCGTCATAGTTACGGCCGCTGTTTACCGGGGCTTCGGTTGCGAGCTTCAGCTTGCGCTTGACCCTCTCCCTTAACCTACCGGCACCGAGCAGGCGTCAGACTCTATACATCCTCTTACGAGTTCGCAGAGTCCTGTGTTTTTAGTAAACAGTCGCTAGAGCCGCTTTGCTGAGACCTCCTTGCGGAGGCACCCCTTCTCCCGAAGTTACGGGGCCAATTTGCAGAGTTCCTTCACCAGCGTTCTCCCGAGCGCCTGAGGCTACTCGCCTCGCCTACCTGTGTCAGTTTTAGTACGGACTCTCTACCTTGCTTTTCTAGGCTCAGTTGCACACAGCTTCGTCATCTAGGGACTCGCCCTTGCGGGACGGGCTATTCTAACAGCCCGACTGTGATTCACTAAGCGTCCCTTTCGTTGGTAGAGAGGGGCCGGAATATTAACCGGCTTTCCATCGTCTACGCCTTTCGGCCTGAACTAAGGGTCCGCCTAACCCTGGGCGGAATTACCTTCCCCAGGAAACCTTAGGCTTACGGCGAACAGGATTCTCACCTGTTTTATCGTTACTCATGCCAGCATAAACACTTCTTCGCCCCGACACCACTCCTTCCGGTATGGCTTGTATCTGACGAAGAACGCTCTCCTACCAATCTTGCGATTCCGCAGCTTCGGCATTCTGCTTACTCCCGTACATTATCGGCACTACGATACTCGACCGGTAAGCTATTACGCACTTTTTAAATGGTGGCTGCTTCTAAGCCAACATCCCGGCTGTCTCAGTATCCTAATGTCCTTTATGACTGAGCAGAATTTTGGGGCCTTAGCTGGCGATCTGGGTTGTTTCCCTCTCGACCGTGAAGCTTCTCCCTCACGGACTCACTCCTGAGATACATACAACGGTATTCGGAGTTTGGTTAGGCTGGGTAGGCGGGTAGCCCCCCATGCCAATTCAGTCTCTCTACCCCCGTTGCAGAGTGGCTCAAGGCTGCCCCTAAAGGCATTTCGGAGAGAACGAGATATCCCCACGTTTGATGAGACTTTTACTCCTCCACACAGGTCATCCCCCAATTTTTCAACATTGGTGGGTTCGGTCCTCCACGCAGTCTTACCCGCGCTTCAACCTGCCCATGCGTAGTTCACGTGGATTCGCGTCTGCCGCCATCGATATCACGCCCTATTCAGACTCGGTTTCCCTGAGGCTCCGGCCCTGAAGGCCTTAACCAACCGACGACAGCAACTCGCTGGCTCATTATTCAATAGGCACGCCGTCACCCATAAATGGGCTCCGACAGCTTGTAAGCATGTGGTTTCAGGTTCAGTATCCTCCCCTAACAGGGGTTCTTCCCATCTTTCGCTCGCGCTACTTGTTAACTATCGGTCACCAGTGAGTACTTAGCCTTGGGAGATGGGCCTCCCGGATTCAGTCCAGGTTCCACGTGACTGGACCTACTCGGGGTTAGGACTAGCTCAAGCAAAGCTTTCGAGTACGGGGCTGTCACCCTGTGTTGCGCCGCTTTCCAACGGCTTCCTCTAGCCTGCCTGATACATGTCGTCCGCCCCACAACCCCGCCGATCGAAACCGACGGTTTGGGCTGGTCCCTTTTCGCTCGCCGCTACTTAGGGAGTCGAGGTTTCTTTCTCTTCCTCCAGGTACTTAGATGTTTCAGTTCCCTGGGTTCGCTCAGGAATTCCGGGATCAACGCTTGTTTGACAACTCCTCCGGACTTATCGCAGTCTTCCACGCCTATCATCGCCTTCTGGTGCCGAGACATCCCCCACATGCTCTTAGTAGCTTGACCACAATGATTTCAGCCTCGACCGCACCGTCCCGTAACCCCAAACTGGCAAGCCAGACTGAGGTTACCGGAACGACCGCTTCAGCATCGATCACTTCGACGTCTCACGACGGCGAAACGGATCGCTACGCAACTTCCTTTGCTGCAACACGCAGGCTTGGGAGCCCACGCTTGCAACCGGATCGCCGAACTACCAAGACACTGACACGGGTGGAAGCGTTGCCGCTTGCACGCGTGTTGAGATATGCCACGATCTATTGCCACCGAGTTGTCAAAGAACAATGCCGACGAACCGCGATCCGAAGATCACTTTTCGCCGGCTGACCCTATTGTGGGCTTCAGCCAAACCAGTTCCGAAGAACTGAGTGGGCTGGAGACCGCGACTGAGTCAGCCACCGGCGTCGATGTCGTTGTCAGTGTCGACAGGGGAGATAGTAGGAAGCTGGGAAGTGATCGTCAAGCAACTCAAGAAGGAATTTTCTTTTTTCAATCTCGTCACCAGCCGACCGCCCCTGCCCCCTCTCTATAACCCTATGATGCGTCTCGGGTTTCCCCGAATTCAGTGGAGACGACCGGGGTCGAACCGGCAACCCCCGGCTTGCAAAGCCGGTGCTCTCCCAGTTGAGCTACGTCCCCGGAAAAAGAATCCGAAGCCCGAATGGCGAGATCCCAATCTTCACCAACCATTCATGGGCCGGCAGTATGTTGGGACGTCGACATTCGGACTTCGGATTCCTCCGAGATGGGCGTACGTGGACTCGAACCACGGACCTCAGCTTTATCAGAGCTGCGCTCTAGCCAACTGAGCTATACGCCCGGAGCCTCGATCCCATGCGAATCGAGGCTGTCATATCGGCTCGCGGGCGTGGAATCCATCAGTAAAACTGTCGTCTGCCAACCGCGCGAATGCGGATTTTGGCAACTTGTGCCGCCGGTGTCTAGCCAACCGCACCCGCTTTGCCGTTGTGCAACCGACACTGCCCGCCACTTCGGGGTTCAGCGTGGCGTCGATTCGATCGATTTGTATCGGATGATCCCCGGCGATCCCAGCGGGTCGTCCACTACCGAACAAGCGTCATAAAATGCTATTGAGTAATCAGTTACAACACAAAGCGCCTCACCACGCCAGCCGGGTTTCGCGTCCGGACTCGCGGCTCGCCAACGTCGCCGCCACCAATGTCAACACCCGGCAAACGTCTTGCACGTCGGCCACGGGCACCAATCCGCCGAGGATGCGTCGGGAAAACTGGTCGAGCATCACCTCGGCGTCGGTTCGCTCAGCCAGCAGTCGTTCCGTCCCAGAGTCCAATCGCGTCCCATTTTTCCAGCAGATTTCCCCAGCGGCGGCAAACTGAGCCTCGCCGCGTTCGCAAACGATTTGGTGACTTGGAAACGGCCAGTCTGACTCTTCTCCGACTCCGTCGTCCATTCCTTCCGTGACTGTTGCGGGCTGCAATTGCAGTTTGGCCGTGGTGGCGGGGCGGCCACTGGGATCCGGACGAAACCCCAGCTCAATTTCCCACGGTTCGTTCTTGGAAGACAGCGGGGTCGCCAGCAAGGATGTGGGGACTCGACCCGTGATGTATTGACACCAATCGAGCAATCCGGCGAGGTAATCCCGTTCGCAACTCTGACCCGGCAAGGGGCCGGTGGAAGCCGCGACAGGAACAACCGCCGCGACAGTCACTTGCCGGGCCTCGCCGAGGTGCGTCGCAATCAACTCGCGCAGCCTCGTCGTGGCGGGGGTGTATCGCCTCGAGAATTCTGTCATCAGCAGGGTCTCGCGTTCGACCGCGAGCTGATGCAGCGCGGCCAGCGCGGGCAAGTCCCCTCCGAGGGAGCCCGCGAGGAAAGTGGGCTTACGACAAAGGCAAGCCAACTCGGCGGGGAACAAGTCGTACCAAGCGGCGTCGAGAACCAGAACCGCGTGGAGATCTGTGCGCTCGAAGACTTGGCGCAGGCCCGCCGCGACCTCCGCCCCGACTTCTGCCGCGGCCGCTTGTGCCTTGGCGAGGACGGCGTCGTAAACGACGCGGACGGAGAAGCGATCACTGAGAGAATGGACGGCGGACCGATATCGGCGCTCCCACATGGGACCAACACCGATCACACCAACGGCGATTTGGCCGCGGTGAATTCTCCGGCGGTGGCCTGATTGGGCGCGCAGATTCAAGGGCTTTTCCGCGGGTTCCTTGCAGCACACTTGGCTGCGGATCAACGATCCGCAGCCGCAGGGTGAACGGCGGATCCGGAATTCAGGACCGAGATCTCCATCCATCAACGCCGAGGATTGACGTCGTATTTTCCGAGTTTCGCGTATGATACGGGTGTCGTAAGCTGAAACACAATCGGCGTTTCGGAGAACAGCGAATTTCCGAGAGACGCGTGCCCCCGGTTGGCGCACGAGATTTTGGTGAAGGCGCTCCTGATCCGCGTTCGGTGATCGGTCTCGGTACTTCCAGCATCTCCCCGCGTCCCGCGCTCGATTCGACCCATTCCCGCCGTCAGGAGGACTCCATGAGCCAACAGCCAGGAACGGCCACGTCGCCGCGATTCCGTGAGGAAGTCGAATTGCGGGGGCACATCATCGATAGCCTCTTGCTTCCGAAGGTGCTCGATGAAATCACCACGCTTGGGGGCGAGTACGACAGCCAGGAGATTCAGATTGGACATCGCCGGCACGATCCCAGCTACGTCCGCCTGCTCGTGACGGCGCCAACCCCGGAGTGCCTGGAACGGATTCTCTCCGCCATCGGTCAGCATGGGGCAGTCCCCGTCGTCATGACGGATTGTCGACTGGAACCGGCCGACATTGCCGGGGCATTTCCAGAGGGCTTCTACGCGACCACCAATGAACCGACGGAGATCCGGTTGCAGGGGGTTTGGCATCCCGTGGCGCGACAGGAGATGGACTGCGGAATCAAGGTCGACCCGGCAAATTCCTCGGCTGCGTGCGTCCCCATGTGCGAAGTCGCTCTTGGCGACCTGATCGTGGTGGGACGGGCAGGAACGCGCGTGCGGCCGACGGGGGGCGACACGCATCGCGACCGCGGATTCGGCTTCATGAGCAGCACCGTTTCCAGCGAAAAACCGAAGAATCTGACCGTCCGCGACATCGCCGAGCAAATGCGTCAGGCGGCGCGCGGCAACGGCAAGATTTTGGTTGTCGGCGGCCCGGCAATCGTGCACACAGGCAGCCGGGAGCTGTTGAGCTGGCTGATTCGCAAAGGCTACGTGGATGTTCTCTTCGCGGGCAACGCGCTGGCGACGCACGACATTGAACAGTCGTTTTTCGGCACGAGCCTGGGAATCTCGATGGAGCACGGAGGCTCCACCGAAGAGGGTCACGAGCATCACCTGCGTTCGATCAATCGGATTCGCCGCCTGGGTGGCATCCGGGCGGCGGTAGATCAGGGATTGCTGACCAGCGGGGTGATGTATGAATGCGTGAAGCGGGAGATTCCCTACGTGCTTGCGGGCAGCATTCGCGATGACGGCCCGCTGCCCGACGTCATCACCGACACCCTGGTCGCCCAGTCCCGGATGCGCGACCTCGTGCAGGATGTCACTTTCTGCCTGATGATCGCGACGACGTTGCATTCAATCGCCGTGGGGAACTTGCTCTCAGCCCGCGTGCGAGTGGTCTGCGTGGACATCAACCCGGCGACCGTCACGAAGTTGGCCGACCGCGGGACGTTTCAGACCGTCGGCCTGGTCACCGACGTCGAGCCGTTCTTGCGGATCCTTGTGCAGGAACTCGGGGGCCCCTGAAACAGCCGTCGCACCGACCGAAGACCGGAGCTGCCCCCCTATGCAGGCAAGGCCCATCGAGCGATGGCGGCGAGGTCGAGATGGCGGTCTCGGGCCAGCGGCTGCAGCGCGCATCGGAGGATCTGCACCAGATCGTCGCCGCATTCCGGGAGCGACTCCACCAGATCCGCCACAGACCAGCGTTCGTGCTGAATGAGCAAATCGGTCGTACTGCGGGCTTCGATGAGGGGACGTCCGCAGAGAAGTTCGTAAGCCAGACAACCAAACGCAAAGTAGTCGGCGCGAGCGTCGATCGGATCTCCTTTCAACTGCTCGAACGGCATGTACCGGGGAGATCCCATGACGACGGTGGGTCCGCGGCTGGCCTCCACGCTGGGTTTGGCAAGGCCGAAATCCATGAGCATCAGGCGGCCGCGGGTATCCAGCATGACGTTGGATGGCTTGATGTCTCGGTGCACGATGCCCTTTTGGTGTGAATAATCGATCGCCGACGCCAGCTGGCCCAGCAGCGAACGGACTTCATTCTCGGGCAGCGGCCCACGGGAGGCGATCAGCGACTTCAGGTCGACGCCGTCACAGTACTCCATCGCGATGAAGTGGGTGTGAAAGGCCTGAAATCGCCCCAGCAGACGCACGATGTGGGGATGATCAAACGACCCGATGACGTCGGCTTCGTGTTGAAAAAACTCCAACGCCGTCCGGTCATAGACGAGGCGATGACTCATCATCTTCAATGCCACGCGGCGGTCGTCCTCGATGCAATCGGCGTCATAAACGATGGACATGCCGCCTGTTCCCAACCGCGCGCGAATCCGATACCGATCGAGAATCTTCCCCGTAAGGACGTCCACGGTTTCGCGACCAAGCCGCTTGGCAACCAGGTTCGAGAGGACCACGTACAACGGCTGGTAGATTTCCGCCAGACGAAGGAAGGCTTCCTTGGGCAGGAGATAGGCCCTTGCCGGCGTGGAAGCGACGACGCTCGCCGACGCTGACTGTTGCGTCAGCAGCGACATCTCCCCCAAGACCTCGCCCACCCGCGCGACATCCAGATGAATTCGCGGGCGGCCGCCAGGCTCCAGGAAGATCTCGAACTCGCCCTCAGCGACGATCCACAGTCCGCGGCCAGTTTGGCCCTGCAGGACCAGCGATTCCCCGGCGGAGAAAGTGTGTTCCTGGATCTCAGCGGCTACTCCGACGAGCACGCTCCCGGGCAGATGATCGAACGCAGGACACGCCAGCAACGCGCTTTCGATGGCGTTGGCAGGCTCCAATCGATGCACGGGAGGGCTTGACGGCACCGGTCGAGACCAATCCAGCGTGCGGTCAAACAACAGCAACGAGGCCGTCCGGTCGAATTCGCCGTCGTGCAGATTGAGCGTCGACATCCAAGTATCCCCATCGTGGAACGGCCGATTCAGCGGCGACTCCAGCGATGCCTTGGGTCATCGTTGACCATTATGACAAATCGAACGTCATTGAGCTTGAAGATCCAGGCAGGACCAGTTTCCAGATGCGCCCACTGGATGCCTCGCCGGCGCATTCCCAGTTCCAAGCCTTGGTATTGTCATCCGGCGGCAGGGCGATAGCGGATCCACACCGTCACAGGAGATGAGCGGCATCCCTACAACAGAGACTCCTGGCGAGCAATTGCGGCCCCGACAAAAACCCGCCAGCAAGTGGCTCTGAAAATACCCTCCCGGCGAGGTCCTCGCCATTAGTAACAACACTCATCGGCGCGCGCTTTCGCAGTAAGACTCGATAAAACAGTGCCGAAAGAATTCTTCCCAGAGGGTTTCAAGAATGGACGATCGTGGAACAATTCGCCTGCGTCAGAGGTATGCCTGCAGGCCCCGGCGCTGAACTTCGGCCAAGAGCGTTTTGATCGCGGTTTCGTCGCGCCGATCGGCTACGAGGGTCACATCCGGTGTGTGGACAATGATCAAGTCGTGTACACCGATCGTGGCGATCAAGTGTTCCGACGAGCTGCGGACCGTGCAGTGTTCGGTTTCGACCCCCACGTGCAGCCCATCCACGGTGTTGCCTGCGGCATCGTCTGGAATCAGTCGCGACAGGGCTTGCCAACTCCCCACGTCGTCCCAGGAAAAGGGGGCGGGAAGCATGCAGACGGCAGTCGAGCGTTCCAGAACGGCGTAGTCGATGGAAATCGACGTCATTGCGGGGAATTCCGCAGCCAGGTGGGCCGACCACTGGGGAGTGTCGATGAATCGGGAAAGGTGTTGCAGGCGAACGTGGATCTCGGGTTGAAACTCAGCGAGAGCTGCGAGGATCGTTCTGGCTTTCCAGACAAAGATGCCGCAGTTCCAGAAGTAGTTTCCGGCAGCCAGATAGTTCATCGCGGCAGCAACATCAGGTTTCTCCCGGAACGCCTG
>JANRLN010000107.1:0-5509 GCA_033762515.1 Planctomycetaceae bacterium
GTTGACGCTTGCGGAATGAAGTAAAAATTGGCGCGGCCGTCGTTGCCGACGAATAGACTCAGTTGACCGGAATGATCAAAGTCAGCGGCGACGATGCCGAGTCCATCGCCATCCGGAACGGCGAACCCGGCCTCCGGCCCCAACCGCCGAAAGGCGCCATCACCGTTCCCAAGGTAAACCTGATCCGGCGCTGCAGGAAAGCCTGCGGGAGCGCAGGACCGTGCGACGCCATCCGAGCCTTGACAGGTGCGATCAAAGACGTCGTCCCCTTCGAGGAATGTGACATCGAAGACGTCCACAACGGCATCGCCATTGATGTCCGCAAGGAGACAACTGGTCGTCCAGAACTCGTGTCCGAGTCCCGCTTCGCGGGTGATGTCCGCAAACGTCCCGTCGCCGTTGTTCCGGTAGAGTCGATTTCCATCGATGTTGGCGACATAAAGGTCTCCGAATCCGTCGTTGTCGAAGTCGCCGACGGATACTCCTTGCCCGAATCCGGGATCGACGAGGCGCGCGTCTTCGGCAATGGATTGCCAAGTCGCACCGAAGCGGTTCCGGAAGAACTGATCCAGGTACTGCGACTGTTGCAGGTCACCCGGTTGTCGGGAACCCTGGGACAGGTACGCATCAGGCCAGCCATCAAGGTCATAGTCGAGAATCCCGACGCCGCCACCAGTGTACTCGAACATTCGTTTCCCCGGCGTTGCCAGGTCTTCACCGCTGAAGTATACAAAGTCGAGACCGGTCGCTTGGGCTTCGTCAACGAATCGAATCTGTGCCGGGTCGGTGATCGACTCTTGCGGCGGAGTCTCGTAATGCTCCCAGTGCGGGAGCGGATAGCGAGCCCCATCGAAATGGGACGCCAAGTCCTGGGCAGGCAACAGCAATGGCAGTTCGTCGGCCCACGAGTGCTCGAGGCGCTGCAGTGTCAGACGGGCGTCTCGATGCGTTGGACTCCGTTCCAGCAGCAAGTTGCACCACAACCGACATTCCAGCAGCCGACCCAGTTGTTCCGTGAGTTGAATGGCCTCCCAGAGGGACGCTTCGTCCATCTGGCCATCGAAAATTTCCACCGACAGTTTTTTCAGCCGCGACAGTTTCGTTCCTCGTGTCAAGAACCGTTCGGCAGAATTTCGTTCGCCAATCGCCGCGAGAGCTTGTCCCATCTGGTATGTGGCCCGGTCATGATTGGGCTGACGCTTCAATGTCTCCCAGTAACAGCGGACAGCGGTCCGCGGATCCGCCTGCAGGTGAGCAAAGCGACCACAGTTCATCCAATATCCGGGATGCTCCTCGACCGTACTGGGGAGCATTGGCATCAATTTCGCAAACTGCGTAAAGCTTCCTGCGTCCAGGTAAAGATTCCCGCGGACAATATGGGCTTCGATCAAGTCGGGGCGTTGCGCCAAACACCGATCAAGCAGGGTGTGCGCCTGCGCCTCGCGTCCCAGCGCCGCGGCGGTGAAGGCAGAACCCAGCAATCCGAGAGGATCCGCGACAGCGAAGATCTTTGCGAACAGATCATCAGGAGGAGCGGGCATTTCATCGGGATTCGCCAGAAAGATGGCATGACTTAAGGTGGCATTCGGTTGTGAAATCAATCGCTGAAGATGGGGCAGCGACCGCCAGCGCTGCCCTGTCAAGGTCAGCACCGACACCCATTGGTCGTCGAGCAGCGGATTGTGAGGAGCCAGTTCTTCCGCCTGCAAAAGCGCCGCTTCGGCATCGGCCAGTCGTCCAGATCGCAACGCCAGAGAGGCCGTCGCAATTCGGGCGGCGAGGGCCTTCTCACCAGCCGACTGGGGCACCGCTGCGTAAGCCGCGACGGCATTATCGAAGTTTTGCTGGCGCTGCCAGGCTTCGCCGAGGAGCAGGCGCGCGTCATGATCGCCCGGCAGGACTGCAAGACGCTGGCTGGCGAGATCAACGGCCGCGGATAACTGCTGCTTGAACAGGGCTCGACGGATTTCAGCAATGGGCGGAACAGGGGAGCGCGCTCGGGCGACAAGCAGCGCGCCGCCCAAGCCGCCTAATGCAATCCCGACGAAAATGCCCGTCAGCAGGTACCTGTTCACACCACGAACCAGTCGCATGGCGCCGCCGAATTTTCTGCCCATGTCGCCCGCAATTGCGGCGACCGATCCAATGAGCAGGGTCAGCGGCGACTCGAAGTGCCGGCGGAGAAATTCGCCGATGCGGCCTCACGATCGACCTGAGGCGACCCGGCAGTGCAGTTCGGTCAAGCAAACAACACAGGACAGTCGGGGGCTCCGAACTGTCCTGCGTTGAACCGTGGCCAGCGGGCTCTGCCCTTGAGGGAGCAGTTAGAAGTCGCCGATCGTTTCATTCCCGGCACGTGAGCCCAACGCGCGCCAGAGCGTCTTATCGATGTTGTTCGACGCCGGCTTGACCGCCCCATCGGTCATCAGCACGTGAACAATCCCTGTGTGACGGCTGGTCGCGGACATCACCGTATGGGAGCGATCCCACTGTTGTTCCATGCACGAGGGGCTGTTGGGAGTCATCAGGGTCGAAAATCCCACGAAAAAGACACCCCCGTCTGCGAAACGATCACCAGGCAACTCACCCGTCTTCGGGTTGGTATACACGCCATTGACCACGGTCGCCCGGCAGTCCTGCTCGATCGTGTCCAAGTCCGCAGCATTCGTGGACCGCTTCGGATCGACATAGCCGTCGTTCCAGAGAGGTTGAATTCCCACACCGCCAATCACTTCGTTGCGCAATTCGGCTTGACCCTGGCAGCGCTCGCTCATCGCAATGGTGTTCGAGGTTCCATCCAGTACGTCGCTGATGCCGATTCGCGAAATCGCTCCAAACATGCCCACGATCGGCCGCTCACCGCCCCACGAAGCGACGTCAATACCAAACCTCTGCCGCCGACCCCAGGGACCGTGCGAGAAGCGATAGTTGCAGCGGCCTTGATTGTTCGTCGCCAAGACATCCGAGGGGCAAATGAATCCTGGCACGTCATTGCGGAAGATCGGATTGTTGTCCCAGGGACGCAGACCTGGAGTGCTGGCTCCCTGCGACATCATCTGCGTGTACAGAGGACCTTGATCCATGTACGGCAGCAGCAAGACGTGGCCGCTCAGCACATCGAAGAACGAACTCACGTCCGTAGCGGTGTTTCCTCCCTGCCGATACGGAAACAACTTGGCGCTGTCGTGGTAGTTGTGCAGCGCTAAACCGAACTGCTTGAGGTTGTTGCGGCATTGGGTCCGGCGTGCCGCTTCGCGGGCCTGCTGGACCGCGGGAAGAAGCAGGGCGATCAAAACCGCAATGATGGCGATGACCACCAACAACTCAATGAGCGTGAAACCAAGACGCCTGCGGCGCAGAAAATGAACCATGAGAGCGCTCCTTTCGGCATGAGAGGGATCGCGAAGGATCACAAGACTGATGGGAATCGAGAAGAATGGATGCCCGCGATCGGGAAGGGGGAGAACTGCGAACCCCTGGCTCGATCCTCGAGGCAAGTAGTTATCCTAAGACTGTGAATTCTTCTTGGCAACTACCAATTTCTAGAAAAATCTGGAAGTTGCGAGGAAATCCTCGCGACGGACCCCCGCGCGGAGATGCTGCTCTCACGCTGAGTTCGCTGGGAAGCGACAGCAGGCTTGCCGCCGATCAGGACCAGCAATTCATTGCCATCAAGCAGAACATTCGCGAATGACAGCCTACATAACTTTCAAGTGAATGCATGAGTTCATGCTCGCGACTCCGCACTGAAGATCCGAGCCACGAGCCGGATGCCCGGGTCCGAAGGATCTACCCCGAGCGAACTACTGTATTTGTCTTGAAAGCCCGAATCCGGCCTGGACGCAACGAAGAGTTTCCGAATGGGTTGTGCTCTGTGAAGGTTCGAACCCAACGGCGAATCAGGCGCCTCGAAAGCGACTGCCGACGATCCGTTGCCGGGGACCAGGTCATCGCTCCGCTCCTCAAACGGGACTTCGGAGACGATTTTGAGGTCGGGAAGACTCCCCCTGAGACCTACCAACAGGCTATGCCTCCTGACAGGCACATCCAGGATCAGGTCGTGGAACGCCCGTTGTTCCAAGATCGATCATCCGCGCCTGAGCTGACAATGCTGCCATGGAACGATTGAGGTTGAGGGCGTGCTGCATCGCTCCGCCAAACGTAATGATGAGATTGTGGGCTCCTCTCCAGCGGCATCCGTAGAAACACCACCAGCCTCGAAACTCCTCAATTAAGTCGAGACTGACATATCTGGCGGTAGCACGCGCAAGTTAGAATCCCCCTTCGATCCTGGGATTCCCCCATCAACTCCTCTCCGGGCCATTTCGGAAACAAGCGCAAACTGTCGGGCGGGGGGCAGCGGATTCGATCAATGCTGACATGTTTTACTCTCAGTAGCGGGCGTTCGGGAACGCATTATCTGGCTTCGTTTCTTCAGGCGAACACCAGGGAATGTGTGGTCGTTCACGAGTCGTACTTCGCCAATCCCAGCATGTTTGGACCGCCGATTTATGCGCGTCAGGCGGGCGACAAAGCGACGATTCGCGAATGGTTGCAGCGCAAGCAGAAGTACATCGCACGATACGCTCCCAAGACCTACATCGAGACCAGCCATGCCTTCCTCAAGTCCTATTCGGAGCTCGCACCGGAGTATTTTCCGAACATTCGAGTGCTTCACGTCGTGCGGGATCCTCTGAAGGTCGCCCGCAGCGAAGCCCACCGTTACGAATGGTGCCGGGCCTGGAATTTTCCGTTTATGTTCTATCACGGCTCTGACGGGAAGAAGTATGCCCGCTGGGGCCTTACAGGGCTGGAACCGATTTACGCGCATTTCGACATGCAACAGATTACCGCCTTCCAGAGATGCCTCGTGCAATGGATCGAAATCGAGAATCGGGCCATGCAGTTTCTCGATCGCTTCCAGAAGCACCGCGACTGTTACTTTCTGCACACGACCCAGGACCTCAATGACCCGGTCAAGCTCGGCGGATTGATCGAATTCCTCGGCGTGCCTCGACGTTACGCTGAGCTCAAGATGCCCAATAACGCCGTGGCGAAAAATGTGAATCCGGGGAAATACGATCTCTCTCCAGAGGCCGAGCGCGAGCAAACCGAGGTTGTTTTGGACCGATTGCCCCGCGAGTACTTCGAGATCTTCGCCCGCGCACCGTATTCCGGTCTGCCTTGGTCGGGGATGTTGACTCGCAAACTGTGATGCGACCCCGAAAATATTGCGGGCTCTGGCACGATTCTGCAGATCGTGAGTTCACCGTGCGCGCAGAACCAGAGGGCGATATCTCGCGTTCTACGGCGACTGACGCGGCCCATCCGACTGACGACTTACTCCGCGTTCCCGGCGTCTGCGGCGACTTCCTCCATCCCTTTCACCAGCGTCGACACCAGTAGTCGGTCGATTCGCGGTCCGTCCATGTCAACGACTTCGATGCGAAGTTCGCTCCAGGTGACCAGGTCGCCGATGTGCGGCGGGCGTTTGAGGAGGGAGAGGACC
>JANRLN010000108.1:0-8789 GCA_033762515.1 Planctomycetaceae bacterium
CGCCCTCACGTCGCCGTTGCCAGGGACTCTCATCACGCATCGTCACTCTGGGGAAGGGGAACCTGCGCCACAACCACCGCCAGAACCAGTCATTCACCCCACAACGACGGACTACGCTCGGCGGTGAATAATCCGGGCTAGGGCGCCGCATGAAACGCAACTGGGGCCATGACGCACCCCGTTCCGTGGGCATCGAGCTGCCATCCGTGCGTTGAGCAGCTTCCGAACTGGGACCGCGCCCCGGCCATTCTGTCGTCGCACGCACGGGGGCCGCTGGTCTGGCGGGTGTCGGAAGTCGGGGGACCGCGGGAGGAAGATTCACCCCGTTCGGGGGCGTCGATCGGCCTAGACTGCCGCGTTCAGAGGTTTCGTTGATTCAGGCGTTTGGTGGGTCCCTGAAGAAGTCATCGACGTCCACCGACAGGTCGGCCGGCGCGGTCGTTGAGGCCCCAGTCGTAGTCGAGATACGTGACGCGAGCGCGTCCGCTGAGGGCCAGCTTTCGGTGCGTTTCCGGAAGATAGGGAGCGATAGACTTCAGTTGGGCCGACGGATCCCCCCCGAAGTCCTCGCCAAACCACTTGAGGATCGGCGAGACCTGCACCGTTCCGGAATCGGCATTCGCCGCGAACTTCGCGGAGTCGGAGAAGAACTGCACCGCATTGGCGGTCAACTGCTCATCGACCCGCTGGGCTGTGTACGCTTCGTTGAGCAGTCGCGGACAACCCTTGGACGCGCACACGATGGCGAAGTGAATCCGCGGCTCCCCCATTTTCCGCAGCACCTGGTGCTCGATCGCGTCCAGAGACCAGGCTTGGCCGGCGACCGGAAGCTGCAGGTCCTTCCAGATGTTGTAACCGTAAACCTTCGCCGTGTGATTCCGAATGCTGGTCGTAGGGTACTCCCGCAGTATTCCCCGGACCGCCATCGCGTTGTAGGCGTTGATCCAGAATGCCAGCCTGGCTTCCCGGGTGGACGTGCCGGTGAATTTCGCGGTGGACAACCGCGACAGGTATCCATCCAGGGCGCCGACATCAGCGGCCGCCCCCTTCCAGCCGGCGTAATCGACGAACCCGGCGTCATCGACGTATTTCTTGAGGAGTGCGTCCCAGGACGAGTGATCGATCCTGTCCACGTCGATCTGGCGATCGACGGGCACAACCTCCCCCAACGTCACCGTGGGATGGGCATGGCACACGTGTCCGTAAAGGAATCCGATCAGCAGTGCCGTTGCGTTGCACCCGCGGAGTCTCTCCATCGTTCCACCCTCCTTGCACAGGGAATCATGCGTGCGTCCCCGATTGGGACGCCTGTGTGACCGGGAGGGCTTTCCGTATCCCTCGTTTCGATCACGCCCCGGTTGGATGCGTTCTCCGGCCGCGGGTGACACGGAAACTTCGACCGACGCCGCCCTGATGTCGTCGGCAAGACGCCCGTGAGGAGCTGCGTCGCGGGGCTGATCGATTTTTCTGCGCTCCGCGACCCACATTCAGGGTTCCCGAAAGAACCCACTTTCCTCGTCAGCCGCTTGGTCCATCGCATGCACGGACCGACGCACCACGGCCACCCGCCGCACAGGAATGACGCCGCTGCAAGGGATCACGATCACGGCGATGCTCGACGAGAGGGAATCTGAACGCGGCGCTCGGCCCGGCGGTTGAGTTGGCTTGTTTGACAGGGCACACTCTAGCTCCATGAGCGGTTCAGCCTTCGAAATTCACGTCGTGACGGCGGCTGCCGCGTCGTTGCTCGATCAACTGGATGACGACGTCTTTGATCAAGACGTCCAGCCCGACCTGCTCCGCGAGTTCCTGGCCAGTCCCTCCCACGTGCTCGTTGTCGCTGTGTGGAGCACTCAAGTCGTGGGGATGGCCACCGGAGTGGTGCACGTTCATCCGGACAAACCCCGGTCTCTGTTCATCAACGAGGTCGGCGTCTCCCGCAGATTCCACCGCCGCGGCATCGGCAGAGGTCTCATTGCAGCCATCCTCGACTGGGGCCGAACCCGCGGTTGCGTCGAGGCGTGGGTCGCCGCCGAAGCGGGCGACATCGCGGCCCAATCCTTCTATGAGGCCACCGGCGGCATCGCGGAGGACGAGCACGCGGTCGTCTACGTCTATCCGCTCGCCGCGGGTCCACCAGCGGGCAGCGACGCCTGACAGATCGCGCCGCCGCAGGAACGGTCGGCGGTGCGTCGGGGGCCTGGCACACGTTGTCCGAGCAGATCCGATCCGTTTCGACGCTCCACGGCCTCTTCGCTATCACAACGGTCGCCGCCACGCACCGCCTTCGTGGGCAGCGAGCTGCGTTGCGAACGCTGAGGATTTTTGCGGCTTCCCACGCGCCGCAGCTGCTCTGCCGATCAACAAGGCGAATTGGGCATGCGCGAAATGAGAGTCCGCGGGTGTCGTGTTGGTGAGTGACAAAATGTGCTGGTTCTACTAAGGCCGACAGTGCCTCCGACGTACGCCGTTGCGCTGGAACCTGCTTCAGAGCGGCGACAATTCGAGCTTGCTGATGACAAACGGCGTATCCCAAGAACCGATAAAGAGATGCCTGTCGTTGCGAACCTTCCAGTCAGAATCAATCGAGAACCGGCGGAAGTCGCCCGTCCAGTCGATCACTCGCACGCCGTTGCAATCCAGCGTGATGTGATTGGCACGAACTTCGCAAATGATGAGGTTCGGCACGCCGTCGCGCAGCACGGGACCGCGATGATGCGGAAACTGGACGCCGTCTGTTCGGTCGATCTGGTGCAGGCAGGTGGACGTTTTCCCCCAGCCGTCCAGGATGGCCAGCACCTGCCTCGAACCGGCGACGAGACCCAACTGCAAGGCCTCCCGATGCGAAGCGCACTGCGCGACGACCGTTAACCGATACTCCGCCGGAACTTCGACCGGGATGTCGAGCCGATCGTGCGGCAGGGAACCGGTGATCAGCGTTCCGCCCTCCAGTTTCCATTTGCCGGCCACGACGTCGCGGCGGAGGTCGATCAACTTCAGCAGGTCGGTCGGCCCGTCCAGCGTGATGGAAGTCCCGTTGTCGGATTCCTCGACCTGTTTTCTGTAGCGTACCGTTTGTCCCGCCTCGTTGCTCAATTCCATCTCGGTTGGCGAGAAGAATCTGACTTTGGCTTTGACGTTCATGACCCCGGAGCGCCAGTCGACATTGTCGCCGTCGAGCTTGTAGGAGCCGACAACCGTGGTCCCCGAGAAGGAAATCTTGGACTCTCCTTCCTGGGTGAACTCCTGCGTGATGCGAACCGGGGCGTTCGTTGACTCCCACAGACCCACGAGCCGGCTGTCGATGCTGTCGGACTTTTCCAACGTTACCGAAGCCAGAATCTTCTCGGTGACTCGTGCGTAGGAAACATCCCCTGCTGCGGGCTCAGTCGTCGTGATGATCACTGTCCCGCGATCGTCGCTGTGGAAGAGCACCTTTGATCGAAGCAAGACCGGCAGATCGGGCATCCTGGATACCAAGCGTGTTTCCATCCATGTCACGCCGTCCAATTCCATGACATTTGTCGATTCTATCCTGATCTCCTCGTAAATCCGGGAATCTCTCAGCACTTGAACGAGTCCTTCTCCCGTATGGCCCGAGGCGTCCTCGCGAGTTGTCATGGTGAGGACGTTCGCGTTCAGTTTTCGATCCGGACTATTAAATGCATGTTCAATACCGCCTGATTCCTCGACCTTCACCAGGCATTCCGGGACCGACAGGGAATAGGGAATGGTGCTGCCTCTCACAGTGATCCAGGGTCCATTGAGCAGGGAGTCCTGAGGATCGGGTTTCGGGGCCAGCTTCACCGAGGCCAGGATTTTCTCGGTGACTTGCGCGTAAGAGACATCCCCGTCTGCAGCCTCAGTCGTCGTAATGGAAACCGCCCCGCGATCGTCGCTGCAGGCACGTGTCTTCTCACGGAGCAGACGTCCATCGGAATTCCGTCGGTAAAGTAAGCAGGCCTCCGTCCACTCAACACCATCCACCTTGACGGAAGTCGTCGATTCCAAGCGGGCTTCGGTCGTCAGATTTCCTGTTTGATAGGCCTGGACGCGAGCTTCCCCGATGTTCGAGACGCTCTCAGGAACTGCCGTGGCGTGCACGGTGACAAACAGAAGATTGTCCTGGCTCCGAAAGTCGTACTCAAAACCATTGTTTTCTTGGATCAATTCCGGGATCGACAGCGAATACGGCATTGCGTTCCCCTGGAGAGTGGTCCAGGGGCCGTCGAGCAACACGTCTGCCGGCGAACCGATCGCCCAGCGTTGAGTCAGTCTGGTTCCCCGTTCGATGCCCCAGGTCGGCAGGAGTATGACTGCCAGCGCCACAAAGACGCTGGCGAACTTTGCGGTCGCCGCGCGATGACCGTCGGCCCATTTCGGTGGTCGCGGCTCTCCGCGGCTGCCGCCGTTGACTCCTTTCAGGAATGGCCGCAGGCTGTAGTCCAAGTCAACCGCGTTGAGGGTCAGAGGCCAAAGCAGCGGGCATTTGTAACTGACGGGTTGGAGCTGAGGATTCCAGTTTCCACGGAAATAGATGAATGCGGGCATTCGTAGAAAAGGCACGACGCGCGGAAGCCGAACCCCCATGGCCTGCTGGATATGCTGCGCCATCTCCTCATACACCTGCGGCTGTCTCCAGAAGCTGACCAGGCACAGCAGCACGCGCTCGGGCGAGACGCGTTGACGGATATGCTTCAGTTCCCAGAGCACCCCTTCGCTGCGTCCGGGCTGAATCACGATCGCTTGAGACTCCGAAAGCATCTGCAAGACGTGCTCTTGCCAAGACGCATCCGACACATACTTCCGCCGCGCTCCCGGCGTGGTGAGGTTTTCACCGGGTTTCCCGATGGCATTCACGGGGCCGTGCTGCTCGAAGAACCGCACCAGCGTCTCTTCCGACGTCGCCACATCACAATCGAACACCATTCGAAACAGCCGCACCGGACTGGCCGCGAGCAGGGTGTTGACGATGTCGACGGTTCCTGTCGAATCCTCCCAGCCCGCATGAAAAATCCCATGGCGCGAACCGCGCAGCCCCGCAAACATCGCGATGGTCCCGCCCGGTTGCAGAGAGATTCTGGCATCGTCAGCGAAGGGGCGCAGAAACAGAATCGGCTGGCGCCGATCATTGCGAGCGGCGACCGGGCAGAACGGCTTCTGGCATAGTTGATACCCCGCATAAATCAGCAACGGGACCGGGAGCCAGAGTAACATCCCGATATAAAGATCCGGCGTCGACTGGCCGGAGGGATTGAGTGATTGATAGACGACATTGAACAGCGGGCTTAACGTGGCCACCCAGTAAAGGACTCCGATCACCTTAAACGTCCAACCGAGCCCCGCCGAACGAGACGGCTGCTTGACGGTCTCTCCCGCGGCCGGCGCGCGGCGGGAAGAATCGCGGTCCCCCTGACCGACTGGTTTCTTGGGCGGAACTCCAGGATTCCAGGACGACCAGCGTCCTTGTCGCCATTGATAGCGATCACGAAGTCGCTTTGTCAGGTGGGCGCGAACATGCCCCACCTGATCGCTGATTAACGAGAATTTGAGACCCTTGTGCGGACCCTTGAAGTCAAAGACATGGGAGCGAATCTGATCGCCCGTGGGGACGTGTTCACGGACATTCTCGACATCCTCGTAGTTGATGCGGCGGACACGATGGCACAGGCCGGTCAGAGCGTCTTCTCCGGAAGGCTGGCACATCTCTTCCGTGAGCGGGAATTCCGTAAAGAATCGGACGCCGTGAATCAGGTGGGAATCGTACAGGGCGAGGACTTCAGACTTCCAGAAGCTGCGGCGGAGGCGAATGAGAGGCAGCAGCCTATCGAACTTAAGGGTCGTAGCGTCTTGCCGCTGTTTCGACTCCTTCCGCCGAGGCTGGGCGGAACCTTCTACGCGGCCGGGATTGTCCGGCGCGGACAACGATGCCGCGGATTCCCCAGTCTCTGGAAAAAGGCCGCGGAGCTTTCTCGCCGGTAACCAGTGAACCTGATCGTGCGAGATCAGCGTGTCGGGGTCGATTGTCCGATGTGCCGCCAACTGCCTCAGTCGCGCTGACGATATCGGCCCGAGAATCTGATTCTCCGTCTGGACCCACCAGCTTCGATTCGCCATCGTTGATCCAACCGCTGCCCCTGCGAATTGCGGCCAACCTGCGAGTGTTCTCGCGACTTGAACACCACCCGCTCGCCGAGGTCTTGCTCCAGAATCGTCCATCTCGTTTGGCGTATCGTGCCGGCCCTCAGTTAAATCTGTGTGTAGAGAGTCGGGAAAATTCTCCTCAAGGATGTAGCGACGTGCTGGCCGGGGCCTGGCACACGTTGTCCGGACGGATTCGATCCGTTTCGACGCTCCACAGCCCCTTCGCTATCACAACCGTCGCCGGCACGCACCGCCTTCAGTGTGCATCGAGCTGCGTTGCGAATGTTGAGCAGCCTTCGAACTGGTACCGCGTCCCAGCCACCCTGCCAATCACCAGCGGCCTATCGCGGTTGTGGTAGGTCCAGCTGACCCGCGCCCGGTGGGAGTCGCTCCGCCGCATCTCTTGCCCGGCACGCCATATGACGTCATGACGTCGATGTTGCGAACCCTGTGCGGTTCTAAACTATGCCGCAGCATCAAGGCGTGCTGTCTTTCATCCTCAGCTCCTCTAGAAACTCTCTGACTAATCGGTTGAACATGTCCGAGTCGACACCTTCCGAGTTTAGTTTGTCCATGTACTCTTCGACTGGATGGATTCTTGTCGGCAGCTCATCTTTAGCTACTGTCTTTACCCCAGAGTTCTTCAAATAGCTGACAATCTCGTCACGCAACGCGTCGTCTTCAAACCGGATTATACCATCATCCACACGAAAGACATGAATGCGGGGGTTCGCAGATCCATCCGGATTCCGGTAGTAGAACAAGAGGCACTTGCCTGGTGGAAATTGGCGCTCTAAATCGGTCATAACAAGGGACCCTCATGAGTGACGTAGGTTGACGCCAAGTCTTCGAGGCTCACCGCTTCAGCCACGGCGATGCCCTTGCGGGTGGAGCGGGTGAGCTTGCTCGACGGCGTGCCTGGGGCGCGGTACACGTTTTCCTACAGAACCGGGCATCCATGGCCCCAGCTTGGGGCGCTGCTTAAAACCGAACTGGGGCCATGACGCACCCCCTTCAGTGTGTATCGAGCCGCATTCCGAATGTTGAGCAGCCTCCTCACTGGTACCGCGCCCCAGCCACCCTGCGGCTCTCGTTCTCTGCTACGGACTCCGTTCAACAGACCTGTTCCTCCTCCGGGCTCACCTTTCGTTGACCCGATTTGGTCATCTTCGGCGGCGCAGAGCGACCGTAGCACACCTGCCAGCAGTCGCAACATTGCAGACAGTCGCAGCAGCCGCAATGCAGCGGCGGCAAAGGTTGATGCGGCGCCGGCGCCGCGGCCGGCGGGGCGAGACCATCCACGGGATTGGGGATCACCTCCCCCGGCACAGGAAGCGCCTCAACCCCTGCGGGGCAGCAGCCGGCGTCGCCCCCGCAGGCCACGCAGGGGTCGCCGCAGTGGACGACTTCGCAGCCCCCGCAACCGCTGAAATCGCAATCGCTGAAATCGCAGCCGCCGCAAACGCAGCCCCCGCAGTCACACCCCCCGTCGCATTTCGCATAGGTGAAGCCCAGTTCCCTCCGCAGGCCCCAGCGCTCCTGAGTGCGCTCGCAACTTGGCCAGTCGCGCACCGAGGAGACCGCCTGCACGCGACGATTCACCGCCTCCAGCACCCGTGCGCTGCAGGCCGCCTCCTCAAATTCGCGACGACATCGAGCCGCCGCGCGGACGAGACACGAAACGGCAAATCGTCGCGACTCTTCCACCGCGTCTTCGTCCGGCAACGGATTGAAATCGCCTCGCGCGCGGTCCCAGCGCCAGTCGACGGCGCAGTCAAAGGCGATGATGGCGCGGCCGACATCGGCGCCGATGTCTCGGATCGCAGACTGTCGAGAATCCGCCGGACGTCCGCACGCAATCGGCAAGAGGCTGAAGAGTTCGCCGAATGCACGGGCTGTGGGTTCCACGTATTCCGCGATCGCGAGCGGGCCGGCCGATTGCTCCAACCGTAGATGATCGGCAATCGCCGCCATCAATCGTTGCGTGATCTCGGGACGCCAGCTTTCGAGCGTCGCTCTGACCGCGTCGAACGCGCGGCGATACCACCACAATGCCAGGTAAGCGACCCACGATCGACGGTCGCGAACGTCGTCTTCGAGTTTGACCGCGGCAAGCGTCATACCGACGGCGGCGGCAAACCGGGCGGCCGGGTCGTCGGACACTGCGCCGCGCCGGGGGGCTTTGCGCAACCGGCAGCACAGCGGGCCGTCGGGTTCGGGGCGGGGAGTCCATCCCGCGTCGATCGACAGCACGTACGCAAACACCCCTTCGTACGACAGAAACGCCAGCGAGGTGATCCCCAAGTGGCGATGCTGTGCCTGACAGCAGCGGGCGTACGCCTGTCGATAGAGCCGATCGCAGTTTGATCCGCGGAGACAGCCAAACATGGGATCTCGATCAACGGGGCCTCGATCCTGACGGGGAACTCCCGTCCTTACAGCGCCGAACCGTTTACGACAGCGCGTCGCCGCATTAACCTGACTTCGGTCGTCGCTCGATCAGAAGATATGCCGGCACGCGTTGGTCGTCGATGCCCGTCGACAATTCCTTCGTCGCGGCCGCCGCGTCATTTTTCCCTCCAGCGGCTCGACTCTGGCTTGTTCCTACAGGTGCTCCACGACGAAAGTTGCCGATGACGACGCAG
>JANRLN010000109.1:0-6365 GCA_033762515.1 Planctomycetaceae bacterium
TTGGTTGGTAAACCTTGGCGTCGCGGATCCCGACCTGATTCGCCAGGGCGTCCTTCGAGAAGAAGCCAAAGTAGGTGTTGCCGACGTACACCGGTTCGCCGTTGCAGCGCAAGTTGTAGTCGTAGTGCTGGATGATCATCCCGGCCGACTGCGAGACGCGGGTGATCTTCACGGTCGTCGTCAGCCTCCCGGAGTTAGGCGTCACTTCGCGAAACTGCGTCGCCTTGCCTCCCAGATTGCGGAACGACAAGTCAGTCTCGCTCGTCAGGGCAGATCCCAGGTAGGCCGCCAGCCAGCCGCACGGTTGCAGCGCGGTCTCTAGCAGTACAGCAAACGGCATTGTCGGCGAACGGCTGGCTGCGAAGTACCACGCGTCGGGCGGAACGTCGTACTCGGCGACGATGGTCCCTCCCGCCGCAAGCACCCATGGTTCACAATCCCGAATCGAGACGATCCGATCCAGAAACTGAAACGGCGGCCCCGGCAGTCGCGCGATCTTGCGATCTTCGTCAAACACGCGATAGCGGTCGCCGAAGGCGTCGGAAGGTTTGCCGATCGCGAACGCCGTGATGCGATCGGTGTCGAACAGAGGGGAGAGAGTCGAGAGTCGAGAGTCGAGAGCCACGGAAGAGCCGAGGGCTTCACGGGTTTCCGGCTCTGGCTCTGGACTCTCGACTCTGGACGCTCGGCGACCGTCCCACAACCTCTCGACCGCCTCCCGCGTCAGGCCCGTCAACCGCACCGACATGTCGGTGATCTCGACGATCGGTTTGCCGTCGGCGTACATCAGGGCGTCGGCAAGGGCGTAGGCATGGTCAAGAGTTGAGTGTTGAGAGTTGAGAGTTGTACCTTCGACTCCAGTGGTCTGGCTCTCGACTCTCAACTCTCGACTCTCAACTCCCCCGTACCCCACTTCCTTCAGCGTCACCTCGTACCAGACCTTCTTGGTCGTCGACAGCACTTGTCCGCGGCATTTCAAGCGGCTTCTGACGCCTGGAACCGGCTCGTAGGCGATTTGTCCCGCATCACCGATCCAGCCCATGCGCAACAGATAGATGCGCAGCGTATGCAGACAGCACTCGTACATCAGCGTACCGGGCATCACCTGGTCGTCGCAGAAGTGACAGGTGAGGAACCAGTCATCGGGATGGATGTCGGCTTCGGCGCGGATCTGACCGAGTCCGAACTTGCCGCCTGCAGGGTCGAGATGGAGGACGCGATGGACGAGGTTCAATCTCCCCGACGGCAGGGTGACGGGGGCGCGCAGTCCCAGACGGGAGAAGGCGGGACCAAAACAACGTTCGAGGTTGCCGTTCCGGAGCGCCGCCAACTGGTTGTCGTCGTAGCTTTCGACGGTCATGGGAACAGGATCGTCCCAATCCTTCGGACGCACCCCTGGCCGCGGTTGCCTGTCGAGTGCGGTGTGAATGATTCCCTGCCCCGCGGCGAGTTCCTGTTGCGTGAAGAATCCGGCACATCCGTCGCGCATCGTCAGGAGTGGGACGCCGTCCACTGTGGCGTCAAACTCGAAACGAAACAGCCACGTATCTCCCTGACGGAAAAAACTGTTGATGCGGATGTCGTAATGAATCGTCTTGCCGGGACCGGGGAGCGCGTCGTGAAAGGTCACAATGGCGTCCAGCAATCGATAACTCGCCAGCCCGCGCGTCTGCAGATCGATCCCCAACCAGCCCGAAAGAAACAAGTCGGCCTGCCCCGATTCGACTGCGAGACAGGTGGGAATCCTTCCGCAGTCGAGGTACCAGTCGTCCGCATGGATGTCGTGCTCGGTGACCACGCGGCCGCGGGACATCGACAGCGGCTCCCCATCGATCTCCAGAATGCGGTCGACCAACTGCAAAGGGACATCAGGGAGCCGGACGCGTGTGGGGAACTGGTCGATCTCGGCAAACATCGGCCCCAGGACGTTGCCGATCTTGCCGATCGCGAACTCGAGGCACTGGTCGTAGTTGAGCGAGCGCGGAGGGGTTGAAGGCGGAATGCGGAAGGCGGAATGCGGAAGGGAAGTCATCGTCGATTCAATCGCCACCGGCGGAGCGATCGCTCCACCGTTCCCGCGTAGACCGCTGGCCGGTTTCGCGATCATCTCCGCGGCCAGAGTTTGCGCTCCGTGCGAGAAGCGTAGAAACGCCTCATGCGCCGCGGCGCGTTCGGTCATCAGGCGTCCGATCGCACGCAAGAGGGGATCGTCGGTCGCGATCGACGGAGTCGGGTTCTTTGGAAGTGACGCCGTCAATGGGGCGGGAGCAGGCATCGTGACACTCTGCGGCCGGGAGGCTGGTCGCGGCGAAGGGCTGGGAGTTGGTTCGCGACGTTTGGGGGACGGATCAATCACCGTCGCCAAGGGCCAGGCGGGGATGGTCCACGCTCGACCCTGCGTCGGAGTGACGACGCAGCGGCCTTTGTCGCTCCAGGGTCGATGAGCAGGCAACGCGGTCTCGACGCCGTACAGAGGGGTGAGATCCACCGGTACGCGTTGTGCGATCAGTTCCGCCAGCACGTGGAAGGCGTGAGTCACCGGGTCCGCCGTCGCCGGGCAGACTGGACGTGCCCAGTGCGGACGATCTCCCAGAATTTCGTCGATCATCCTGGTGCACGACGACCCCGGTCCGATCTCCACGAACAGGCGCACCCCATCGCGATACGCGGTCTCGATCACGCGCGGGAAATCGACGGTGTCGACGGCTTGTGCCAGGATCGCACCGGCGGCCGATTCGCGGCTGAGGCCATACGCCTGCCCGGTCGCCCCGCTGTAGAACTCGACACCCTCGGGGGGCGTGGTCGCCATCAGGTGCAACTCAGTGTAAGCCCGGCTGACCTCTTTCAGGATGGGACAGTGGACCGTGCTGGGAGCGGGGAAGGGTATGAAGTTGCCCCCCAGTTCTCTGACGACCGCCTCAACCTGCGACCGTTCGCCGCCGATGACGCATTGCGACGGCGTATTAATGATCAACAGGTACACGCGCGCCTTGCGTTCCAGGATTGGGCGCACCGCGGCGGCCGATCGATCCACGACTCCTGAGAGCCACGGAACGTCGTTTTCCCGCGGAATGTCCCAGGCCCGGCGGGCCGCATCGAAGGGCTTCGTCAAGTCGCTGCCGAACAGGGACGAGATCTCCATGCGGCGGAGCATCTCGTCCCGGTCGCGCCAGGCGCGCAGTCCGAACAGAGCCGCCGATTCTCCCAGGCTGTAGCCAATCGCGGCGTCGGGTTTCACCCCGAACAAGGCCAGCCAGTCGCAGACTGCCGTCCCGAGCGCCACCTGACCGAAGATCATCGTCTTGTGATCCCGCCCGATGGCTTCCGTCGATGCTCCGTCCCAAATGACATCCGGGCGATACTGGCTGGCGAGCCGCTCGTTCTCGGCGTCCTGGCGCCTGAGCACTTCCGGAAACGCCGTGAGAAGTTCCCGCCCCATTCCCAGAAAGTGATTGCCGGAACCGGGAAAAACAAAGGCGATCTTTCCGGGCGAGCCGGGGGACGTCAGTCCCCCGGGGGATGAACTCCGGCGCGAATCACTGTGGGGACTGACGTCCCCACGCGCGCCGATGGCGGCGCGCAATTCTGGGATGGTGCGCACCACGAACGCGGCGACATGTGCGTGACTCACGTCCGGGGGCCGGTGCTGGAACCACGTCCGGGCGAGACGTTCCAACGAGGTTTCCCTGGAACTCATCGCGGCGAGTTCAGCAGCCGTGGATTGCCACTCCGGAGGCGACGCCGCCGTAATCGCGAACAGCGCCGCGGGGAATTCTCCCAAAGGCTGCCGCCGCTCGCGCAGGATCTGCGGCGTCTCGGCCTGTCGGCATTCGCGCAACAGCAGCTCCACGCGCCCGTATGCCGACGAAAACGATACCGGCATTTCACGCAGCGCGACAGCTCGGTCGCGAAGCCAGGGTTGGATGTGTCTGTGGTCCGTGGTCCGTGGTCCGTGGCATTGCTGAAAGAGCGCCTGGGCCGCATACAAGACGGGAACCAGACTCGTCGCGGCGCCGCAATCCGGCGAGCGGGGGGACGTCAGTCCTCCCGGTGATTGACTTGTCGCAGAATCACCGGGGGGACTCACGTCCCCCCGCTCGCTGGTGATGACTGCGTAAATGCGGTCCCCGTCGCGTTCGGCGTCAACGCGACGTTTCAACAGGAACGCCACCGCCCCATCGGCAAAGTCCTGCCGCGTCTCCCGTGAGACCTGCACCCGCACATCGCTCGGCAGATCGACGGCCCCAACGAGGGCGCGATCCAGTTCACCACGTTGCAGTGCCCGTACTGCCACGTCGAGGGCCTGGATGCCGGAGGCTTCATCACTGGAGATCGTGAAGCACGGGCCGCCGACGTCGAACTCGCGGCCCAGGCGACTGGCGACGATGCCGCCGAGGTTTCCCATCACGCGATTGGCCGTCAATGGTGGACCGAATGCGTCGCGCAGACTTTGAGTCCAGCGGGTGAGCTCATCCTCAGAGGGCTGACGACCAAGTCGCTGTGCCCAATCAACGGCGGCTGCGCCGATCGTCCAGCGGCAATGAAAATTCGTGGTGTTGGGGTCGAGGCTGATCCCCACAAAAACGCCCGTTCGGTCTCCCAGTTCGCGGGACGTGTTCGCGTCCGCCAGTGCCGCGGCGGCGACTTGCAGCATCAATTGCTGCTGCGGGAGCATCTCTTCAAGTTCCACCGGCGGGATGCGGAATTCGGCGACCGGGGTTTCGATTTCGGCGATCGCGAAGCCGCGTGCGCCATCCACGGCCGGCGGCAATCCCCAGCCCGATGTCGTCGCGGGTTCGGCGTGATCGGTTCCAAAGAACCGATGCTGCACATCGCGTGCGGTTTGCCACGGACCAATGTGGGCGCCGATGCCGATGATCGCGATCTCTTCCACCGACGGCGCCGGGGCGGAGAGACCCGCGGACGGTGAACCCTGGGCTGCGGGGCGCCATTCTTCGAGAAGCACATGGGCATTGATGCCGCCGAACCCGAAGGCATTGATCGCGGCGCGGCGGGGGACGTCGTCGCCGCGCGCGGGCCAGGGTTCCGACGTCGCCAGGACCCGAAACGGCGAGCCGTCACGGTTCAGAACGGCGGCGGGCGTCCGATAGTTTGCGGTGGGCGGAAGCGTCTGGGTCTTCAGCGCCCACAGGATCTTCATCAGGCTCGCTCCACCCGCGGCGGTGAGGAGATGACCCACGTTGGACTTCACTGAACCGAGCACGCATCGACCGGGGCGGCCCGACTCGGCGCTCCACAACGCATGGAGGCTGTCGAGTTCCACGGCGTCTCCCACGGGAGTTCCCGTCGCATGACACTCGATCAGGTCCACGTCTCCCGGCATCCAACCCGCCTGCCGATACGCCTGCCGCATCGCGCGGAGTTGCCCTTCGGACCGCGGCGCCAGCAGATTGGCGCCGCGGTCGTTGGAGAGTCCGATCCCGGCGATCGTGGCATAAATGTGGTCCCCCGCGCTCACGGCGTCCGACACCCGCTTGAGGACGAACAATCCCGAGCCTTCGCCCACGACCAGGCCGTCCGCCTCGGCGGACAATGGAGCGCAGCGGCCCTGCTTCGACAGCGCCTGGAGCTGGCTGAACCCCATCTGCGTGTACTGGCAGTCGGGGCGCGACAATCCCCCGGCGAGCATGACGTCCGCCCGCCGAGACAACAGCTCATCACACGCCAGCTTGAGCGCGTACAGCGACGAGGCGCAGGCGGCGTCGAGCGTGTAAGCCGGCCCACGAAGACCCAACCCTTCCGCCACAAGCGCCGCGGGCAGTCCCGCCGCCCGCCAGTTCCGAGACGACCATCCCGACGATGTCCGCGCGGGGGCTCGATCACCAAGCAATTGTTCGGCGAAAGCCGTCAGCAAAGCATCCCGAGCCAAACCCGAGGTCGCTTCCGTCGGCAGTACGATGTGACCAAAGATCACTCCGGCACGCTGCGGATCGACTTGGGGAGCGCCCGCGTCGCGCCAAGCCATTGCCGCCGCATTGAGTCCGATCGTGAACAGCGGGTCGAGACCCAGAACCTCGTCGGGATCGAGACACAACCCCTCCAAGGCAGGCGTCACGTCGTCCAGGAAACAGCCCCACGTCGAATAGACTCGATCGGGTTGCGGCGTTCCCGGGGAAAACGCCTTGTCGGCGGAGAGCGCCCAGCGATCCGGGGGGACATTCCGACCGGTGTCGACCCCATCAGCAATGTTCTGCCAGAACGCCGCCAGATCTCGCGCGCCGGGAAAAATCCCTCCGACGCCCACAATCGCAATCCGTTCGTCCGCCAACGTCACTGAGGCCGTTCCCAGAAAAATGCCGATTCGCCGTGAAGTCGAGAATCCGGCATCATAACTGGCGACGGGT
>JANRLN010000110.1:0-3535 GCA_033762515.1 Planctomycetaceae bacterium
AGTGCACGGTCTACTACGACAAGGTGATTCGCAGCGACTGGCCGGTTCCCTTCCGTCACGAAGACGAATCACAGCAGGTCGTCTACATCGATCACGACTACCTGATTCGCTGTGCCGGGGCGCCGCAGTAATCGCCAGTCCGACTGCCGACGAAACACCGAAAGCCCGGCTTCCATCGTGAAGCCGGGCTTTCTTGTTTCGTCGCAGTCTGGATCGGCGCCGACAATTACTGTTCGGCGGCCGCGTCTTGGGCGGGCATCGCCTCCGCTTCGGCGGGTTCCTCTTCTGGTGCAATGACGGGAAGAATCGGACGTCGCTCCGGGTACCGATGGTACAGGGGGTAATTGCGGCCGGACTCTCGAATCGCCAGCACCTGCCCGCGGGAGTTGGCCAGGTAGATGCGATCACTGCGATCGTTCACGGCATGCCGGTCGAAAAAGGAGGCGGGGATCCGCCCGACCATGCGGCCGCTGTCTTGCTCCACCATCACCAGATTCTTGTCGAGATCCCTCGCGACCACGGTCGACCCGACGAGCGACACAAAATCGACGAGCTTAGGCTGCCACCATTTCTGATCCCCTGAGGTGACGTCCAGCGAAAACAGTCCGCCGCGGTCGGGGTTAATGTACAGGGAAGAACCGAGGGCCACAGGTCCCTTGCGAATGGGCAGCCCCGTGACGAACTCCCACAACACCACGCCGTTCGTCGAGTTGACGGCATAAAACGTAAAGTCTTCCGAAGCCATAAAGAGCGTTTGTCCCACCAAGGCCATCGACGCCACAATTGGTGCATCGGTTTCGAACTGATAGTTCAGCTTGCGCCGTTCTTTTGAGACGGAATACAGTGAGCCATCGCGACTCGCGAAGTTGACGGCTCCTTCGATCGGGACCGGCGGCGACGTCACTTCCAGAGCAGCCTGGTAGCGCCAGACAACGGCCTCATGCGACCACTCCGGCAGTCGGCGTTCGAGGTACAGGCTGCGAATCTTCCGCAAGCTGAAGGCGTAGATGCTGCCGTCCAACGTCCCGACGTACACTTGAGTGTCGTCAATCGCGGGACCTGTGGACGGGGGCCCGGGAAGACGGATTTCCCAGATGACATCGCCCGTCAACTTATTGAGGCCGTACATTGACGGCCCGACCACCACCAGCACGATCTCTTCATTCGTGACCGCGGGAAAGCTTGGTTCATCAAAGCTGCCCAGCCGCACGGCCCAAATGCGGCGGCCGGTTTCTCCGTCGAACGCGGAGACCACCCCGTTGCTTCCCTGCGCCAGAACGACTTCTTCGTCGAGAACGAAGTGCTGCAGCTTGTCGCGGGATGCGTTGAGAACGGCCTGGCCGTTCCAAGCAATCTCCAACCCATACTTGCTCAGAGTGGCGGCGGTCGGCACGCCGCGGATCAGCGAGGCGGATTGGGCTGAGGCATCGGCGGCTGCCAAACACCCGACCGCGACGGTCAATCCCCAGAGGATTCGCATGTTCTAGCTTTCTGCAGCGACGGCAATCGCGATGCGGCCCGATCGTCAGGGCGCGAGGTGCCGCCCTGAAGAATCGCTCCGGCGAAAGCCGAAGCGAACTAACCCTACCATGTCTACCATCGCCGGCGCGGAGAACCTCGCGTTCAATGCCATCCCGAGCACGAATCACGAAGCGTTGACTGGAAATCGACGCATCTGCGCCAGCCCTTCACCACTTTAACCAGGCCGCGCCACCTGTTGCCAGACCCCACGCATTCGAAGGCTCAAATTCGTCACGAACGGGAGGCCTTTCCCCCTCTCTTCGATGCGACCGCCATGGAATGAATACCGACTCAGGCCGCAGCAGCGTGTGACCGTGCCGACAGCGCGACGCCTTCGGGGAATTGTGCGGGGAATTCCCGGCAACCTGTTGCTGCAGCGGAATCGACGGCGATACACTGCAGGGGAACTCTGCCGGCCGGCGAGGGCATGAAGCCGCCGGTGGTCTTGGATTCGAGGCGGTTAGGTCATGATGCTCGCGAATCTCTCTGCGCGAATCGTTGCCAGTTGCCTGCTCATTGGGGCCGGACTCGCGTCATCACCGGTCTTCGGCGACGTGGTGAAGCTCCATTCCGGCGCCGAACTACGCGGCAAAATCGTAACAGCGAAGACAATCGTTGCGAGTGGAACCAAGGTCACCAAAGCCGCCCCGGCCGACGTGACGCTCGAAACGCTCTCAGGTGCACGGATCGAAATTCCCGCTGATTCCGTCGCCTTCGTCACGCGGCGCCCTCTGGCCCATGAGCACTACGAACTGCGGGCACGCCGCATGGAAGAGACGGTCGACGCTCATTGGGAACTGGCCCGCTGGTGTCGCGACAGTCATCTCAACGAGCAGCACGAGTATCATTGCGAGCGCGTGATCGCCCTCGATGCCGAACACGAAGCGGCGCATCGGGCCTTAGGGCACGTTTGGAAAGACGGCGGCTGGGTCGACTGGAACGCCTACATGACCGAACGCGGTTATCTCAAGCACAAGGGGCGCTGGATCACCCAGCCCGAATTCGAGCTGCTGGAGAAGACGACTGCAGAACTGGCTCGCGAGCAGGAATGGTATCCCAAGATTCGCCTGTGGACTGGATGGATTACGAGCAACAGCCGCGATCGCGTTGATCAAGGTCTATCTGCGCTGCAGGCCGTGCAGGATGCTGACGCCGCGCCCGCGATCGCCAAGCTGATGAGCAAGCACCCGGGACGCGATGTGCGGCTGCTGGCGGTGAATGTAATGACGCAGTCTGTGGGGGCCAAATCGTCCAAGGCGTTGGCGCTGATGACCCTGACCGACGCCGACGCCGAAGTCCGCTATGCGGCGTTGCAGGGCATTGCCGCCGATCACTTCGAGCACGTCGAAGGGACGTTCATCCAGAAACTCCGCAGCGCCGACAATGCCGAAGTCAACCGCGCCGCGGTCGCCCTGCAGCGTGTCGGCGACGAGGACGCCATCACGCCTCTGATCAACGCACTCATCACCACGCATCGCTACAACGTGCGTGTCCGCGGCGCCGCTACTCCCACCTACACCATGGGGGCTAGCGGCGCCGTCGGCACTCAGTCCGGGACATTGCCGCCGGGCATCGAAGCGGGACTGCGAACGGGACAATATCCCGACGGGGTCGTCCTGCTCAACTCGCCGGACCCGGTGCAGAACGTCCAGTCAAAATGGGTGGTCGTGCAGCAGGATCACCAGAACGCCGACGTCCTGGCGACGCTGCAGAAGCTGACCGGTGAAGACTTCCGTTACGACGAACGGACATGGCATCTGTGGTGGGCCGCCCAGAAACACGCGGGCGGGCTGGGGAAGTCGTAGAGAGAGATCAGATCAATCAGCATTGTGCTGATGCAGAAATCTCAAATTTCAAGCACCAAATCTCAAAGATAGGAGTTACGCAGTGGCGTGGACTTCGTCTTACGGAAATCCCGCAATCTGGGTAGAGTCGCAGGCATGAGTTCCCCGAAAGTTACCGCGGTTCAGTTTATCGATTTCCTGATCGCGACGCCTTCGCAAGCCACGGCGAC
>JANRLN010000111.1:0-2973 GCA_033762515.1 Planctomycetaceae bacterium
GTCGCCGTGGCTTGCGAAGGCGTCGCGATCAGGAAATCGATAAACTGAACCGCGGTAACTTTCGGGGAACTCATGCCTGCGACTCTACCCAGATTGCGGGATTTCCGTAAGACGAAGTCCACGCCACTGCGTAACTCCTAAGTCTGTTGAAAACTTGACAATTGGGAATTTCCTGCGGATCTCGAATTTGAGATTTCGGAGTTCTTCAACTCGTTCGCAGCCGTTCCGCAAACTTCTTCCGGAACTTTGCCACCTTCGGCGACACCACCGTTGCACAGTAAGCCTGCTGCGGATGCGCGCGGAAGTAACCCTGATGATAGTCTTCCGCGGGATAGAATGCCCGCAGCGGCTCGACTTCCGTCACTAGCCGGCCATCCCAGATTTTCGCCGCCGTCAGTTCTTCCAGCTTCGCGCGTGCATCCTGTTCCTGTGCGGGCGAATGGAAATAGATCCCCGAGCGATACTGGGTGCCGATGTCGGCCCCCTGCCGGTTCAAAGTGGTGGGGTCGTGGATCGCGAAGAAGACGTCGAGCAGGTCGGCATACGGGATCACCTGCGGGTCAAATGTCACCTGCACGACTTCCGCGTGTCCCGTGCGCCCGGTGCAGACCTGCTCATAGGTTGGGTCGACAACGGCGCCGTTGGCGTAGCCGGAGACAACCTTGTGAACTCCCTGCAGTTGCTCAAACACCGCTTCGAGACACCAGAAGCAGCCCCCGGCAAGCGTGGCGATTTCGGCAGCGTTAGTGGTCATGGATACTTCCTTACTTGTGTGACGCCTGGAAATTGTCAGCCAAGATGCCAAGCGTCGACTGCCAGTAACTGATTCGCCAAAGACCCAAAGACACAGAGAATCCCGAGCTGCTATCCCCAAAAAACGCAATCGGTGAGTACATACTACCAAAAGGTAGAAAGCCGAAGACGTCAAAGTCGCCAAGCAGGGGCCACAGAGGAAACACCGATGAAACACGGATAGGAACCCACAGGCTGACTCTCAACGCGTGACCCCTAGGATCTGCCTTCATCCGTGTTTGATCCGTGTTTCATCTGTGGCCAAGTTCCAAGTCTTCAGCGTTTTGCATTTGGTAACCAGAGCCAGCCGGAATAAACTGGACCACACGGAATGTTCCCTTCTGGCGCAGCGATTTCCTACTCCCAACCGGGGGACGCAATTCCATCCGCGGTCACAATCCAGGGCGTCCAGGCGAGCGCCAGTTTCGTGATCGAGATGTCCGTCTTCTTCGGGCGTACCAGCACTTCGTCGAAGACCAGCCCCTCCGCTGCGTTCCCTTCCTGAATCTTCAGCACCTCGGACTCGAACTCGGCACTCAGGTCGGCCAATTGCTGCTGCAGCGACTCGATCGTTTCGAGGGCCTGGCTGACGTCCTGCCGCTGTTCCGCCGCCCGACTCGCCGAGCGAATTGTGCTGGAGGCCCGCGAGAGGTTCGACGCGCTCGCCAGTTTGCGGCCGAACATGGCCCCCAGAATCGACGTGCCGAACTGCATCGCCGCCTGCAGCGTCTGCGACGACGCCTGCGACTCTTCCTTCGCTTTGCGCTGTTCGGCCTTGCGGATCCGTTCCTGCAGCGCCGTCAACTTGGGGGCGTACTTGGCCTTGAGCTTTTCCACCTGCAGATCGCGCTGTTCTTTCTGGAGCTGTCCCAGCCGGACGCGGAAGGTCCCTTCGTCTTCATTGGGAGACGAGGTCTGTTTGAGTTCCTTGCACTTGAGCAACCGCAACCGCTCCGTCCGATAGAGATGGTCTTTCAGCGCGTTCGTCAGCTCGCTGTAGGTCTTCGCCTTGGAAAGTGCCGACGGCAATGACGCAAATCCGGCAGACTCCTCCGGCCGGGATTCAAAATCGAGGTCCGACTCCACCGGCTGCCCTTCGTCCCAGACGGTCGCCGAGACTTCACCCACCGCGGGAATCAGGAACCGCAGGTCGTGCGACTCATCAACGCCGGCGGTGCGGTTTTCGAAATGCACCCGTGCGGTCCCATACAGCCCCGCCCGATACGTCAGCTTCGCCCCGGCGGAGACCGACGCCCGCCGCGTCAGAAAGAGTTCGACGATGTCCGGCGGCAATACCGGATGGGTCCCCCCTTCTCCGATGGCTGATGTTGCCGGTTCCGCAGCGGAGGTCGCTGCCGACGCGCTCGGCAGCGCCGTCTTGCGGCTGGCCATTATGGCTTCGATGTGCTCCCGCGTGAGTGGCCCGCGGAGATAAGAGAGGGCCCAGCGCGTCTGGAACACCACCGGCCCATCGTCGTGCACGTTGTTGAGGAGAAAAACGCGATTCCCCAGGGCCGACATGATCTTTTCCATCGACGCCCGGTCGAACTGCGCTCCCGTGGCGGCGGAGGCCCCTTCCAATCCATCGAGCAGCCGCAGCTTGTCGCGCTCGGTCTGCAGGCGGCCGATGAACCACGTGCCGCAGTTCGAGAGCCCCTTGTAGTCCAGGTCGACCGGGTTCTGCGTCGCCAGCACCACTCCCAGACCGAACGCGCGGGCCTGTTTGAGCAACGTCAGCATCGGCGTCTTGCTGGGAGGGTTCGCGGTCGGTGGGAAAAACCCGAAGACCTCGTCCATATACAATAGCGCCCGCAGACTCGACGTTCCCGCCTGCCGCCGCATCCAAGCCAAGACTTCATTGAGCAGAATCGTCACGAAGAACATCCGCTCGGCGTCGGAGAGATGCGCGATCGACAGAATCGCGATCCGCGGTTTACCCTCGGGCGTGTAGAGCAGCCGCTGAATGTCGAGGGGCTCCCCTTCGCGCCACACGGCGAACCCCGGCGACGCCAGCAGGTTGTTGAGCTGCATCGCGAACTGAAAGCGTTCTTTCGCCGGAAAGAAGCTCTCCAGATCGAGAACTCCCAACCGATCAAACGGCGGCGACTGCACGCCGCGGATCAGCGTTCCCAAATCGAGGTCTTTCCCGGCGCCCCAACTCGCATCGAGCAGATTCGACAC
>JANRLN010000112.1:0-3024 GCA_033762515.1 Planctomycetaceae bacterium
GACGGCACCGAGAAGGAACACATCATCCCTCACGGCAAGCAGTTGCTCGTGCACAACGGCGACCATATTCGCGCCGGGGATGCCCTGGTCCGCGGTCCGCTGGTGCCGCAGGACATTCTGGCGGTGAGCGGTGAAGACGCCGTGCAGCAGTACCTGCTGCACGAAATCCAAAGCGTGTACCGCGCCCAGCGCGTGGTGATCGACGACAAGCACATTGAACTGGTCGTCTCGCAGATGCTCCGCAAGGTCAAGGTCGAGGAAGTCGGCGACACGATTCTGTTGCCGGGTGTCCTGATCGATCGCATGGAGTTCCGCAAGATCAACCAGGCCTTGCAGTCATGCCTGCGGGTGACCGATCCGGGCGACTCGGAGTTCCAGGAAGGGGACGTCGTGCCGATCGACACCATCCAGCAGGTCAACCAGGAACTGGAAGCCTCGGGGGCCAAACCGGTGAAAACCGCGAAGCCTCGCCCCGCCTCCGCGACGACGCAGTTGCTGGGGATCACCAAGGCCGCCGTGCAGAGCGAGAGCTTCATCTCGGCAGCCAGCTTCCAGGAAACCACCAAGGTGCTGACGGAAGCGGCGATCGCCGGGAAGTCGGATTCGCTGGTGGGTCTGAAAGAGAATGTAATTCTCGGTCACCTGATTCCCGCCGGGACGGGCTTCAAGCTGCACCAGAATTCGGAAGTGCGGATCAAGCCGGAAGCCCTCGCCGAGATCTCGGCGGAGCGCGACCGGATCTTGGCGGCCCGTGCGAACATGCTGAACGAACCCGACTTGTCGGGGAGTGGATCGCTGAGCGACCGGCTGTAGCACCGCCGGGAAACTGACAGCCGGATGCACAAAGTCCGCAGGGGGGGCCGTGAGGGCCGCCCTGCGGCGACCGGTCTGAGACCGAGGCCTTCGAGGCGGCGTCTTGGATTTCCTGCATCGGATTTGCAGCTTCCACACCGGTGTCTTGCAGTTTCTTCGCCAGCCGTTTACACTTTCGGATTCCTGCGATGGCGGGCTGTCCGAGCGATACTTGCGGACGTGTTGTAAGTCATTCATAGCGAACGCTTTCGGCGCACTCGCCCAGCGGAAGAGACCTCAGGGACCTCGCATGCCGACGATTAATCAGTTGATCCGCAAGCCGCGAAAAGTGCAGCCGGTCCGCACGAAGACGCCGGTGCTCGAGAGCTGCCCGCAGAAGCGGGGAGTGTGCCTGCTGGTCAAGACGGTGACCCCCAAGAAGCCGAACTCGGCGCTGCGAAAAGTGGCCCGCGTGCGGTTGTCGAACGGGAAGGAAATCACCGCGTACATCCCCGGCGAAGGTCACAACCTGCAGGAACACAGCATTGTGCTCGTCCGCGGCGGTCGTGTCCGCGACTTGCCCGGTGTGCGGTACAAGATCATCCGCGGCGTGCTCGACTGCCTCGGCGTCGCCAAGCGTCAGCAGGCCCGCAGCCGTTACGGCGCCAAGCGGCCCAAATAAAGTTTTGCAGGAATTGGTGTTGAGTGCCGCGGCCCTGCGTTGCGGCCGGATGAGTTTCAGAGTTCACATCAGCCACAGCCCGACGTTTAGGTTCGACCCATGGCCGAGCGGATGACCGCCAGCAAGACGCAGCTCAAGCCCGATCCTCGTTTTGGATCGCGACTCGTCTCGAAGTTCGTGAACTGCCTGATGCACGACGGCAAGAAGAGCGTCGCGCAAGGGGTGTTCTACGACGCGATGGATCTGATTCACGAGAAGATCCCCGATCGCAACCCGGTCGAGATCTTCGAACAGGCGGTCGAAAACTGCCGCCCGGCGGTCGAAGTCAAGTCGCGTCGCGTCGGCGGCGCCAACTACCAGGTCCCGGTGCCGGTCCGCGAGAAGCGTCAGATGACCCTCGCCATCCGCTGGCTGCTCGCCGCCACCCGCGGCAAGAAGGGGCAACCGATGGCCCGCAAGCTGGCCAACGAATTCATGGCCGCCTCCCGTCGTGAAGGGACCGCGGTCACCACCCGCGAAAACATCCACCGCATGGCCGATGCGAACAAGGCGTTCGCCCACTTCGCGTGGTAAGACACCGTCGCAACGGGCTCGCCCGGGCGGCACTGGCGCATTCAATGCAGCGGCGTGAGTCCATGAGGCTCATGCCGCTGTTGTTGTTTGGTGTGGTCGGTCGTCCGTTGTCCGTCGTCCGTTGCTAGAATTGGCCGCAGCGACGGTTCGGCGTCGAAAGACTGCGGCAACCGAACCGAGCAGACTTCCTGATCTGACAACGGACAACGGACAACAGACCACTGACACCAGCCCGGATTTCCCATGTCCCGCTCGATCCAAAACATCCGCAACATCGGCATCGTGGCCCATATCGACGCCGGAAAGACGACGACCACCGAGCGGATTCTGTTTTACGCCGGCGAGACCCATCGGATGGGGAACGTCGATGACGGCACGACCGTGACCGATTTTGATCCGGAAGAGGCCAAACGCGGGATCACGATCTACTCCGCCGCGGTGAGCTGCCACTGGAAAGAGGTGGCGATCAACATCATCGACACCCCCGGACACGTCGACTTCACCGCCGAGGTGGAGCGCAGTCTGCGGGTGCTCGACGGTGCGGTGGTCATTTTCAGCGCCGTCGAAGGGGTCGAAGCCCAGAGCGAAACTGTCTGGCGCCAGGCCGACAAGTATCACGTCCCGCGGCTCTGCTTCATCAACAAGATGGACCGCATCGGGGCCAGCTTCGAGCGGACGTTCGAGCAGATCGAACGGCGGCTGCACGCCCAACCGGTGGCGCTGCAGATTCCGATTGGCGCCGGTCCGGCCGATCGTCCCGGCGGCTTCCAGGGGATCATCGACCTCATCGAACGCAAGGCCCTCTACTTCGGCCGCGGAGACGATCAGGGGAAGACGATCGAAGAGCGGGAGATCCCGGAAGAGCTGGTCGACGACGCTGAGGAATGGCGGATGAAGCTCCTCGATGCGGTGACGCTGATCGACGACGATGCCTTCGCCGCCTACGACGCCACCGGGGACATTCCCAGCGACCTGCT
>JANRLN010000113.1:0-16804 GCA_033762515.1 Planctomycetaceae bacterium
GTCGGCTGACGGCCCACGACACGACTTCGCGCTGCGGAGCCTCGGGCGGCAGCAGGGAGGTGGCGATCGGCGTCACGTTCGCCGCCAGTCCGTCCTTGCCGAAATAGTTCTTGATGTAGGGTTCGTCGTGCAGCGTAAAGGTCTTCCAACCGCGACAAATCGGGTGCTCTGCAGCTCCCGGTTCAATCGTGGCCGTGAAGATCTTCGCGATCGATTGATGATGAGCGCACTGCGTCGCGAAGTAGCCCCCCATCCAATAGAGCAGCGGATGTTCGCCGTCTGGTTGGACGTGATGGGCGCCGAGACCCGTGGCATAATGCACGCAGACGATGCCGCAGCCGCGGTCCATCATCTTGGTGAGGTCGGCCATGATGCGGTCGCGATTGGGAAGTTCTTCGCCCGGAAACCGGTCGCCGATGAAGACGATCGTATCCGTACGGTCGCGCACCGCCGCATCGCTCGGCCAGGCGGTGACGACTTCGGCTTCGATGCCGTCCACGTTTTCGGCGTGTTTCAGACAATCGGCGATCAATCGCCCGCCGGCTCCGACTTCATGCGTCCCCGGTGCATGATTGCTCGGACCGACGACGACGAGGACGTGCTTGGCGTCAGCAGCGTCGAGCGGAACCTGAGTCAAACACACGGAGACTGCGAGCACGAGGCACAAACGCCGACATAGCCATGCAGACATCAGGGCATCTCCCGTCTCAACGCGCGATCGGTGCGACGACACTCATCGGTGCGCTCTGTGAAGCGGAAACCCAGGGATCGCCATCCCTGGGGGTCGGGTGAGCTCTCACGCGAACAACTCGTGAATCGGCTTCCCGCCGTCCGTGATCGGCACCGGACGGTCGCCGGCGTAGAGCGTTTCCTTGGGACTGATCCCCAGCGCCGCGTAGATCGTGGCGTGCAGATCGGGGACCGACACTGGACGCGAGACGATTTCCGTCGCCAGTTCGTTGGTTTCGCCGATGGTGATGCCGTTCTTGAGTCCTCCTCCGGCCAGCGCCACGGTGAAGCACTTGCCGTGATGACCCCGTCCACCGCCGCCGTCGAATCCGGCCGGGCGACCGAATTCGCTCATCACAACGATGAGCGTTTTGTCCAGCAGCTTCACCCGTTCGAGGTCGAGAACCAGCGCCGCCAGAGCCTGGTCGAGTTCCTGGATCAGCTTGTGCTGATTCAGGATTCCTTTGTTGTGGACATCCCACCCGGTCCCATTGAGAAAGTTGAGGTTGTGCGACACTTCGACGAACCGCACTCCCGCCTGAAGCAGTCGCCGGGTCAAGAGGCAGCGTTGGCCGAACTCGCCCCCATAGTCGTCACGGAGCGAGCCGGGTTCTTCGGCGAGATGGAACAGCCGCATGAACTCCGGACCGCCGTAACGCAGGGCTTCGCCGATCATGGCGTCGTAGTTGCGAACCGGCACGTGATCATCGCCGACCCGCTCTCGGTACTGCTCGCGCACCTTGCTGAGGAGCGCTTCCCGACGCGCCTGACGATCGGGGGTGATCTCCGCAGCGCGGGCCAGCCCCGAGGGACCCGATTGTGTGTCCGTTAAGTAGACGTAGTTGCCACTGGCTCCGAGGAAGCCTGGTCCGCGCGACGAACTGGGATACCCGATCAGGATGTACGGGGGCACCTTGTCCCCCGCTGCCCCGCGCTGATGGGAAATGACGGACCCGACCGAAGGGTACGTAAGCGTTTCGCTGGTGCGGTATCCCGTGTGCATTCGATTGGTGGCTGCCGCGTGTTCGTCAATCACATCGTGATGCACGGTCCGCAGGAGGTTGAACCGATCCAAAATCGGCGCACAGCGTGGGAAGTGCTCGACGATCTGCGTCCCGGGAATCGCGGTGTCGATCGAGTTGTAATACGACCCCGGTTTCTTCGTTTGGGGATCCCCTTTGGGCTTGGGATCCCAGGTGTCAATCTGGCCCGAACCACCCCCGAGCCAGACGACCACGCAGTGCTCCGCCTTTCCCAGCGGCGTTGCAGTCGTTTCGGTCGTTTCGCTCGCGGAGGCAGATCCGAGCACCGCTGCCGAAGCAGTAGCCGCGGCGGAATGAACCAGGAAGTCACGGCGAGGCAGCATGGTCGATCCCTGAGAGCTGGTCGAGGTCGTGCGGCGGACCGCAAAGCGATCTCGGGATTCTCGCACGTGGCGAAATCGGTCGCAATCGGAACCGCACGGAAGAGGAGTTCCATTCCGCCGGTGCGAATCCTCCTTCGGCCCAGGCAAGACGGTCTTCTCGGACACGGGCAACTTGTGTACAACCCTCGTCCCAGGTTGAAGTTACGCACAAACAGTTGAGGGTCGGGTGTCCACCGCAGTTCACAATGCGCCGGTTCCGTGGCTGATCGTGCTGACGGGCATGTCTCTGCTGATTCTGGGACTCACCGGCATCGAGCGGGCCGATCAGCTTTCGGACGGCGTGGATTTGTTTCCGCGGCAAATGACCTGGGTGATGCTGGGCGGCCCCCTCGCAGCCCTCGCCGCGGCGGTCCCCTATCGGCGATTGCAACCCTACAGCTATGGATTTCTCGCTGCGACCCTTCCTCTCCTGGTGCTCGTCTTCTGGATGCCGGCACGGAATGGCGCCCGCTGCTGGATTCCCCTCGGGGTCTTCGACTTGCAGCCCTCGGAACTGGCAAAGCTGGCGCTGATCTTTGCACTCGCGCAGTACCTCTCTGTACGAAGCAACGATCGTCGGTGGAGCGGTCTGGTCGTCCCATTCCTGGTGACCTTGATCCCGGTGGCCCTGATCCTGAAGGAACCCGACCTGGGTTCGGCGATGCTGTTTCTCCCGGTGCTGTTCGCCATGCTCTTCGCTGCGGGAGCCCGCGGGCGGCATCTGCTGCTGGTCGCTTTGCTGGGATTGGCGGCGCTGCCGGCCGTGTGGGCGGGAATGAATGCCGAACAACGATCCCGCATCACCGCACTCTTCTCTCAAGCCGATGGCGGACCCGCGCCCCAGGGAGATGGATACCATCAACATCAATCCAAGCTCGTCCTCTCACTGGGGGGAGTCCTCGGCAGCGAACTCGGCGGGCAACCGCTGGACGACCCGGACGCCTATCATCTTCCCGCCGGGCAGACCGACTTCGTCTTCTGCTGGGTCGGCGAGCGCTGGGGACTATGGGGGGCGGTGCTGACGCTCTTGCTCTACCTGCTGCTCTTTGGCCGCGGGCTGCAGATCGCCGCGGCGACGCGGGAACCGTTCGGGCGGCTGCTGGCCGTCGGAATTACGGCGCTGCTCGCAGCGCAGACGATCATCAATACGGGAATGACCGTCGGCCTGATGCCGATTGCCGGGATTACGCTGCCGCTGATGAGCTATGGCGGATCCAGCCTGCTCTCCACGTGCATCGCCTTGGGACTACTGATCAACATCGGCATGCGTCCCGACTATCAAATGGCTCCGGAGCCGTTTCGGTTCCGCGATTGATGTAAGATGGCGGCTCGCTCCCTGTCGAGGATCGCCGCCCCTCGGGCAGGAGCGCCCATCGTACTGACTGCGATTGGAATGCCTCACGCCGTGACACAGCCGATGACGACCCCCTCCCTGGAGAACCTCCGGCGCCGAGCTGCGCTGTTGCGTGAGACGCGGCGTTTCTTCGATGCCGCCGGGTATCTCGAGGTCGACACGCCGATTCTGTGCAGCGATGTCGTAGTCGATGCCTGGATTGAGCCGTTTGTCGCCACCTGGCGGGCTGATCCCCTGGCATGGCGGACTTCGCCGGGTGAGCCGCGCTATCTGCAGACGTCTCCCGAATTTTCCATGAAGCGGCTGCTTGCCGCCGGCGCCACGCAGATCTATCAACTCGGCAAGGTCTTCCGCAACGGAGAAGTCGGCCGAAGGCACAACCCCGAGTTCACGATGCTGGAATGGTATCGGGTGGGGGACAATCTCGACGCACAACTGCAGTTCACGGAAGACTATCTGGTCCACATGCTGGCGTTCCTGCCGCGCACCTTCACGCGACGATTCACACGGCAGCCCTTTGAACGCCTGACGTACGAGGAGGCGTTCGAGCGTTTCACCGGCGTCTCGGTGCTGCGGGAGCCCGTGGCAGTTCTGCAGGAGTTGGCTCGGTCGCGACAGTTAACACCGCCTCCTTCCCTGTCCGTGCACGACAAAGACGGCTGGCTCAACTGGCTGCTGGCCGAACTGATCGAGCCGCAACTCGGTCACGATGGTCCCGTCTTCTTGTGCGACTATCCGGCCGCGCAGTCGGCGCTTGCCAAGACTGTCGTGCGCCCGGATGGGATCGCCGTCGCCAGGCGCTTTGAGCTGTACATCGCCGGAGTCGAGTACTGCAACGGATACGACGAACTGACCGACGCGAATGAACTGCGGCGCCGCAATGCCGCACAGTCGGCGGTGCGCGCGGCGGCCGGCTTGCCGCCGCTCCCGGAAGAGAGTCGCCTGCTGGCGGCGATGGAACGCGGCTTACCGGAGAGTTCGGGAGTCGCCCTCGGATTCGATCGCCTGGTGATGCTGGTGCTGGGCGCCGAAGAAATCGCCGACGTGATTCCCTTCGCATTCCCGGACGCGTGACGGGAAGATTGACGTAGACCGCAGGCATTCCGCATTCAACACTGAAGCTCTCGTGAGGTGGGGCGCGATCGCATCGCGATTGGAAATTTCCTTGAGGCGTATGATCCCGGATACGGGACATTCTTCCGCAGTCAGCAGGACACACCATGAATTCACGTTTCCAGGACCATCTGGAGAATCAACTCGCTGACATCCGTCGGGCGGGTTTGTACAAGTCTGAACGAGTTATCCAGACGCCGCAGGGGACCCATGTCCGCGTGAGTGATGGACAGCCGGTTCTGAACCTGTGCGCGAACAATTACCTCGGCCTCGCGCAGCACCCCGCCGTCATCGCCGCCGCCCATCGAGGACTCGACGAATGGGGCTACGGCTTGGCGTCGGTTCGGTTCATCTGCGGCACGCAATCCATCCACAAGCGACTCGAACGGGCTCTCAGCGAGTTTCTGGGGACGGATGACACGATCCTGTATTCGTCATGCTTCGACGCCAACGGCGGTCTGTTCGAGACGCTTCTCGGGCCTGACGACGCGATCCTCTCGGATGAATTGAACCACGCGAGCATCATCGACGGCGTGCGGCTGTGCAAAGCCCAGCGCTTCCGCTACCGCAATAACGACATGGCCGATCTGGCCGCGAAACTGCAGGAAGCCCAGGGGGCGCGATTCCGGCTCATTGCCACGGACGGCGTGTTTTCCATGGACGGCTATGTCGCCGACCTGGCCGCCATCTGCGAACTCGCCGACAAGTACGACGCCCTCGTGATGGTGGACGATTCGCACGCTGTGGGATTCATCGGCCCGCGCGGACGCGGAACCCCCGAACTGCACGGCGTCTCGGAACGAGTGGATATTCTGACCGGAACACTGGGCAAGGCCTTGGGAGGGGCCAGCGGAGGCTACACCAGCGGACGCAGGGAAATCGTTGACCTGCTGCGGCAACGCTCGCGCCCATATCTCTTCTCCAACACCCTGGCGCCGCCGATTGTGGCCGGGTCGCTGGAGGCCTTGGAAATGTTATGTCGGTCCACGGAATTGCGCGACCGCCTTGAAGCCAATACTAGCTTCTTCCGCGAGGCGATGAGCCGGGTGGGCTATTCTTTGTTACCCGGTTCCCATCCGATCACGCCGGTGATGCTGGGGGACGCGGCGTTGGCGGCGCGAGTTTCCGAGGCGATGCTTGCCGAGGGGGTGTATGTGATCGGATTTTCGTATCCAGTGGTGCCTCAAGGAAAAGCCCGCATTCGCACACAGATTTCTGCGGCCCATACACGTGAGGAACTGCAGTTTGCCGTCGAATGTTTCCATAAGGTGAAGCAGGAATTGAAGCTCTAGAGAGTCACCTAACAGACTTGGCCATCGTGCTTATTGGGGATGAGGCGGTCATCATCGCGCCTCGTCAAAAAAACCTCGCGAGACGTTTTTTTCGAAATTTGCTCAAAATACCCTGGCGGCCGAAAGCCGGGGGAGACACTGTGTTGGACGTCTCACGGAATCGCTCCCTGCGTTCACGCGGTCCTGGGAGTCCGCGTCCACCGTGTGAACCGCTGCGATTGTTCACCCACTCGAAAACTCGGCGCGAATTTGACCGGGCGTCGCCCGCATATTGGTCTCGGAATTGCTGTTGGACTCGTCCTCACTCCGCAGCGATGCGAGGGGTTTTCAAGCGAGGTTTGTCACTCATCTTGCAGTTGTAGCATCCACGTCGTTGCGATTTCTCTCACGGATAGAGTATGGTCTGTAAATTCACGGGGTGCGATTTGTCCACGCAACGTGTGTGAAGTCAGTCGCTCCTCAGTGCGAATTTTTTCTCCTCATTTCTTCTCCAGCAATCTTCATCGAAAAGGAAACATCTGGCATGCAGCGCGGTTTGGAAGAACTGACAGTCGCAGATCTGGAGCGATTACTGAACGCTCGGCGAGCGCAACTCTCCGGACTCTATGAGAAGCGTGAACAACTGCGGACCGAGCTCGACCGCATTGATCGCGACATCGCGATTCTCGAAGGTGGCGGCCCCGTCTCTGGAAGTGTTCCCCTGCCGCGGAAACGCGAGCGGATGAAGAACGAGAAGTCGCTGCGGGCCTATGTGTTGGAAGAACTGGAAAAGAGCCGCGACGGATTCACCTTGTACGACCTTCACGACCGCATTCTGGCGGCAGGGTATCGAAGCGCGAGCGCCAACTTTCGCAACATCCTCTATCAGTGCCTGTATAACACCAAGGATGTCTATCACGACGAGCCGACGGGCACCTATCGCCTGAAGGCGCTGCAGTCGCACGATGGCGCGCGATAAGCCCATCGACGTCCTCAGAATTTCGCAGACGCTCACGCGGGAATTCGGTTGTTCGCGGCCGGATTCCCGCGTCTGCTTGGGTCGCAGGGTTCACGGCTACGATTGGAAGGCGTCCGCTGATGGTTCTTGAGGCAGGACAGGCGTCGACTCCCGCAGTCATTCCCTGCAACGAGACACGCGCCGTTTCGACGCTCCTGTCTCTGCTGAAGGCGCCCGGGCAAAGTTGCCAGGAAGCTGAGATTCAGCGAACGGTGCTCAGCCATCTGCACGCTTCCGGCGTCGATCCCCAGATGTGTTTCGTCGACGATGCTCACCAGCGTTCGCCTCATGGAGGTGAGGCGGGCAACCTGATCGTCAAACTGCCGGGGACCATCCGTGGACCTCGGCGGTTGCTCATGGCCCACGTCGACACAGTTCCGATTTGCGTCGGAACTGAACCCCAGATCGACGGGGACTACATCCGTTCACAAAGTCCTGCAACGGGACTTGGAGGAGATGACCGCGGAGGCGTAGGCGTCGTCATCACGGCGATTCGGGAGATACTGGAGAATCAGTTGCCGCATCCACCGTTGACCCTGTTCTTCCCGGTGCAGGAAGAAATTGGTCTGTGCGGCGCTCGTTATGGCGCGATTCGCAAACTGGGCAAGCCGGCGCTGGCGTTCAATTGGGATGGGAATTTGCCGCACGTGCTGTGTATCGGCGCAACGGGAGCAGACTCCATCGACGTCGAAATCGAGGGGATCGCCAGCCATGCCGGAGTTCATCCGGAACTTGGCGTGAGCGCCACCGCGATCGCCTCGCTGGCGATTGCCGATCTCGTGCAGCAGGGTTGGCATGGGCTGATTCGCAAGGGCCGCAAATCTGGAACGAGCAATATCGGAGTCATTCAAGGGGGCGAGGCCACCAATGTGGTGACGTCGCTGGTCCGACTGCGAGCGGAAGCCCGCAGTCACGACCCCGCGTTCCGCGCCAGGATTGTCCAGGCGTATCAGCGGGCCTTCCGCAAGGGGGTGAGGTCGATCGTTTCCGCGGATGGACGTCGCGGAAAGCTCCGCTTCCAGGCCGAGCTGAAGTACGAGGCGTTTCGCCTCGACCCCGAGTCCCGAGTGGTGCAGACGGCGGCCGCGGCGCTGCGCGGCTTGGGACTTGAGCCGGAACTCGTCATCGGCAACGGCGGACTGGATGCCAACTGGATGGTCGCGCACGGGATTCCCGCCGTCACCTTGGGATGTGGTCAGCGGTCGATTCACACCGTCAATGAGCACCTGCACATCCCCAGTTACCTCCAGGCCTGTCGAGCGGCAGTGGCTCTCGCCACGGCGAAGTTCGCGTAACGGGGGTGCTGAGCCGCCGGGCACGGGTTCGTCGGATTCCAGCGACCCCTTCCCCAACAGCAGTCGATTGCCCCGGCGAATCCACGTCGGTTATTTTCAGCAGGATCGCAGGCTGCGCTCATGTCTCGTCCTGGCGTCTCGCCGCAGTCAGTGTCGAAGTCGAGCTGTACATCCCGTGGGGAGGCTGGAGTGAGTCTTCAGTTGGAGACACTGGCGGGAAACGACCGCGGAAGAGTCTTTCCCTTGGACGGACCTGGGCCTTGGGTCATCGGACGTGCACTCGATTGCGAAATTCCCCTGCAAGACAGCAGCGTCTCGCGCAGGCACGGGCGATTCTCGCGGCAAGGTCCTCAACTGGTTCTTGAGGATCTGCAGAGTTCCTATGGCACCCAGGTGAATGACGTGCGAATCAGTTCGCGCGCATTGCAACCGGGCGATGTGATCGTGCTCGGGGAAACGCAACTACGCTTGACGTTGCTGGTCGATCCCACGCAGGGAACTCTTGCCCCCGGGACGCTGCCGCCGCTCAGGATGCCACCGCAAATCCCCGTTCCAGTTGCTGCGCCGACCGATCCCCTTCCGCCAGCGCCGACCGACGCCAGTTGGCTGCCGGTTTCCCCGGTGATCCGCGGAGAAGATTCGAGGGGATTGCAACCGTTGTCCGATGAGGTCGCCGCTGCGCCGGCAAGAACGGCATCGGCGATGACTCCCAGGCACTGCGATGACGCGCAGGCCAGCTATCAGGGGCAGTGGTCGGCGATTCTCAATACCGCCATCGTACCCGCGAAGATTGAGAAAGAACGTCGGCGGAACAGCCTGCCCGCCCGCCGTCCCGCGATGACTCCCGAAGATGATCCTCGGGAACAGGCGCCGCCCCCACCGGCGGCCGCGCCCCCGGTGACGGATTCCGCCGTGCGGCTCCCGGTCGAGAACATCCCGGTTCGGAAGAAAGCGTCGGCGCGGGCGCGGGGCGAAGTGCCGGTCGTGGCCTCGCTGAAAGATTTGGTCGGCCGCGAGCTGGTGCAGTTTCAGGTGGAGTCGATCGTTGAGGAATCGCCGTCGGGAGTGGTGTTCCGCGCGCGCGATCGCCTGAAGGACCGGACGGTGGCGCTCAAGGTCTTGCAGCCCGAGTTTCTCTCGGGGGACGTCGTCAAGATCAAGCGGTTCTTGCGGGCGATGCGGGCGATGGTGCCGGTGCGGCATCCGTATCTGCTGCGAATCCTCGCCGGCGGCAGAACCGGTCCCTACTGCTGGATCGCCCATGAGTACATTGAGGGGGAGAGCGTCGCCCAGTTAATCCAGCGGTGTCATCGGACCGACGGGACTGCCTGGCCCGACGCGTTTTTGATCCTGGGTCAGATGGCGGCGGCCCTCAATCGGTTGTCGCAACAACGGATCGTCCATCGCAGCGTCACCCCCAGGAACATCCTGATCCGTCAGTCCGACGGCGTATGCAAATTGGGGGGCGTGCTGCTGGCAAAGGTCCTGACCGACGCCGAAGACGAACGGCTGACTCAAGGGGGCGAGCGGCTGGGAGAATTGGCCTATCTGTCGCCCGAACAATGCCGGGGGCGCGACGTTGATTTCCGCAGCGATCTCTACAGCCTGGGAGCGACCGCTTACGCGGTCCTGACTGGTCGCCCGCCTTGTTGGGCGAAATCGGTCGGCGAGACGATTCTGCAGATTCAGACAAAGATTCCCGAACTCCCCCGTGCAAGGCGGCCGGATATTCCCGAAACTGTCGAACAGATCGTGATGAAGCTGCTGGCGAAGAATCCGAGCGAGCGTTACAGCGACGCTGCGACGCTGTTGGACGAGTGCCGGAGATTCGCCGTCTCCCAGAACTGGCTGTGAAGGCGTTGTTCCCTGAATCTGCGCTGCGAATGGGCGTGCTGCAATGAGTGATCAACCAAGCCAAGATCCCAATCGGGCGACCGTACCACCCAAGCCGCAGGGATCGACGCCTGCCGGGAGCGTCGTGGGCAGCCTGCCGTCGCAGTTCGGCCGTTATCGCATCGACAAACTGTTGGGACAGGGGGCGATGGGGTCGGTCTATCTGGCGTTTGACACCCAGCTGGAACGACCCGTCGCGCTGAAGGTGCCCAAGTTCGGCGCCGAGGAAAGCCCCGAATTGATCGAGCGTTTTCTGCGCGAGGCCCGTTCGGCAGCCGTCTTGCAGCACGCCAACATTTGCCAGGTATACGACGTCGGCCAGATCGAAAGCACGTACTTCATCACGATGGCCTACATAGACGGTCGGCCGCTGTCCGATTTCGTCAGTCCGCAGAAGCCGGTTTCGGAACGACAGACCTGTTTGTTGATCCGCAAGATTGCCTTGGCTCTCGACGAAGCCCATCGCAAGGGGATCATCCATCGCGATCTCAAGCCCGCCAATGTGATGGTCAACCAGCGCGGCGAACCAGTCGTGATGGACTTCGGTTTGGCCCGGCGGCTCGATCGCACCGGCGATGTTCGGGCCACCCAAGACGGCACGATCATCGGTTCCCCCGCCTACATGTCGCCGGAACAAGTCCGCGGCGAGATGGCGGAGATCGGTCCCCAGACGGACGTCTACAGTCTCGGGGTGACACTCTATGAGTTGCTCACCGGTTCGCTGCCGTTTCGCGGATCACTGACGGCCGTGCTCGGGCAGATCCTCGCGGATGCACCGCCGCCGCCGTCGTCGTTCCGTGCTGGATTGAATCCCGCGTTGGAGGCCCTCTGCCTCAAGATGCTGGCGAAATCCCGCAGCGAACGTTTCGCCGCCATGGCGGATGTGGTGCAGGCGCTGACCCAGGTGCTTCAACAGATGTCCGGCAGCGACGCCCCCGTCACGGCGTCGCAAAAGCCGGCAACGACGGCGGGTGCGACAGCTGCGGCATCGATCGCGGCCCCGGGGCGCAGCGTGGTCAAATCGCAAATCGCCAAATCTTCCGAAGACGACCTGCGCGCTCAGGCCGCGAAGCTGCTGGCAGAACATCAATACGCGCACGCCCTGCCCCTTTTGAAGAAGCTGGCCGCTGAGACCGGTCCCGATCGGCAGGCGGACGCCGCCTGGGCCAATGAGCAAATTCCCAAGGCGCGCTCGGGCGATGAAAACATGCGTCGCCAGGCGACCGCCGCCGTCGAAGTGGCGCGGGAATTGATCGGTCGGCACGACTATGCCGACGCCATCAAGACGCTGGAACAAATGCCCGCCCGCTTCCGTACCGAGGAGTTGCGGAAGGTATTGGAAGAGGCAAGCGAAGCGCAGCAGGAAGTCGATCAATTGCAGGTCGAAATTGACGATGCCCTGGCAAAGAGGCAATTCAAGGAACTGAAGGCGGCCGTCCGCCGGTTCCGCGAGTTGAAGCCCGCCCACGCAAAGATGAAACAGCTGTGGCAGGACCTCACCACCTACGGCGATGCGCCGGCTTTGTACCTCTCACCCAAAGAACGAACGGGTTTGCGGAACGTCCAGGGTCTGGAGAAATGGCAAATCCTGACCGCCGCGGCGCTGGTCGTTGCGCTGGGCGGCGGCGCCTGGTATTTCGTCAATTCCTACCTGCAGAATTCCCGGAAAAGCGCAGGCATGGCCGTGGGAAATCGCAGCGAATCAACGTGGAAAGTGGTGCTCACGGTCGACGACCCGGCGGCACAAGTGACGATTGATGGAAATGCGATTCCGCTCAAGGGGAACGTGACCGAGATCTTCCTGCAGCCTGGAGAACATGCATGGCAGGCAATGCTCGCCAACGCGACCCCGCAATCGGGAAAGTTCGTCGTCAATCGTCAGCAGAGTACGCCCCTCACCATTAACCTCCGCACGCCGGTCGCCGGACCAGCGGTTCCCCCGGCGGCAACCCCGGCCGACAACGCTTTGAACTCGCGTCCGCTGCAAACTGACGGACCGCCGGCGCTTGTCCGTCAGTTCCCCCTCGCACGATTGGAGACCACCACTGTTCGGATTTCACCCAACGGCAAAGTGATCGCAGCGCTCAGCGGACGCGGCGAACTGCGCGTGTGGGCGCTCGACAGCGGCCAACTGCAGTGGGAGGCCAACTACGGCGGCAACGGCACGCGCAGCGGCTTGGCGTTCTCGTCGGACAGCGCGCGAATGCTCGTGGCCAACAACAAAGCCGAAGTGCACATCATCACCGTCGTCGACGGGAAGCTGGAACGCCGACTCCCCGTGAGTTTTCCAGGGTATCAATATGGCAACGCTGTAGCGTGGATGCCCAACAACTCGCAATTCATCATCGGCGGCGACGGCGCCGCAGCGCTGGTTGACGCGGCGACCGGGAACGTTGTCCGGCAATACTCCTTCCGCGACGGCGGCGGCGGGAACGCGAACGCGATGGAGCTCCAGGTGACGGCCGATGGGAAATTCTTGGCGATCGCAGCGAGCACGGCCCCGTCAGCGGTCTTTGAAGTCGAGACAGGCAAGCTGCTCGCGAGTCCGAAGACCTTATACGGCATCGCGTTCGCACCCGGGGAACGCGCGCTGGTTTTTGGGGGTGAAACGCTGGCCGTTTCGACGATTCATCCCAGTGCGGTGCTCTATCCCCTGGTTCCTCAAGAGCCGGGCCGTTACTTCAAGGGAGTGGCCGTCTCGCCCGATGGCCGCTGGATCGCCGCCGGGGACGCCTTTGGAAAAGTTTTGCTGTTGGACGCCGATTCGCACGCGATCGTGCATGAATTCACCGACATCAGGGAACCGATACTCACACTGGCCTTTTCGGCCGACGGTCGCTGGTTGGCCGGCGCGGGAGGTCATTGGGAAACGAACTCCAGCAATGGCAGCTTCCAGTCCGACAGCGATGTCCGCGTCTGGCGTCTGCCGCAGCGTTCCCCTCGACAGCCGACGGGACCCGCGGTCGACCTTCTGGCGAACTATGATCTTGCCAAGGATGTTCTCGACGGCGAATGGGAGTTCCAGAACGGCGCACTGACTTCCCCGACCTTGCCGCCGAAATGGGAGTCATCTCTCTACTACAACGCCCAGATTCGCGTGGGACAGTGGCCGAAGGACTACGCCTTACGGTTTAAGGCCAGTCGAATCGCCGGCGCGGACGGGTTGACGATTGGCTCGCGCGTGGAAGGGAGCGTCGTCGATATTTCCCTCGACTCGAATGCCAGCTTCAACGCATTGAACGGGATCGATGACAAACATGCTCAGAACCCGCAGAATGAGTCGCTCTACCGGGGTCCGGTGTTCACGAATCAGCAGGTATCGGATGTCGCGATCATCGTCTACGGACGACACATTCGCGTCGAAGTCAACGATCGCACTGTCATTGACTGGACCGGCGATCCGGCGCGTCTCATCCCCAACGCCTCCCAGTTTTTCGATGATCGCGCGATCTCCCTGGTGACCTATCCCGTGTCGCAATTCCGGATTTCTGCGTGCTCCCTGACCCCCCTGTCGGCGGAGTTGATGCCCGATCTCCCTTCGATCCGGCAGCGTGTGCGCCCCAATCCCGGGGAAGGCTTGGAAACACTGGGGGTCTACTCGATCACCCGTGAGATGACGCATTCGATCACCGCTTCTCCTACCAGCAATGACGTCGCCGCGAATCAATCGAACGGCCTCACAGTCTGGTCCGCAGACAACGGTGCGCGGCGCTACAACGTGGTGCCGATGAAGCACGGCGAAATGCACTGTGTCGATTACTCTCCCGACGGGACCTTGATCGCCGCAGGTGGACGTGCGGAGGCCGTTGTCTTGTCGGCAGCCACCGGCGAAACCGTCGCAGCCTGGGAATGGAAACCCATGGGACCTGACGCTCGGGTCAACCATGTCCATTTTCTGCCCGATGGCAAGCGCTTACTCGTCTGCAGTCGCGACCCCGCGATCCGAATTTGGAGCATCGAAGACCAGCGCGAAATCAAGGAAATCCTGAAGGGCAGCACAAAGGTCACCATGGAACGGGCGACCACGGCAGCCAATGGCAAACTGGTGATGGTGACCCACGCGGATGGTTTTGCCCACGTTTGGGACTTGGCGACGTCCAAGCTCAGCGATCCGCCACGAAAATTCCCCGCGGGCGAAGCCGCGGTTGCCATCGCAGCCAGCGCTCGATCGGCATTGATTGCCGACCGACACAATCGCAAGGTCTTTCATGTCGACTTGCGTTCCGGAGCAGTCTTGGGTTCGTTCTCGACTCCGAATGCTCCGGCGACAGAACTGCTGTATTACGCAGACGACAAGAAGGCGATTGTGTGTTCTCTCGATAACACGCTGCGGATCTGGGATCTGAACACCTATCAGACCATCGGAGAGTATCGCACGGTACAGCCCGCAAGCTCTCGCGCTGCACTCCTCCATGACGGCCAACGGCTGGTCATCGGGGGCGGGCTCAAGCAAGTTGCCGAAGGAACCAAGACCAAGTTCGTCCACAGCGGCGACTACTACTATCGCGTCGTGCGACTCCCCTAGCGCCGAACGATGCAGCGGGACTTTCGAACCGTGTGCTGACGCGGACTCATCGTCCCACCGGCAGTGCTCCGTTGACCTGTCGCACGTGGACATCCTCCCCCTGCACTTGGTAGAGAATGTTGCGCGGAATGCGCGAATGGAGCGTGACGCGATTTTCCTGGTAGTCGCGCTGCGTCACCTCGGCGTGCTCCGCCAGCCAGGCGAAGAGCTTCCCGTTGCCGACGTTGGTTTCGATTTCGACGTCGACAAAGCCGTTGCCCAGCCGCTCCGCGACGAGACTGGCGAGCTGATCCAGCCATTTGCCGGTCCGGGCGCTGACGGTGACCGACGAGGCGTACTTGGCCCGCAGCATGTCGATGACTTCGCGGTCCTCGACGGCGTCGACCTTGTTCAGCACCAGGATGAATTCGCGGATCTCGACGCCGATCTCTTCCAGCACCTTTTCCACGGTCGCCACCTGCTTTTCGGCTTCCGGGTTGCTGGCGTCCACCACGTGCAGGAGCAGATCGGCCTGCCGCGCTTCCTCCAGCGTCGACTTGAACGACGCCACCAGCGCATGCGGCAGATCGCGGACGAACCCGACGGTGTCGCTGAGGAGCACGTCTCCCCAGCCGGGGATCGCCCACTTTCGCGTGCGGGTGTCGAGCGTGGCGAACAACTGGTCGGCGACGTAGACGTCGGAGTTCGTCAGGGCGTTCATCAACGTGCTCTTGCCGGCGTTGGTGTAGCCCACCACAGAAACCAGAGCATGCGATTCGCGCTGCCGCACCATCCGCTCGCGGCGGACCTCGATCTCGCCGATCCGCTGCTTGAGTTCCGAAATGCGGGTGTCGATCATCCGGCGGTCGAGTTCGATCTGCTTTTCGCCGGGGCCGCGGCTGGCCCCGATCCCCCCCTCAATGCGCTCGAGGTGGGTCCACATCCGCTTCAGCCGCGTGCGGGTGTACTGCAGTTGCGCCAGTTCCACCTGCAACTTCGCCTCGAACGTGCGGGCGTGGGTGGCGAAGATATCGAGGATCAACTCACTGCGATCGACGATGATGCGCTTCGTCGCCTGTTCCAGATGCCGGCCCTGCGAGGGCGACAGGTTGTTGTCGAAGATGACCAACTCGGCCCCGGTGACGTGCACCAGATCGACGAGTTCGTCGAGCTTCCCTTTCCCGAGGCACGTCCCCGGATGCGGCCTGCCGCGCAACTGCACCAGTTCGCCGACCACCGTCACCCCGGCCGTTTTCACCAGGCCTTTTAATTCATCGAGGACATGCTCCTTGGGAAGCTCATTCTCCCGATCCGGCACAGACACCAGCACCGCGGTGCGGTGCTGCACTTGAAGGTCTTCACGAATAGGTTCAGGCAAGGGTGGTGGCTCATGGAGGATCGGACGGAACAAACTGCCAGGAGAGATCATCCGGCACGGCGGCAGGAAACATCAAGACCAACGCGTGCCGAATATTCGCCTGCAGTTCATCGAGGGACTCTCCCTGTTTGATGACACCTTTGAAGCTGCAAGGTTCGGCAACGTACCAACCGTCGTCTCGCCAATAGGCGAGAGGACCGTGCGAGTCGACACGATCAGGCCGCCTGCAGCAGGCAAATCGCGACTTCCTGCTCGAACAACCAGTCATCGGTCTGCTGGGGCCCCGCCCTCAGAATGTACCGCTGCTCGATCTCGTGCACTGCCGGGGCGGCCGGCGTCGCGCTCAAGTCGGGAAGCGCTGAGAAGTCCTCGGCGGCACCAGTGAAATCGGCAGTTTCAGCCAGCGCATGCACGCGTAACAGTCGCGTTCCCCAGCTCTGTTGCGCGCCTTCAGATTTCGGGAGGAACTCGAGCGCCGATGCGAATCGCCGCGTGCGCATGTGACACAGAGCCAAGCCAGTTAGGAAGTACGGCTTTGAGACGGCATAGGCGCATTGAGAGACACCGTGAGCGAAGACTCGTTCGGCGGTATCCAATTTCCCTTGTCGCAGCAGAATCATTCCTCGAATGTGCTCTTGAATCCAGTAGTCAAGCGAGCCGTTCGGTAGTGCGCAGAACGATTCGAGTGCGTGATCCAACCTTCCCATTTGCACCAACACCCAGAGCCGACCGGTCCGCGCCACCACGTTGTCGGGGTGCCGCTGGATTACCTCGTCGTAGGCGGCGAGGGCCGACTCCAACTGTCCCTGCGCTTTCAGCACTTCCGCCCGACCGTTCCGCGCCA
>JANRLN010000114.1:0-2995 GCA_033762515.1 Planctomycetaceae bacterium
CGAAGTCGAACAGAAACTGACTGCTTACGTCGGCTTTGACGATGACCAACAACCGCTGGCCGGTTGCTTCGTGTCCATCGACCAGGATGGCACAGCCTTCATCGACAAGGGACTGGTGAAGCCGGAACATCGCAAGGAACTTACCGGACTGACAGGAGATGACGACGCTGGCCGCCCACAGACAACCAAGCCGAAACACCCGCTGGCTGCGAGTCTTCGCCGCGATCTGGCACAGGCCCGATTGCAGGTGGCTCAGGTGGAACTTGTCAGGCACCCTGCCATCGCCTTTGACCTGCTGGTCTTCCAGGTGGCGAGTTCAATCCTTGGATCTCCTCGTTCAACCGAGGAAGCCGCCGATGTCCTATTCCGGCTTCCGCGCCGCGAGAAGACTGAGGATGTGGAACCGACGACTGCCGCTGAAAGACTGGCATCCCTCGCCGCTGGCCTTTCCACCGACTGGCTGAGTCAGGAAAGCGAAGCCGCCCGCTTCGAGGCGTTCCGACTGCTACCTGAAGAAGCCAAGCAGCAACTCCTCGCCTACTGCGTGGCGATGACGCTGAAACCAAAGCTGGCACCAATGCCCGGCGAAAAGACGACCGCCTACGACCTGGCATTGTCTCTCACCTGCGGCGATGTGGCGTCGTTCTGGCGTCCGACCAGTGAGAACTTCCTCGGGCGAATTAACCGCAGCCAGTTGCTGGCGATTGGACGGGAAGTATTTGGCGATTCCTGGTCCCACTCGCGGGCTGCTGACAAAAAGGCATCGCTGGTCGGCCAGCTTCACAGGGCGTTCGCCGACCCCGACAAGCCGGGACGCACGCCGCAGCAGGTCGAGCGCTTGAAATCCTGGCTTCCAGCCGGGATCGGCTTCGACATGCCTGCCGTGGCCGATCAGGCCAAGCCCGCTCAAGCCGCTTAGTGCCATCCGGGGCGGGCATGACGCCCGCCCCCACTCTTTTTTTTGAAAGGACTCCGACCATGATCCCCAAGCCCTACTGTGACAACTTCAGCACTTTAAGCCGGGCATTCCGTGACGGCTCTGCGTGCCTCCTCGAATGCCGCGACCGACTCACCGGCGATCCCGCCTACGTCGTTTGCGCCGTGAACCGGACGGATAACCAATACGAGTTGGTGCCATTCGCCCGCCTCTTCGATGCCAACCCCTACGAACTGCTCACACCGCCCGGCGGGACGGACGGGCACTCGGCGTCCTGCTGAAGGAGGCCGCCATGTCCAACAAGCGAATCGACCTTTACGAACGTGTTACCAACTCGATCCTGTCCGACCTGGAGCGAGGCGTCAGGCCCTGGCTCAAACCGTGGGACGCTGGTCATGCTGGCGGACCGGTCACACGCCCCTTGCGCGCCGGAGGCCAGCCCTACAAGGGCATCAATGTGCTCACGCTCTGGGAATCGGCAATCTCGCAGCACTTCACCGCACCGATCTGGATGACGTTCAAGCAAGCCAAGGAACTGGGGGCGAATATCCGAAACGGTGCGAAGGGCACGCTCGTGGTCTACGCCGACCGGTTCACACGAACGCAGACCGATGAAGACGGCAAGGAGAGCGAGCGCGGCATTTACTTCATGAAGTCGTACCCGGTATTCAATGTCGAGCAAATCGAAGGGCTGCCGCCGCACTTCTACGCCGCTGCCACCCCGACGCTTGCCCCAACGCAGCGGATCGAAGCAGCCGACCAGTTCTTTGCCAGCACGGGAGCCGACATCCGACACGGGGGCGACCATGCGTTTTACGCTTCCCAGTCCGACTATGTACAGATGCCGCCGTTCGCGGCGTTCCGGGATGCGGAGAGCTACTGTGCGACGCTCGCCCACGAACTGACGCATTGGACCAAGCATCCGTCCCGCCTTGACCGGGATTTGGGACGAAAGACGTTCGGCGATGAAGGCTATGCCCGCGAAGAACTGGTCGCCGAGATTGGTGCCGCATTCCTGTGCTGTGACCTGGGGATCACGCCGGAACCCCGCGAGGATCATGCTGCCTACCTGGGTCACTGGCTGAAGGTTCTCAAAGAGGACAAGCGAGCCATCTTCCGGGCAGCCGCCCACGCGCAGCGGGCGGTCGATTACCTGCACTCCCTCCAGTCAGGACAGTCGGAATGCCAACCTGAGATGTGCGGAGCAGTGTCGTGAGCGCCGGCACCTGCGTCCCGCTTGGCCAGGTGGTCATCACCTCCAATGCCAGCCTGCGGCTTTCGACGGAGGAAGTGCTGGCTGCCCTGCGTCGTCATGCAGTGGGCGACTGGGGCGATCTCTGCCCGGAAGATGCCATCAGCAACGACCAGTCCCTGTATGAAGGCGGCCGTCTACTGTCGGCTTATGGCGATGGTGACTATCGCTTCTGGATCATCACCGAGGCCGACCGCTCGGTGACCACTATCCTCCTGCCCGAGGACTACTGACGGCGTTTGCAGCGCCAGAGGTCACGAAGGCCGTTTCTTGTATAGTCGGCCCGCCAGCGGCCTGTCCTATTCCTGGGGTCGTAAGCCGCCCGCCGGTGCCTGCAAGCTGCCAAGGCCGCTTTCCGCTGATAGCGGAAGCCTTCGGCCTTTCGCTTGCACGTTCGCTGCCGCCCCCGGCTGTGGGCGGCTTTCTGGCGACCCCGGAAAGGCCGCATGGGGCGGCCAGCAAACAAGGCAAGGAGACCATCATGACACATACCCCCCGCAGCACCGCCCACGATTCCTTCGACATCCTGGAATGGGACGAATGCGAAATCCGCGACCTGGTGCTCACCACCCCGCTGCGGTTTGACCAGGACGGCACGCCCGACAGCTATGAAGCCGAGCAACTCTTCGGGCTGGAAGGCAGCTTGTTTGGCAGCCGGTTCCGCTAACAGCCCGTTGAAAAATCCCCGCCGATTCCGATGATCTCTTCTGGTGGCTGGCGATTGGCGGGTGCGAGAGGAGAGGTGGCCTGATGGAAGAGGTGGCCTGATGGGACTGGGACGGCGGAAGCGGGAGCGGCAGCAGGAG
>JANRLN010000115.1:0-2512 GCA_033762515.1 Planctomycetaceae bacterium
GGGAGGCTTCGCGGCCGAGCATGGTGGCGTCCTGTGCGACGGCGGTGATCATGGGCCAGACGTGTTTGCGGATGTCGCTGTCGTCGAAGCCGACGAGTGAGAGCTGATTGGGAATTTCGATGCCAGCTTCCAGGCAGCGGAACATGGCGCCGAGGGTTGCGAGGGGGTCGGTGAAGAAGATGGCGGAGGGGGGGGTTGGGAGGGACATGAGGCGGTTGATGGCGAGTGTGCCGCCCTGCATGGTTCCGGTGATTTCGATTTGGAGGTCGGGGCGGGGAGTGATGTCGTGGTTTCGAAGGGCCTCGAGGTAGCCTTCGCGGCGGTCGCGGTGATCGGTGTCGCTGACGCCGTGGATGGCGAGGGCGATGTCTCGGTGGCCGAGATGGACGAGGTGTTCGACGGCTCTGCGGCTGTCGAGGCGGCTTTCGCAGCAGATGAAGTTGACTTCGGGTTCGTCGAAGCGGTCTGCGACGACGACGGAGGGGAATCCTTCGCGGGCGATCTGGACGCACATTTCGCGGGTGTGTTCGAAGGTTCGGAGGATGACGCCGCGGAGGCCTTTTCTGCGGAAGAACTGGGAGTATGTCTCGCTGGGCTGGCGGTCGCGCATGACGTTGACGATGGTGACATCGAATTTTTGCTCTTCGACGCCCTGCATGATTCCGGAGAGGAGGGCGGATTCGAATGTGCCGTAGTCCGCGGCGACTGGGGCGGAGGGGTAGACGAGCCCGATCATGGAGGTGCTGCGTTTGCCGACGGAGGAGAAGTAGCCTGAGAGGCGGGCTTCGGCGATGACGCGAGCTTTTGTTTCGGGGTCGACGTAGGGGTGGTCGTTGAGCGCGCGAGAAACGGTGGCGACCGAGACGCCGACTCGTTTTGCGATTTCGCGGACCGAGGGCATGGATCCTCCCGTCGTGAAACTGTTACTCCAAGATACCAGAACGGCGGGGTGTGTCAAGGGGTGAATTGGGGAAGGCGGCGGGGGGAGGATGGGGGGTGTGTAAGGGCATAATCCAGCGGAAAAGCGAGCACTATTCGAGAACAAGTTCGCTTTCAAGTTCGTGCTTGACACGAGTTGGGGTGAGAGGTATGTTCGGAAAATCAGGAACAGTTACGGCGGCGGTCCACACGGCGTGCTGTTCTGAATGTCGGACTGGACACTCCCGAGTGGGGCGATCCGGCCCGAGGGAAATGGTCGCTCTGGAGCGCGTGTCGCGATTCCGGATTTCTGGCGGCCATTGATTCTGGGTGTCCTCATTGAAGAGAAGGAGTGTCTTGTTATGAAACTGAATCTTGCTCTGGCTGGTCTTGCCCTTATTGCCACCGCTGGTCTTGCCCAAGCCCAAACCAATCTGCTGACGAATGCCGGTTTCGAAGATCTTGACCCGATCCAGGGTGACGGCTTCGCCGACGGTTGGACCTCGTTCGGGAACGCGTATCGCGAGCCCGGTTACTGCGCTGGCAACTCGGTTGCGCCGCTCGAAGGCTCGTTCAACATGGGCACGTTCGGGGCGTTCAACGGCGGGTTCAGCGTGGGTGGCTTCTTCCAGGACGTGGCGGTGGTCGATAACGACATCGTCTACGCCTCGATCAACGTGCTTGTTCCGAGCTGTGATCCGATCGTCGGCGGTGCCTTTGCCTCGTTCAACATTGAGTTCTATGACGCGAGCAACACGCAGGTCGCGATCATCTATGGTGGCAAGCTTGCCGATGCGACGTCGCCCCTGGACACGTGGACGCAGTTCACGGTCAAGGGACTTGCTCCCGCGAACGCCGTGAAGGCCCGCGTGGTCGGCCTGTTCTTCCAGTATGACAACTCCGAGACGGGCTCGGCGAAGTGGGACGCGGCTTCGGTGACCAAGGGTTGTCCGGCTGACGTGAACAAGGATCAGAGCGTCGACTTCGGCGACTTCCTGTCGTTCTTCAACGGGTTCGACACGGGCTGCTGAGTCTCGGGAACAGTACTTCTCTTCATCGCACCGGCCACCGCCTCACCGGCGGTGGCTGGCTTTGTTCTGGACGCTGCGGATCAGGCGGGGCCTTGCCCGGATGCTTGCGGGTCGAACCTGATGGGGTTTGCGCTGCGGGCTGTGTTTTCGGACTTCTGGTGCATCCTGACTGCGGCTGGGCCGAAGTATGCTGGGCTTGAATCGCGTCCGAGGGCGAGATGAGAGTTCAGAAGGAGTCCATCGATGCACGGGAATACTGCTGTTCAACGGGCCGGGGTGGTGGCGCTGGGCCTGTTTGCGAGCGCGGGGCTTGCGCAGACGAATCCGACCAATGGGTGGCAGCTGACGTGGTCGGACGAGTTTGAAGGGACGTCGCTGAACACGAGCAAGTGGGTGGCGACCGATGCGCCGGGGAACACGAACAATGAGCTTCAGTATTACTCGCCGTTGAATGTGAGTGTTTCGCAGGGGAATCTGATTCTGAAGTCGGAGCGGCGGAATCAGGGGGGTCGGATTTACTGTTCGGGGCTGGTGAAGACTTCGGGGAAGTTTTCGCAGCAGAC
>JANRLN010000116.1:0-3880 GCA_033762515.1 Planctomycetaceae bacterium
GAACGCCGCACGGACTCCAGCGAATGCATGGTCCGCATGACCGCCATTCATCTGCTCCTGAAACGCTTAGCTCCGTCCAATCTTCAACCAACCTTCAAATATCGACTTGCCGCGTAAAACGGCTTTTCGGATAGCCTCTAACAGATCCTCCGCCGGCCGATGAGGGCTTGAGACCGGCTTCTCGCGACAGGAACGCAGGGGACGGGCTGCACCTGATCCCGCGCACGACGTTTCTGCGGACGAACGCCCTCTCGCCCTCCCCTCCCGCCGTGACTCGAATCAGCCGCGCGTTTCTGTTCCGATGGGAGACCACGGTCCCCCTCTTCCCCGAACCGTTGTCGCTGCCTCGAGGAGTCCGCCTTGCCTGCTCAGCCGCATCCGGGCGATTCGTCGATCCGCATCGAAGCCGCGCCCCCCGCAGACTGGTCCGAGGCGCTCCGGCTGTTGTTTCTTCCCTTTCCAGAGGGAGAACGGGAGTCGCGGACGGCGGGGACCCTGAAGTCGGTGGAGCAAGGGAGCCTCAGTCTGGCGGGGCTGCGACGCGCCTGGTGCGACGGTCAGCCCGTCGGCGTCGCCCTCACCATGTCGCAACCCGACGGCGTGACGCTGGTCTGGCCCCCCGTGGTTGACCCATCCGCGGCCGCTCCCGACGCCGTGTTCGACGCCCTGACGATTGACATCTGTGAGCGTCTCGATCGCGACGGGGCCCGGCTCGGACAGGTCCTGCTGGATGCCGACGACGAAACCACCCGCGCCCGCCTGCGGGGCTTCGGGTTCGTCTGGGAAACGAGTCTCTTCTTCCTGGCGCGGGCCCTTGCCGATCCCGTGCCCGAGGACGGGCCCCCTCCGGAATGGATCGCCGAGACCTATTGCGCGGCCAATGCGGCCCGCTTCGCCCTGTTGCTGGAAGCCACGTATCAAGGATCTCTGGATTGTCCCTGGCTGGAGGGCTTACGGACGGGAGCGGAAGCCCTGGCCAGCCACCGGTTGTCAGGAACGTTCGACCCCGATCTTTGGAAAATCTTCATACGAGTGGGGGAGCGCGGGGAGTCGGAAGACATCGGACTCTGCCTGTTGAACGACCATCCCGACCAGGACGCCGTGGAGTTGGTCTACTTCGGAGTGGCCCCGGAATATCGCGGTCAAGGGCTGGGAAGAGCACTCATCAGGGATGCTTTGCAGCGGAGTGCGGCGCGCGGCCGTGCGGCGATGTTTCTTGCGGTTGACGCACAAAACCATTACGCGAACTCGGTTTACGCGCAACTGCAGTTCTCGGAATTGGCGCGACGGACCGTCCTGTTCCGACCGCCCGGCGGTCGGGAACGCGAGTCATGAACACGTTCTTGACAGTCCCGTCGACCGGCCGCGAACCGACGTTGCCGCGATCGATCGCGGCAATCCGCGTGCTGCACGGGACTTTCGTCATCGTCGCCGCTGACGGCGCGAATGTCGAGTTTTTCGTGAAGGCTCGGAGTTGAATCTCACGCGCCGAGGGGTAGGATCGGCCCTACGAATTGAATCCTCTTCGCCGGTCTGTGTGAGAGCAGTCTGGCGATGAAATCCTGTCCTGACGTTCGATCTTCCGCCCTCGACAATCCCGGCGGGCGCTTTGCGTCTGCGCACCACGAACGCTGTTTCACAACGGTGTTCCGGGGACCGTCGTTGGCTGATCGAACGGGAGCTTAGGGGGTGGCACGATGCAGCCCGGCATGACGCCTAGGGAGATGGTGTGCTCAGCGCCGGATCATGAAGATCCCCGCTGTGAGACCGTCTTAACAGAACTGAAGTCCCGAGTCGGCGCGCGGCCCTTTGCCCTCTGGTTCGAGGGCAAGGTTCGACTCGAGATCGCCGGCGAGCAATTGCTGATCGCCGTGGGGAGTCCCTTCCTGCTCAACTGCATCAACAAGCAGTTCCGGCGGGAATTGGCTGAGGTCGCGCAACTCGTCCTGGGCAACTCGGCGACCCCGACTCTGACGGTGGACGCGACGCTGGCCCTGACCGTCCCCATGGAACGTGAAAACCGGACGACGGCGGCCCTGCGTCTCCCCGCCGCCCCCTCTGGGGATCTGACGAGACTGGAGCTGGATGCTCCCCCGGCGCCGAGTCGTCCGGCCGTCGTCACCAGCGGCGGGCGGCAGCGTCGCCTGGCGGATCTCAGTGACTTCATTCCCACGCCGCTCGCGGAGTTCGCGCTCACCGCCAGCCGGCATGTGGCTGCCGCACCGGGGACGCAATTCAATCCGCTGTTCCTGTACGGCTCCGTCGGCACCGGCAAGACTCATCTGCTCGAAGGGATCTGTCGGCAACTCCGCCGCACCCATCCCCAGCTTCAAGTGACGCTGCTGACCGCGGAAGCCTTCGCCAACTACTTCACGCAGGCCCTGACCGAGCGGACGCTGCCGAGTTTCCGCCACAAGTTCCGCGGCGTCGATGTGCTGCTGGTCGATGACGTCGACTTCTTCGAATCCAAGCGGGTCTTTCAAGAGGAGTTCCTGCACACCCTGTGCGACCTCGCCGATCATGGACGACAGGTGGTCGTCACGGCGGATCGTCATCCGCGGCTGCTCACCAAGTTAGGGGACGACCTTGTCTCCCGGTTTCAATCGGGCCTGATCTGCCGGCTGGAAACCCCCGACCTCGACACGCGACGGCAGATTGTGATTCGCAAGGCCCAGCGGCTGGAGGGAGAATTCGCGCCCGAAGCCCTGCAGTTCGTCGCCGAGAGATTCACCGGCAGCGTGCGCGAGCTGGAAGGGGCGCTGAACTGTCTGCAGACGTTTTACGGCATGACGCAGAAGCGCATCACCGCGGCGACCGCGCGGCAGGTGCTGGCGGATCTGGAACGGGATTGTCTGCGCGTCGTCCGTCTGGCGGATATTGAGCGGGTCGTTTGCCAGGTCTTCGGTCTCAAACCCAAGGATCTCAAATCGGACAGCCGCGTCCGCACGCTTGCCCAGCCCCGCATGCTCGCCATGTTCCTGGCCCGCAAGCACACCCAATCAGCCTACAGCGAAATCGGCCAGCACTTCGGCGGCCGCAACCACAGCACCGTGATGTCCGCCGAACGCAAAGTGCAGAAGTGGCTGGAAGACAACGTCACCGTCCGCGTAGCCTCGCAAAGCTGGACGTTCCAGGAAATCGTCGCCAACCTCGAACAGCAGTTGCTGGCAGGGTGAGAGTCGCTCTTAAGAGATCCGCCGGGAAGCACTCTCCAGGCCGAGGGTGTCGGCGTGTTCCCGGCATCCGGGTGCCCGACCCCACAGACTCCCGTCAGTGAAGAATTCCAAACACGACGAGTCCCCCTATGGATCACTCGGGGAAGCCGTTAGACTCTCCTGCGTCTGTTGCGGGCTCATTTTCGCACATCATTCCGACAGGACCACCCCTCATGGATGCTCAGCCAGGACTCGACCGACGTGACTTTCACAAGTGGACTCTTGCGGCGCTCGGCGGCATGACCGCCGGGCTTGCGGCAGGCTGCGGACAACAACCCGCCGCCCCGACCGGTGCCGCGGCTCCCGCCGATGCCGCGACCACACCGGCAGCCGCCGGAGATTCAGCCGTCGCCGAGCAACTGATCCTTGATGAGCCGCACGTCTGCCGCGGACTCAACACTTGCAAAGGTCTGGGACGCAGCAAGGACAACGCCTGCGCCGGCCTGGGGACTTGCGCCAGCGCCGCCGAGCACGATTGCGCCGGCCACAATAAGTGCAAAGGCCAGGGGGGCTGCGGCACCAATCCGGGAATGAACTCCTGCGACGGGAAAGGCGGTTGCCACGTGCCGCTGATGGACAACGCCTGGAACACCGCCCGCGAGGCCTTCGAAGCGGCCATGAAGAAGCAAGGCAAGGAAGTCGGCCCCGCCCCGGCGAAGTCGTAG
>JANRLN010000117.1:0-5423 GCA_033762515.1 Planctomycetaceae bacterium
CACCTTGTCGACGACGCGCATCACTGTCCGCACGGACGTCCGACGGCGCTGAAGCTCAGCCGGGCCGAACTCGATCGCCAGTTCGGCCGCCTGGGCTGACGATCGGCGGGCGCCGACGTCTCGGGGCCGCATTCCCGCTGGAGGACCGCACATGCCGACCGAACGCGAAAAAATGCTGGCCGGAGAGCTGTACGACGCCCTCGATCCGGAACTGGTCGCCGCCAGGGTGCGCGCTCGCGACCTGCTGCACGAACTGAATGTTTCGCGCGAAGCCGACGGAGTTCTCCGGCGGCGACTGCTCACAGAACTCTTCGGCTCCGGCGGAGACAGCGTCTGGATGCAGCCGCCGTTTTATTGCGACTACGGCTCGAACATCCATCTCGGCCGGCGCGTCTTCTTCAACTTTAACTGCGTGGTCCTCGATATCTGCACGGTGACGATCGGCGACGGCACGCTGATCGGTCCCGCCGTGCAGATTTACGGAGCGCTCCACCCGCTGGAGGCGGAACTGCGCCGGTCTCAGGAATACGGCAAGCCGGTGACGATCGGCGGCGACGTCTGGATCGGCGGGGGGGCGATCATCTGCCCCGGTGTGACCATCGGCGACCGCGCGGTGATCGGGGCGGGGAGCGTCGTCACCCGCGACGTACCGCCCGATGTGCTGGCGGCGGGGAATCCCTGCCGGGTGATCCGCGCATGCGCATCACGCACGTGAGCGACCGGAGTTTGCATGGACGATGTCTCAAGTTCCGAGTCCGGTCGTTCTTGTTCCAACTTCGCCGGGCGTCGCCCGGTCGCTCATCATTTACGGGGCACTGGCGACGTTCGCAAGACGTGCCTGCTGCGCTCTGACGGAAATCTTCTCAGGACACCGGTTTGACGACGCGATCGATGCGGAAGAGCTCCAGGGCTGGCTTGTTCTTGAGCTCGACCAGCCCCAGTGAAGTTCCCTGGCAGGCGTGGGCGATGTGGGTCCATGCCGTCTGACTGACCACGACGGTTCCAGGAATACCTGCCGATTCGATGCGGGAAGCGGTGTTAACCGTATCGCCCCAAACGTCATACATGTATTTCTTGCGTCCCAGTTTACCAGCAGCCACAGGGCCGACGTGGATCCCAACTCGCAGATTCCACTTTGCAGGGAGTTCTTGTGCTGCTTCGATCATCGCAAAACCGCACTGGACCGATTTCAGAACGTAGTCAGTCTCATGAGGAAAGAGCCCGCTGACCGCCATCAGGGCATCTCCAATCATCTTGATCTTCTCTAGCCCAAAGCGTTCCACGACTGCTTCGAATTGTTCGGTGAGCATTTCCAGGGGCGGGATCACATCTTCTGGTGCATGATTATCGCAAAAGGCAGTAAAGCCGACTACGTCGCAGAAAAGGACGGCGACGTGTTCGAAACGCTTGGGGCGGATCTCGTTCGAGAGCTTCAATTCCTCGATCGCTGGACGAGGAAATATCGCTTCCAGCAACAGCTCGGCCCGCTCGGACTCCGCGTTCAACCGAATCAGGGTCGCTTCGAGGTCGCGTTGCAAGGCCTCTTGGGCTCTTTGTTGCCGACGTCGTTGGAGCGCCGAGTCGATCCGTGCCAGGAAGACGGGCAACTGTTCCTCTACGGGAAACTTGAAGAAGTCATCTGCCCCGAGCTTAATGCACTGGACGACATTTCCCTCTTTGCTGTCGTGCCCTGAGATGATCAGCACCGGGATCTGGCGCAAGACCGGATTCTCCTTCAGCTCGGCGAGACATTCGTACCCGTTTTTATCGTCCATCTGAATGTCTAACAGAATCAGATCCGGCGTCTCCTGACGTGCCTTGACCATCCCCAGAACCCCACCATCCGCCTCAGTCACCACATAATTGCGGCGATTGAACTTCAAGTATGTCTTAATGGCGCTCCGCTTGTCGCGGCTGTCGTCAATCACCAGGATCCGAGGCGACGTCTGGTCCAACGCCGTGTTTGACTCCATCGATTGCCCTTTCAAGTCAGTGGTGATGAGTGACCGGCGCCGCGACGCCAAGGACCGATTCGAGCACTGCACACACGGCCACTCGCGACAGCGGGAGTGTCGCCTGCAGGAAACCATCATATCCTTGGCTCTCGGCCATACCCGCTGCATGCTGCGGCTCGACGGTCGTCAACCAGACGAGTCGCGGCCGGCGATCGACGCTGCAGTCGGCCAAGGCCGCTCGAACATCATCTGCATCCTCGTCGCCGGCGAAGACCACATCCGGCACGAAGACTCCTCCGCTGAGCTCGGCAATCAGGCGGGCCGTTGTCCCGTCCGGCATGATTGCCAAATGCCAAGTCTGCAGAAGCTCCGTCAGGGCGACGAGGCGGTCAGGATATTGGTCAATGATCGCAATGCGACGATCATGCCAATCGGGTCGGAAGGTCGAACTGTCTGGAGCGGCGCAGTCGGCAACGCGTTCACACCCCGGTCCCAAAGGCAAGCGGACCGAAAATGTGCTACCAATTCCCTCGTGGCTTTCCAGCGAGATGCTACCGTTGTGCAACTCGAGGAATCGACGTGCCAAGGACAATCCCAGGCCGAGCCCCTGCACCTTGTCCTTAGCATTGCTGGCGCGATGGAATTCCTCGAAGACTCGCGCCCGATCCGCCTCAGGCACGCCCATTCCCTGATCGCTAATCGCAATTATGGCTGTATCGTTGTTCCTGGTGACCTCAATCTGGATTTCAGAGTCTGAAGGTGAATACTTGGATGCGTTCGAGATCAGGTTCTTGAACACTAGTTTGCAACGCGCCGAATCGACGAACAGGTCGAAATCTGCACGCTCCGGCTGCCAGCAAATCCGTTGACCGCGCTTAGAGATGTCCAGTTGTAACAGACCAATCGCCTGCTCGATCAGGGCGTTCAAACGGATGCGCTGCCGATCCAACTGAATCTCTCCACGCTGGCAGCGGGCCGCATCGCGAAGAATCGTGATCAGATCTCCAATATTGGAGATCGAGGAGGCGACTTCCCGCAAGTGGGCTTCCTGATCTTCCCGCGACTGAGACGGCAAAAAGTCAAGCATAGTGCGACACTGCGCATCGATATTGGTGACCGGAGCGACGAGTTCGTGGGCGATGCTGTGCAGCCCCACGGCGTGGATGCGATTGACCTTGATGAGTTCCTCGTTTCGGCGGTCCACGGCGTCCTTCGCTTCTTCCAATTGCTTCGTGCGCAGCTCGACGCGTGCTTCGAGCTCTTGTTTGGCTGCTTCCAGCTCCGCGAGAAGTTCGTGCAGCCGCTGTGACGCATCCGCGCGCTCGGTCACATCGCGGACAATCAGCAGTTCGATGCTTTCGTTTTCGAGCGGTACCTGGGAAATCGTCAGATCCATGGGGAACGTTGTGCCGTCTGCACGGACGGCGATGACGTTCGACAATCGCCTGCCGAAGATTCCCGATTCGCTGGGCGACAACTCATCCAGCTGCACATTCGCGGGATTGGCCACCACGTCTTCGATCGGCCGACCGCGGGCAGATTGCTTCTCCCAGCGAAACAGACGTTCGGCTGCGCGGTTGTAATTAAGAATCGCGTGGTTGTGATCCACAGTCACAATTCCGTCAGCAGCATTCTCCAAGATGGCCTGCGACCGGCGGTGCTCATCACGGAGCGCGGTGTCGCGAGAACCGATGGCCCCTACCATCGAAGCGAAGGCCCGCGCCAGGTCCCCCACCTCATCGCGACGGTCTACCGGTAAAGTTGGAAGCTCGTCCAGCCAATCTGGCGCGCCGGACTTCGCTTTTTGTGAAATGTCGTTGGCGACTTCGTTGATGCGACGAATGGATGCGGTGATGAACCACAGGAGCAGGCCGGCGCCGGTCAATCCTGCGAGCACGGCAAGCACGGCCCAGCCGTAACCTTTCGAGATTTCGCGGCGGGCATCCGCGCCAACTTCTCGTTTGAAAATCCCCACCGCCACATCCCACTTGTCCGATGGAACCACAACGGCGGGAGGGGCGAAATGGACATACTCCAAGACGCACTCATCCTCGTCTCGGTTGGCGCTGCCGCCTACCAACTGCAGCGCCGGCTGTTCATCCCAGCGAACCGCAGGCGTACCGTTGCGCAGATGTATCAGGTGATTGACGGAGTTTTGGTGCTTCAGCAATCGCTCTTTCGAGGTGGCGCTGACGCGAAACCTGGGCAACTCTTTGGTTGCGCTGGAAATTCCTTCCCCATACCGGCACTCGCGGGTCTGCAAAACACGCCATGCGTCCTTGGGGATGTTCGAGAAGACGTCCTCGGAGACAAGTTCGCTCTGCTGATACCACAATTGTTCCAGTCCCGAATCGGGAACGCACTTCATTACAGTCCTGATGCGGATCAAGTCCCGGTAGCTAGGCTCGTCCTTCCACTTCTGAAGCGCACTGTCGCGCCAAGTCTTTAGTTGAAACTCGGCAAACATGCTGGGAAAGTCCCCCGGTTTACGTCCATGAAGGTTTCCCAGTGGAGTCTGCATCCAGGAAATGTGCCGCGGACTGTAAAAGAAATGTCCCAGAACCCAGCGGACGTCGAATGCTGCCAGCACCGCATGTTGCGTTTGGGCATCGGCCTCAATCGTCGAGGGACGGAGCGGAACCAAGGCCCAAACGACGGCACCGGGTATCGGATCGGCTTTTCCGCCGGTTGTCGAGTCCGTTTCACTCAACTCCACATGCTCGGGAGGAGACAACAGAACCCGTTGTTCGCCCCCCGTACGAAAACCTTGCAGCAACCGTTGAGGGGCCGCAAAACTTACAGGAGCCGGTAGACGCCAGCCCGCGACGCGATCGACCCAGGAGTGGAGCGTTCTGACCATCAAAGGACGCTCAAGCGGCTCATGGATCGCGACGACTGCCGCGAAGACGCACGGGACGACGTGACTGCGTTCCGCTACATCATCTAAACGCTTCGCGAGTCGTGGGGACTGTGGGTCGGCGTCCTCATCAATCAGAGGTTGCAGCAGCGCCTGCAATCCGGCGTAAACATCAGAGAGTTGGCGAAGGGACGCCTCTACCTCGTCCTTGAGGTCGACCTCTTCGTGTTCCACAATGGCGCGAACGGCACCGTCTTCCTGCTGCGTGAGAATGCCGTGTCCAGCGAAGACAGCAATTCCTAACACCAGCAAGACCGGCAATGAAACCTGCAGGAAAACCGGCAGCCGCAAGGTTCGACTGATATGGTCGCAGGATCGCGTGGTCCAATGAATCGGCATAGCTTCGCCAAACGTCGGCAATTGGGCTTGCGCATTCAGCGCAGCAAAAAGCAACAGACTTGACGAATACTCAGCGAACGCACAAGAATCAACACATACCTAAGGAGCCTCGTCACAATAACTTGATCAAGTTATTGAGTTAAACTACAAGGCGGTATGCATGATGCCCAGGTGATTCAAGGGATTGAATTTCGTTACGCGGCGCTGGCATC
>JANRLN010000118.1:0-3133 GCA_033762515.1 Planctomycetaceae bacterium
GGTCTTGCCGACCAGTTCGCGCGTCCGGCGAATCACGCGATGGACGGGCAGTTCGCTGCCGCGATCCCTCTGCGACAATGCTCCCGCCACCCATTTGGCGGCGGCAAGGTCTCCGAGGGCTTCCGCCAGATCGCCGTAGGAACTGACGCAGCCCCGCGGTATCTGCACCAGTAGGGCGACAAGCTCCGCTGCGAGGTCGGGCAACGGCGGGAACGTCGCGAGAGCTGCCGGTGTCACGCTTTCGGCCACAATGCGGCGAAGATCCCCCCTGTGATCGCGGCGTAGGCGATCGATTCGAGGACATGTCCCACAATCCGACAGCGGAACCAGATCGAGTGGGAGACAATCGACGCCAGGAACGTCAGCACCGCAGCCGTGGACACGAATCGCAGCACCGTCAGAAAGTCGGCGCCCAGCGGCAGACCGAGCCGAGCCAGGTACGCCAGGCAGACGCTGACGATCAGGAAGTGGAGCAGCGTCAGCCCCAGGTTCCGCCCCATGTTCATGCCGGGGAAAATCGTCAGGACGCCAACCGGACCCGCGGCAAACTTGGCCTTGAACGCTGCAGACTCACGCTCCTGCGGGTCACAGGCGAAGGGAATCATATAGCTGCCGGGCTGAACCCCAGTACGGCGCAGGGCCTCCATCACGGGGTCTTCATCCGGGAGCTTGACCCAGTCCTTGCGGTGGAAGGGGAGGACCATCCACGACAGAAAGCTCGCAAAGAAGAGCGCCACAGTGCTGAGCAGAATCGGCAGCCACAACGGCAGGATGAGCATCGTTCAGACCTCATAACGGGACACTTCAACGCCGCAATATCGCGGACGTCGCTCCAGGACGCCTGACCATACTTCTTGCCGACCAATCCGGCGCGTCTCGCGGCAGCGAGAGTTCGCGGCGAGTCGAGCACACCCCTCACCACCAGCGGCGGAAGATGCCCCCTAGCGCCGAGAAGAAGTGCCACCGGGCGATATCGCGTTGCGACTTCTGCTCCAGCCCCCATCCTGCAACGGCGGCGTCTCCCGCATCGGTCGCTCCCACGTTCACGCCGCAGGCGGCGCAGAACGTCACCCCGGCCGGCAGCTTTTTCTTGCAGCTCGGGCATTGAACACTCGGCTTGCCCCCTGCATCGGCCTTGGGCTTCCGTTTCGGCGTCCCACATTTCGGACAGGGGGCACTCAACTGCCGATCTCCAATCGAGAACTTGGCCCCGCATTCATCACAGGCGACCTTGACGGGCATGCGGTTTGTCCTCCATCACGAAGTGACAGTGATCGCCAGATCCACGGAAGAGTTTCCGACGGCCACTGATTTCATTCCATCCCGCGTCATCGACGTCGAGGTGATTTCGTCCGCCAGCGTCTCCCCGCAGATAAAATCACCCCACTCACGAATCGCCTGCTGGGCTTCTGCGTCTTGGGTCGCGTAGCGGATGCGGATGCGTTGTTCGATCTCCAGGTCGGCGTCTTTGCGCATCTGCTGCACGTGCCGCACGAAGTCGCGCGACATGCCTTCACGGATGAGTTCCGGCGTGAGTTCGGTCGATACGGAGATCGAAATTGGTCCGTCGGAAGCGCTGGCCCAGCCGGAGGCGTTTTCGACCGATTCGCTGACGTCGTCCGGGATCAGCTCGACCGTTTGATCCTCCACACGAATCGTCGCGGTGCCGGTGTCGGACAGCGTCACGTACTGTTCGTGCGACATCGTCGCCAGCACTTCGCGCAGCTTGTTGAGCAGCTTGCCGTAACGCTTTCCGAGTGACGCGGGATTGGCCCGGTACTTGTACGTGACCAGTTCGCCGAGCGACTCGACGACGGTGACTTTTTTGACGTTGAGTTCGTCAGCGATGACGTCAGCCAGTGCTTCGACTTTGTCTCGTGTTGCCTTGAGCCTCGATGCTACCCGGACCTCTCCCAGAGGTTGTCGAACGCGCTGATTGATCGACTCCCGGAGCCGATGGCCCATTTGCACCACACGTTGCGCGGTTCTCATGGGTTCCAGAAGTTCACGGGCCTGCCATTCATTGTCTTCAGTCGGGAAATCGCACAGATGCACGCTCTCCGGTGCAAACGGATCACTAAGGCGCACTAAGTTCTGGTACATCCGTTCGGCCAGGAACGGTAACATCGGCGCTAAAAGCTTCGTCAGATTGACAAGCACTCGATGCAATGTCTGGTAGGCTGCGAGCTTGTCTCGGTCCCAGTTCGAATAATCCCACTCGATAGACCGTCCAGTCGGATCGGTAAGAACAACACTTCCAACGTCTGGGATCTCTCTACCGCGTCCCCCAGTATTTCTGGTCATACCGTCGAGATCTTCCGCAACTCCCGCACCAGTACTTCGACTACGCCAGAAGCGCCGACGGTTGCGGCGGATGTACCAGTTCGACAAATCGTCCACAAACTCCGCGACCGCCTTTGCCGCGGCCGGAGTGTCAAACGACTCCAGGCCGGTGCGGACCTGGGTGATTGCGGCCTGCAGGTTGGTCAGAATCCATTGGTCAATCTGCGGTCGCTCGGCGAAGGGGATCTCCGGCAGCGACGGGTCGAAGCCGTCCAACCGGGCGTAGTTCACGAAGAAGGAATAGGAGTTCCACAGCGGCAGCAGCACCTGCCGGCGGACTTCGTCGGCGGGGCCGCTTTCGACTTTGCAGGTGGGGACGCCGTCGATCGTGGTGTCGCGCGGGCCGTCGACCGTTTCGAGCGTCACCTTCTGCTCGGGATGCCGGGTGCCGAAGCGCAGGTCCTGGGCCGGGTTTTGCTGGAGGTACATCCAGCGCATGGTGTCGACGCCGATTTGTTCCGCCGCCTCTTCAAACCAGATGGCGGTGCCGTCCGATTTGTGCATCGGCTTGCCCGCTTCGTTCATCACGAGGCGATGGCCGAGGAGCGTCTTGAACGGCTTTTTGTCTTCAGCGTCGCTTTGATCCGAGCGCATCATCGTCGCGAGGGAGAGGAGCGAATAAAACCAGTTGCGGAACTGGCCGGGGAAACACTCGGTGACGAGGTCGGCCGGGAACCACTTGCGCCACAACTCGGGATGCGTGTTAAAGCCCATCGTCGAGAAGGGGACGATGCCGGCGTCGAGCCAGGGATTGCCCACGTCGGGCACTCGCTTGAGCACCGCTCCCGTC
>JANRLN010000119.1:0-20208 GCA_033762515.1 Planctomycetaceae bacterium
CAGGTCTCGGAAATGGTGATTGAAAAGGCGAAACGGATGGTTGAATACGGCCAGCACGTGGTCATTTTCCTCGACTCGATCACCCGTCTGGCCCGTGCCTGGAACACCGAAGTGCCCCACTCGGGCAAGATCCTCACCGGCGGCGTGGACGCCAACGCCTTGCAGCATCCCAAGCGATTCTTCGGCGCCGCCCGCAATGTTGAAGAAGGGGGCAGTCTGACCATCATCGCCACGGCCCTCGTCGACACCGGCAGCAAGATGGACGACGTCATTTACGAAGAGTTCAAAGGCACGGGCAACACCGAACTGCATCTCGATCGTCGGATGGTCGAAAAACGCATCTGGCCGGCGATCGACGTCAACCGCTCCGGCACCCGCCGCGAAGAGCTCCTGATGAGCGAAGAGGAGCTCCGCCGCGTCTGGATTCTCCGCCGCGTCCTCAACGACATGAACCCGGTGGAAGCGATGGAATTGCTCACCAACCGCATGCGGCGCACGAAGACGAACGACGAGTTCCTGATGAGCATGAACTTGGGTTAAATGCGAGACGACCTGGAGGATCTCGTCATGGCGGTACGTTCCCCCGCCCTGAAGATTGAACTGTCGCCTGAGATCGCAGGGAATTTGGAGTTGGCGGCAAAGGTGCGCGCCGCCTCGGAAACGCTGCAGGATGTGTTCGTTGACGACGGGGCAGACTATCAATTCACTTGGCGAATTCCCAAGCCCCTCACCCGGCCGGGTATGGTCGAACTCGCGGCGACAAGCGACGACGCGAAGGGGTCCACACTCTTGCGGATCAGCGATCTCGCGGATGAGTTGCAGGTAAAGGCCAAGAGCCTGGGCCTGCGCGGCGAGCTCTTGGGGCAGCTCACCAGAAAGACGCTTGCCGAGTTGCGCGAGCTTCTCGCGAATGCTGCGGACGAAGAGGACGATTCTCAGGCTGCGGTCGGAGAATAGCGTTCATGGCCGGGATTCCACAATGGCAGCAGGCGGCCACGAAGATGCAGGACGCCTTGAGCCGCAACGAGGTCGAAATCATCAATCTGCGGGGCCAGTCGAAACTGGCCAATGAGCAGATCGATGAGGTTCGCACCGCCAGCTTGCCGGAATTGCAGGAACGCGTCAGTGCTCTCGAAGCTCAAATCGCCGTGCTCCATGACCGCGTGAATTGGTCGCGTGACATCTGGAAAGCCCTGGCTCTGATTGTTGTGACTGCGGTCATCTCCGCAATTGTTGTGGGGATCAAGGAAGTCTTGTTGCGACCGTAATCTTCAGGCAACGTTTGCTCGACTCCAGTCACTGACGTTCCTGGCTCGCCAGCGTGCGGCCTCGTATTTCGCGGCGCACCAGTTGACCGCAGGCCGCCGCGATGTCGTTCCCCAGCGAATACCGCACGGTCGTCTTGAATCCGGCTTCCTTGAGCGCGCGGGCAAAGGCCTGTAGCACCTCAGGTGAACTGCTTGTGAGGTCGGGCGCGGCGGCGATGGGATTATAAGGAATCAGGTTGACGTGCACGTCCAGACCCGTCAGCCATTCGATCAATTCCGCGGCATCCGTCGGGGAATCATTGACTCCCGCCAGCAGCAGGTACTCGATCATCACGGTCCCTTGCGTCAGCCGGTTCACCTCCACGAGGGTGCGACGCAACTCGTCGAGCGGATAGCGCTTCGCCAGCGGAATCAGGCGTTCGCGAACTTCCTGACGCGCGCTGTGCAGGCTCAGGGCCAGCCGCACCGCCGGAAACCGCTCGGCGCACCGCAACATTCCCTCGGGAATTCCCAGCGTCGAGACGCAGAGTTTCCGCGGCGACAGGCCAAACCACGCCCGGTCGATCAGTCGCTCGAGCGCCGCGAATACTGCCGCTGCGTTGTGGAACGGCTCTCCCATCCCCATAAAGACGACATTCCGCAGCCGAAGGTTTTCGCTCCCGAAGATCTGTCCGGCCCGCAGCACCTGATAGAGCATCTGTTCGACGGAGAGATCGCGCGCGATCCCCATGTGACCCGTCGCACAAAACGCGCACGCGGCCGCACAGCCCACCTGGCTCGACACGCACACCGTCGCCCGCCCCGTCTGCGGGCGCAGCAGCACCGTTTCCAGCGGGAGCCCATCTCCGGTGCGGAACAGCAACTTCGTCGCCCCATCCTCCTGCGACTCGACCCGCTCTGCGAGTGTCAACGCATGCACCGCCACACGATTGGGCGCAGGAAACGACGCCAGCGCAATGTCGTCAGCGACGAACTGCCTCAGCAATGCCCGTCGCAGCCGGCGCACCGCGAGCGGATCGATCCGCAATCCACGCCGAAGTACCTCGAACCCAGCGGCATCGAACAACGAGCACGTAGGGTCCGCGGTGCGGATCATTTCGGGCTTTGCGGTTTCCTGGAATGAATTCATGGGGGTTAAAACTCAATGGGTTCGCATTGTTTTGTCAGTCGACTGAGTCTGGGGTTTTTGGATCAGATCGACTGTAATCTACGGCAGTTGGCCTGAAAATGGGTAATTGGACCGCTCAGCAAATCGACAGGGGGCGACAATCAAAACTTTTCTTCAGCCAAGTGCAGGTAAGCACCCTGCCGAGGTGTGGCCAACAGATCTTTCCAGCCACCCACTGAAAGTCGTTGACAGGGTAGAAATTTGCTGTACTATCCACTGTTGGTGAACACATCTATGCACTGTTGGTGAACACGTCTATGGATTGGTAGGTGTGCAACATGTTTGATGTCCCACAGTTGCGAGTGCAGCTTCTTGCAGTGCTATTTCTGTTCGCGGCAGCGGCGTCAGCAGTCCGGGCCGATGCCGACGAGGATGATCCCTTGCGTGCGGCGATCGATGCACAGGCCCAATGGCGCTCAGCTCTCGTGGGTCTCCGCCTGCGAATCGTCATCGAATTTGACCCGACTTCTCCCGTCTATCGAGATTCGAACGTCCAGGCAGAACGGATCCATTCCGAGGAGGATTGGATCTGGTGCGATGATGGACGATTTCGCAATGAAGTCTGGAGCTATATCGACGGACGCTTTTCGAGCCACAATCTCTCCGGCGGAGACGGTCGTGCCCAGTTTAACGCAGAATTTATCAAATCTGATCCGCCGGATGCCCCGCCCTTGTTCATCCGTCTGCGGCCTCAGGTTGTTCGGTGGGCCGGGATATCGCACAATTTTCTGATGGGCTTGTGGTATCGCGACGAGCACAAATGGCTGGCCGACAAACTCATGGACGGGGAAGCCATTGATCAAGGCCTGGAAATGGTGGATGGCCACGAGCTCAGAAAGATCCGCATCCCTAGGCGGGCTCCGCAAGAGCCGGAGGCCACAACGGACCATTTGCTGTGGCTGGATCCAAGGCATCAGTATCTGCCTCGCCAATACGCTTTTCGAATTCGAGAGGGAGAGCAGATTGACCGAACTCTCGTTGTCGACGAGTATCGTGAGGTCGTTCCTGGGTGGTGGTTCCCATCAAAGATTCATTTGACTATGACCAATATGAGAACTGCCAGTAGCGCACCCCAAATCGAATTGAACCCACAATTCGAACCGCAGCTCTTCAAGCCCGATCTCAAGCCAGGGGTGGAGATCTACGATGACATTCACGGGAGAAATGACATCATTGGCGGCGCGAGCGGTAAGGAACTTCATCGAAAACGTCGAGCGATCTATTCGGCCAGTCTCCCGCATCCGCAGAATGCATCTCCGGGTGTCCCGAAGCTGAATGCGCCAGCTCCGACGACAGCACCAGATTGGGTGTCGGTCGCGTGGTTACGATGGGGTTGTTACCTGATGGCCGCCGTGTTCGTCGTGACAGCGCTGGCGTTACGGCTTCGTCGCAAGTCTTGACTGCTCTCTCCAGGGAACTTTACGGTTCGCCACGAATCTCATTCGCAGACGAAAAAGGAGGCTCAGATGCTGCAGATCGGTCTGTTCTTGTGTGGTCTCGCATTGGCGGTTGTCGGCACTCTGCTCGATCCGTCCCTGCTCACTGCCGCGACCTATCCCGACAACCAGGCGCTTCCCAATACGGTCGCCTATCCCTGGGAGCATACCTGTGCCTGCGAAAATCCGCGGGGCACCGGGCATTTCGCTTGCTCAAAGTCGGAGCTTCTCCTTGAAGGAGGATGCTCGTTCAATGACTTCACGACGTGTGAACACCCTTCGGACGACTGTGGCGAAAAATTGAATTGCGGATCGACATTCTGCGACGCATCGGGTCGCAATTGTATTTCAACGGACATGGCCTGCGCGCATGCCACCGGATTCAATTCTCGAACGATTGCGCCATAAAATGACTGCACGCATCTTCAACGGATTCCGCTATCGAGATGGAGCATAGCGAATATGGAGCCGTCATGCGCCGGTTCGAAGGCAATGTATCCACGCTCTTTAATACGATCGTGCGCATGGCGTCTGGCGTTTTTGGGCTTTTGCTGTTTCGGTGGCTGCGGTCGTCCACCCGCTCCCGGCGAACTTTTGATTGAGTGCATCGATCCTGTGCCAGGTGCGGATGGTTCGGTTTCTGTTGCACCGCAAATGTCCACAACCCTGCATTATCGGATTGAGAATCGGGGTTCACAACCACTGGAGGACTGGCGCGTGGCCTCCCAATGTGGATGCGCTGTCGTATCCGGCGCAGGCGTTTCACTCCGGCCGGGTGAGGCGACCGTCATCGAAATTAGCATGAAGGCGCCCGCATACGGTAGCGTGACACGATCGCTGGTCATTGAAAGCCCTGATTCACCGGGGAAAACTCTCGGTAGCGTGGAGATCCGACTTCGCGTTTCTGGCGACATTCCCCGGTTGCATTCGCGACCGGAGGTTGTCGAGTGTCATCCAACAACCGGGTCGATGCTCGATCAGCCCTTCATCGTCTCCACCGTGGAGAGTGTCGACGTCGGCGCATGGGTTGACGAGTGGCATGTGCGAGGCCTGCCCGGGCTGAGTGTCGATCTGAGAGACATTCGTGAAGTGCCGGACGCTTCCGGTGCGGCGATGCTTCGTGCGTACCATTTGGCGCTCTGTGGAACGCTGCAGGAAGCGGATCTCAATGGAAAAGTCGCGAACGGCTTTGTCGTTGGCCGCAGCAGCAGCCATATTGATGACGTGGTGACAGTGCCGGTACGCATTGCAATTCGTCCCTTGATACGCTTAGCGCCCTCAGAAATTGTGCTTGGTCAGGGCAGGACAAAGCAGCGCGTGTTCATCATTCAAGAGAGTTCAACCGCGGGAACCGTGGTTCTGCTATCCGCTCCATCCGAGATCCTCATCGATCGCGTGAGCACAGCGTCCGAAGTGTTCTGTGCATATGACGTCGCTGTCAGCAACGATGGACAAGCCGCATTGATTGATGATTGGGCGGGCGAGGTTGTGTTCTCGGTGCCGCCGTCAATGGAGCCGTTACGGCTTCCCGTGCGAGTGAAATCGCGGAAGGAGTCACCATGAGGCGCGGCATTAGGTTGCGTTCCTGGTCTCACCGAGGCGGGGTTAGCGCGATCGAAGTCTTGGTGGCATGTGCCGTCATCTCGGTGTTGGCGGCGATCGTTCTTCCTGCCATTCAAAATGTGCGTGAATCGGCTCGAAGAATTCAATGCCAAGATCGTCTCCGTGGCTTGGTATTGGCTACGCATGAACATATCGCGGCGCGTGGCCAATTGCCGGAGACGAGTGCGCACCGTAGCTCGCCAATCGCGACCGGAGGCTCCCCCTCGATCTCAGTCCATACCGAAATTTTGCCGTATCTCGGGTTCCAGTCGCTGTCCTTGGAGCTTAATCGGAGCGAGGTCCTTAGGTTCAGTTGGGGAAATGGGCCTCCGAGTTCTAACCACGCAGGGAATCAGACGGCGCTCCGAATGATTCTTCCATCGTTTGTATGTCCGAGTGACGACGCTTATCCGGGATCGACGAATTATCGAGTATGCATGGGACCTGGAGTGAGACTCCGACCTCCAAGGCCAGGGTGGATATGCAATGACCCACTCGGTGGACTTGGCCCGTTCGTACACGCACATCGCCTTGATCCGGGCGACATTCGTGACGGGATGTCAAACACCGTGCTTTGGTCCGAACGTGTGCTCGGCAGTCACGGGATAACAGCGGTCGAATCGTGGCGAGATGATTGGCAATATAGCCAGATGCCTGGTTGCGACACGGACACGCTCGTCGCATATTGCCGTCGTCCATTGGACCCCGTTGAAGGAGTCGGGATCTGGAATGGTGCGACCTGGTTGATCGGTAGCTGGCGTACGACGTGGTACAATCACGCAGATGTTCCCAACGCACGGCATCCTGATTGTACGCGTGCGACATTAGGAGTGGCCGTTCCAGAAGGATCTCACTCAGCCAGGAGCTATCATCCTGGTGGAGTCAACGTTGGGTTCGGCGACGGTTCCGTGAGATTTGCAAACGAGAAGATTGACTTGCGCCCGTGGCGAGCTTGGTCGACGCGGCATTCGGAAGACAATCCTGACGAATAATCAGTGGTGATGGCTTCTTCCGTGTTTTCGACGGGTTGGCTGCGCCCCCTTTTCTGTCAACCGGCGTCCGTGCCGACTGTGAGTCGGAGCAGGTTTCGTCCGCCAACATCATGGGCACAGCCCACGCTACTCGCTGAGCGTTTCCTTAGAGGCCCTGATGGCCAAATATTCGCGCGATTCAGGTTCAGAACTTGAGAATACCGCGTATTTCCAAGGGATTTCCCAGTTCTGCTCACGGGCGCTGGTCCGCATCTGATACGCTCTCGGAATCATTTTGATTCCTGGATTTCTGGAGTTCGATCCGATGCAGCAACTTTCGCCGGAAGGGAGTCGGATCGTCAACGACCTTTCTCGTCGATACGGTTTCAGCGCTGACGCTGTCACGCACATGCTGTTTGCCGTGCTCAACGGCAATGGCAGCATGGCCCAGTTCAACCATCCGGAATTCGCCGGCTCCGGCCAGTGGATGCAGGGAGGGATGATGATGCTGGGGGACATGTTCAACTACGGCCTGAAGAACCAGGTCGGGTCCCTGTGCAATGAGATCTCCAACATTCTGGTCCATCAACCGGGCCTGTTGCGTTCCGGCAGCTTTCAGTCGCAGAGTCAAGGCGGCGGTGCACAGCAACATCAGGCCCACGGTGCTCCCATGGGAGCCTCCAGCCTGTTTGTGCCCGACCCCGATCAGAACTGGTGGCCGCACGAGCATGGATCACCCAGTTCGACCGGGTCGCAGAACAACATTCAATACGCCTATTTCCCGAACAGTCATCGCCTGGCGGTCAAGACCGGGGCTGACGTCTGGGTGTACGATACGCTCGATCATCAGATCGGCGGGTTCTCGCAGCAGCAGGGGCAGGGGAGTTCGATCAGCTTCAGCAGCCAATACGGAACCGTGAGTCTGGCGACTTTGCCGGTCGTCTCCCGCAACAGTCAAGCCGTGCTCGCTGCACCGCCGCCGTCGATGTCCGCCCCTCCGCCACCTCCCGTGATTCCTGCGGCTCCCAGCGTCTCGCCGGCGAACGGCCACGCGAACGAGGCGGGGATCTTCGACGCGATCGCCCGACTCGGTGAGTTGAAGGACAAGGGCTTCCTGACCGATGAGGAATTCCGTTCCAAGAAGACGGAATTGCTGGGGCGCCTGTAGGGGGACGGCGTATGGTCCGTTTGCCAGTCGTTTAGACGTCCGTGGGGTTGCCCAGCGTCTGGTTGAGTTCGACCGTGGCCTTGGTCAGGTGCCGCACGGTGGTCGGACGAATCTCGTCGCCGTCGTGCGGTTCGGGCGTGGCCATCTCTTGTTTTCTGTCGAACTTCAAACGTCCGTCGAGATGGCGTAAGCACTGTCCGGTCCAGAAGCCGCAGAGCGCTCGTTGTTCTTCCGCGCGAATCAACAGGATCAGGCCGTTTTAGGGGCAGACCAAGGGACCCCATTTCAGCGCATCATCCAGCTTCGTTCTGCCCAGTATAGCCCACCTTAGCATCAATCCAACTCTGGAAGTTCTGCCTTGGAAATACGTAAGGTGATGGAACGGCTTTGACCGGGTGTGCGTTCAATGAATCCATGACGCTCTAACGACAGCACCATTTGATGCACTGTGGGTGGCGAGACTCGAAAATAGCGTTGCATATCCGCTTCCGCCGGTGCTGCGCCATGGATTTTCGTGTAATAGTAGATGAACGCGAGGTACTGGCCTTGCTTGTCGGTTGGAGCTTTCATGGAACCTCGGCATCACTTTTTCATCGACACATCATACACCATCAGCGTGTCCTGCTCGCGCAGGTAGAGTTTGCCGTCGACGACCACCGGGTGCGACCAGCCTTCCTTTTGAATCACTTCCGGGCGGAACATGCCCTTCAGGCGGAATTCGCTGGGGGTGGCTTCGATGAGAGCCACGGTGCCGCTTTGATAGCGGTAGACGAGGTGGCCGTCGACGCAGGTGATCGCCGCCGACCCGCTGCCGATGTCGCGACTTCGTTCTTGAGCGTTCCACAGGACTTTGCCTGTTGGCAGATCGACAGCGACGGGGAAGCCCTTGTTGTGACCGTGTCCGAAGTACAGCGTCTCACCGATCAGCACCATTCCGCCGTGGTGATTCTGCAGTTCCTTCGCGGGGAGATAATAAACCTCTTCCGCCTTCATGCCTTCACCGTCAGCGATCAGGTGGAGCAGGGCGGAACCCCCGTCGTTGTAGCCGCTGGAGGTGAAGACATAATCGCCTGCCGCGATGCAGGTGGGGATGTTCGCCGTCCCGTTCGCCACGCGGTTGTAGCTCCACAACAGCTTGCCGTCGTTGGCGCGGACGCCGATCGTTCCACGTCCGACGAGCTGAACGTACTGCTTCACTCCCGCCGCTTCGCTGATGATGATCGAGGAATATCCTGCGCCGGCCTTGCCCGCGCTGCCGAAGTCGGGGACCGCTGACCTCCAGATTTCGGCCCCTGTGGCCTTATCGAGGCAGATGATCATCACGTCGGGGCCGCCCGGGGTGCAGAGGACCGTCTCGCCGTCCACGAGCGGAGATTCCGAGAATCCCCAGCCAGACATCATTTTGCCCCCCCAGTCCTTAAACGGCTTCTGCCAGACGACCCGGCCATCGGCCGTGCTCACACAGGCGATCGCGCCGTTGGAAGTGACGACATAGGCCTTGTCCCCGTCCAGCGTCGGCGTGCAGCGCGACCCTTCGTAACCGTGGCTGGGGGCCTTTTCGGTCAGGGGCGTCGACCAGGCGACGGTGTGTTTGTCGAGATCCACCGCGATGATGTGCTGAGCATTGTCGATGTTTCCGGTGGTGTAGAGCCGCCCGTCGGCGACAGAAACGCTGGCATAGCCGCCGCCCAGTCCCGAAGTCTTCCACAAGAGCGCGGGAGGTTGCTTCGTCCAATCCTTGGAGAGACCCTTGAACGTGCTGACGTTGTCTCGCTGCGGACCCCGCCATTGCGGCCACCCCGCGGAAGGTTCCGCCGCCACTGCCGCGGAGGCAGCCAAGGCATACACGCTGAGCGCCAGACAGACGAGGCGAAACATGACGTTCTCCGATTCAGGCGGGTTCAGGGCGGATTTCGGGCGGTGTTTGCGCCGGCGGGGTTGTCGCAGGCGACCATCACGTCTCCTGCGGAATTTCAGAGTATAGATCCCGCTGCGGGGAGTCGCAACGGGCTGCCGAAGCACCGGCGGCCCGGCGCGTGCCGCCGTTCCTGGCTCGGCACGCCGAACCGGCGGAAGATCGGGGAGCTGATGCCTGGGCGGAATCTCAGGCGTCGGCGGCTACCGCTGATTGGCGAAATGTGAAGTCGCTCCCACAGCCAACCTCCGCCAACGGAGATTGAGCATGTGGGTGAGCAGAACGATCGCCGCGCCGACCGGGGTGGCCAAGGTGATGAGGGCGTCTGCCGAGGGACTCGACGAGAAGGTCGACAGGCAACGCCATGGGTCGCAACCTGACGAGCATTGTCGCAAACTGGCCAAAATTACCAAACCACAGCCCAGAGTCGCCAGAAACAGGATCTCCGGGCGGCGATGTTCCCGATAACCGGGCGCAATCGCGATGCCGACCAGCCAGGTGGTGCCGAACGCCACCACGGCGTGGGCCGTCGAACTCCACAGCCAGGTTCCAATCTGCAGCGGCAACAAGACCAATGCCAGTGGTGCAGCCAGGCAATGAACGACGCACCCGAGAGACAACAGCGCGCCCCAGAGATCGGCCCGGAGCGACGATCCGTCGGGAACTTCGAAGGTCAGGTTGCGCGAAGAAAGGGATTGCCGTGACATCTGCGCCACCCTAACGGAAATGCCGCTTTCATGCAATTGTTGTGCATCTAATCTGCGTCAGCAATCGCAACCACGAGAGGACTTCGTCGGCGGCTGCTGCGTCGGGGCTTGAACGTGAGGGGCTCCGCCACGGGGTTTGCCGGCCTTTGTCCGAACACCGACGGACAAGTTTCCCTGCATCAGCCACAAAGACGTCGCGGGTTCTGCCGGTGCGACACCCCAGCACGCTTTTGATCAGGTTCAGGAATCAGCTCCCGCAATGGGTCGGTAGGTGTGTTTATGTTTACTCTTTGGTCGCCCATCCCACTCGATTCATCGCGCACGATTCTGTCAGGAGCGCTCGAATCTTCCGTCGGTCCTTCGCAGCCCTGATCAGGGAGTGATACAACTAGGAAGGTGCATCGAGATCGTGCGTCGGGCAGGCGCCCATCTCTCTGTACGCATCGCCACCTCCTGGAACTGTTCACGGGACCATCATCGTGCAGGTGATCGAAGGCCAATTGCTGGCTGGCAGCGACAACATCGCCATCATCGTTTCCCGATTCAATGATCTGGTGACGAAGCGTCTCCTGGAGGGAGCGGTTGACACGCTCAAGCGGCATGGATTGCCGGAATCGGGCATCACGGTCGTTCACGTCCCGGGATCGTTCGAGCTGCCGCTGGTCGCTCAGCGTCTGGCTCACAGCGGCAAGTTTCACGCCGTCATCTGCCTGGGCGCGGTGATCCAGGGGGAGACCACGCACCACGAGTACATCAATCACCAGATGGCGGCGGGAATCCTGCAGTCAAGCCTGACGAGCGGTGTGCCGGTAACGTTTGGCGTCTTGACCTGTCAGTCGATGGACCAAGCCTTGGATCGCGCCGGCGGAAAGGCGGGCAACAAGGGGATCGAAGCCTCTTTGGCGGCGATCGAAATGGTGGACGTGCTGCGTAAGCTTTCCGCGGCGGGTTTGTGAATCGCGGTTCGCACCAAGGGCCGCGTCGCTGATCGCTGAAGAAGATCGCAAGGTCATTGCAGGCCGCCGTTGCTCGGCAATCACCCTGTTCCGCTCTTGTTGCCTATTCTCTCTGTGTGCCCCGGTTGACGCCCGCCAACTCCGGAAGTTCGACGCGCGTCGGTTGCCTGGAGCCGGTCGCTTAACGACCCGCCGCGACGGCGGATGCGGTGACGTTTGGCGTCGACCGCGCGTAGACCAGCGGCGCGACACTGCAATCGGCAGAAACGGCACGTGTGTAATAACACGGATTCCCGTTGTCACCCCTGTATCCGGCAGAGTTTTCCTCATCCGGTCGCGTGTCTCGATCCGAAGATTCTGAAGACGCGATCTTTCCGTCTCTGTCCGCGCACTCGGAGTCCGCTCTGAGGGCTGCGGTCGGCTGCGGGCCCATGAAACTTCGGCTTAGACAACCGCTGGAGTGCGACGTCCATGCAACGTGTGAAGTTCAGCTTAGCGTGCCTGTTGTGTCTCTCGATGGTCGGCTCCGCCGCGGCGCAGTCGGTCATTGAGACGGACTCGGGCGTCGCCGCCCTTGAAGACTACAGCGGCGGAGTCTCCTTCGGGGGCGCGTACTTTGACGTGCGCACGATGACCGGCGACGGCGTCGGTTACCGGAACGGATTCACCCAACTTGGTGTGACCGTGCCCATCTGGGCTACGGAAGACATGTTCGTCGCCCCGAATGCGCGGCTGTTGATCACGGATACTTCCGAGATCGGCACCAACCTCGGGGTCTTGGCGCGACGCTACAACCCCAATTTCGATCGGGTGTTCGGCGTTTACGGCTACTATGACTTCGATCACTCCGCCGAGGGGTTCGACTACAACCAGTTCTCGTTTGGTTTCGACACGCTCGGCGATCGCTGGGACGCCCGTGCCAACGTGTATGTGCCGACGACCAGCGATACGAACTTCGTGCGGGCGGTGAGCGTCGGCAACGATCCGATCTTCTTCGGAAATTCGCTCGGCTTCATTGGCACCGGATTGTTCCAGGAGTCCGTCGCCGGAGCCGATTTCGAGTTCGGCATTCCGTTGTCGAAATCGACCCCCTGGCTCCGCGGCTTCGCCGGAGCCTACTTCTATGAATCGAATGGCGACGAAGACCTGATCGGTCCCCGGGCTCGCATCGAGGCCTGGGTGAGCGACGACCTGTCGGTCGGCGTCAACGTGACCGATGACGACGTTTCCGGCACCAACGTCAATGCCGTGGTCGACTTCCGCTTCTCCGGCTGGAAGCCTACGCGCTACTTCCCGCAGTGGACGACTCGCGAGCGGATGTCGATGCCTGTTCAACGCAACTGGCGCGTCTCGACTCCGAACTACACGGACAATGTGCAGGTTGCCGCCAAGAACACCGCCACGGGCAACAACTACTTCATCGTGCACGTCGACCACAGCAACACAGAGGCTGGCGACGGGACATTTGAGAACCCGTTCCGGAACCTGCCGAATGCAGCTCCCGGGGCCGACATCATCCTGGTGCAGGCCGACGGTTCGTCGCTGCTCGATCCGATTCGCGGCTCAATCGTCCTGGAAAACAACCAGCGGCTGTTGGGTGAAGGCAAGGCCTACAGCGCCGATGTGACGGTCTGTTTCGCCGACCTTCCGATGTTCGACCGGACGATCACGCTGCCGGGCATCAATGCCGACGGCAACTACCCGTTCATGTCGAGCCTGCTGGGTAACACCGTCACTCTCGCCAGCAACAACCAGGTGGCCGGATTTAACCTGGTCAATGCGGGCGGATTCGCGATCACCAACAATCCGCTGCCCGGATTCACCAACAACTTCGATCTCCAGTGCCTGAACATCACCGGCAATAACGGCGGGATCTTCCTGTCGAACGCCACCGGCACCGGCATCATCAATGACGTCACCGCTCTGAATAACACGCTCGGCGGGATTTCGATCGAATCGGGTCTGACCCCGCTCAACCTGACAATGACCGACATCGTCAGCAGTTCGCTGCCGGCGGGGACTCAGGCGCTCGGCGTGGAACTGATCGCCGGTCCGGGCACCATTAACGCCACGATCACCGATGCTCAAATCAACCGGAACACCGATGGTCTGCTCCTCACCGGCAACGCCGGCGACCTCAACGTCACCGTCACCAACGCCAGCATCGACGACAGCCTCAACGACGGCGTGCGGATCACCGGAACCGACAGCAACATCAACCTGAGGCTGCAGGATGTGACCGTTAACCGCAGCAACGGCGAAGGCATCGAAGCCGACACTACCAACGGTTCGCTGACGATTCTGGGCCGCAACGTCACCGCCAACAACAGCGTCTCCGATAACGTCAACCTGGCGCTCACCAACAGCGCCATGAACATCGACTTCGCCAACTCCCTCTTCAGCGGCAGCACCTCCGGCTCCGGTTTCGTGCTGAACAACAACGGCGGCACGGGCAACCTGATCCTGAACACCGTCTCCGCTTCGGGTAACAATCTGGACGGCTTGAGCTTCAGCGGGGACAACTTCGCCGACATCGACGGCGACGTCACCTTCTCCGCCTTTAACAACAACCGTCGCGACGCCATCTTCGTCTCATCGACCAACACGGCCGATGTGGACCTCGACATTGCCACGGTCTCGGCCACCGGCAGCGGTCGCCACGGGCTGAACTTCAACGCCACCACCAACGGCACCCTCAGCATCACCTCGCTGGTCAGCACGTTCAACAACAGCGGCTCGATTGATCCCACCGGCAACGGCGTCAATGGCTTCGTGGACAACGCCTTCGTCGATGTGACGATGATCGGCACCACCGCGGCGAACTCCGGCAACCACGGCATGTTCGTCACCGCTCAGAACAACGCCGACGTCAGCATCAGCGTCAACCAGGGCAACTTCCAGAACAGCGGACAAATGACTCCTGGAGTGGGCGATGCCGTCAACATCGTCACCGACACCGGGGCCAATCTGGTGCTGCAGATCAACAACACGCCGATGAACAACGTCAACGGCAACGTGACGCAAGACGACGGCTTCGTGATTGATGTTTCGAACACCAGCACGGCGCTCGTCAATATTTCCAACAGCGACCTGTCGGACAACACCAGCAATGCGATTCAAGCCACCGTCGACACCAACGCCACGGTGACCATTAACCTGCTCGACATCACTGCCGAACGCAGCGGGGAAGACGGCATTCTGTTTAACGTCCAGACGGCGGGCACCCTGAACATCAACGCCTCGACGCTGAACACCAACAGCAACAGCTTCGACGACAGCGGCGCCGGCGGCACCGGCGACGGAATTGACGGCTTCGTCCGCACCGACGGGGACGTGAATTTCAACTTCACGGACACCACATTCCGCCGCTCTGCGGAGAACGGCTTCCTGCTCGACATCTCCGATGTCGGCTCCACGTTCACCGGAACCTTCACCAACGGCGACTTCTCCGACAGCGGCGAAGCGATGCTCGGCGTCGGTCAGCAGGACGCGTTCAACGTCACCGCCGCCAATAGCGCCGCGGCGACAATCAACCTCTTCAATACGCCTTCGTTCAACACCTCCACGCCTCCGCTCGGCACCCAGCAGCGGGGCCTGTTTGCAACCGTCAGCAGCGACGCCGACTTTGTCTTCTTCAACCAAGACGGCAACATGTCGAACAATCTGCTCAACGCCATCAACGTCAATGTGACCGGCGTCGGTTCGACGGCTGACGTGACCCTGGTGGGAACCGTAACTGGTGCGCCGCTACTCGCCAGCGGCAGCGGTGAGGACGGGTTCATCTTCGTTGTCAACGACTCCGGCGACCTCGACGCCGTCTTCCAGAACGCCAGTCTCGACAGCAGCGGCGTCCTGGGCGTCCTCGCGATGGGGATGATGGGCTCTGATTTCGATGCCATCGACGGCACGATCGACACCAGCGGCGACGTGACGCTGATGTTCATGGATACGCTCGTCACCAATGCCTTCAACGACGGCATGGAAATCGACGCCACGAACCTCGGCCAGTTGACCGCAGTGTTCGACAACAGCCCGCTCGACAACAGCGGCACCAACAACTTCGGCGACGCGCTGCGGCTGACCTTCGCCAGCGGCGCCGACGGCGTCGTGACGCTGCAGAACGGGACCACCGCGGTCAACGCCGGTGATGACGCCGCGTTCATTAGCGCCACGGGTCTGGGGACCTCGGTCCGCCTGAACTCGCTGGTCAGCGACCTGTCTGACAGCGGCACGACCGCCACCGCCAACGGGGCCAACGGCATTCAAGCCCTGGTCTCGAATGACGCTCTCGTGACCCTCGATATTCAAGACACGATCATCTCCAACACGAATCCCACGCTGCCCCAGCTTCGCGGCCTGTCGTTCGACGTTCAGTCGGGCGGTCAATTGAACGGCATGTTCATGAACAGCGTGCTCAACAGCCACGACCTGCACGGCATCAGCGGCAGCGTCGATGGAACCAGCGTCGCCGATTCGCTGGCAGTCCTCACACTGGTGGACACGCAGGTCGACGGCAACGCGAACTTCGGCGCCATCCTGACGGCCACCAATCAAGGGGATCTGGTCCTTGATCTGTCGGGCAACGGCGGCCTCAGCTCGGTGTCGAACAACGGCGCCGTCGGCATCTCCGCCAGCGTCGATGGCGCCGACAGCACCGGGGCCTTCATCTTCAACACCACCAGCATCAACGGCAACGGCAATCTGGTCGGGGGCGACGGCGTCGTGATCTCTGCGACGAACACGGCGTTCGTCACCGGGGCGGCCAACGCTTCCTCAATCAGCAACAACGCCAACGGGGGGCTGGTGCTGACGGTGGACAACAGCATCGCCGACTTCGGGGTCGGCATGATCACCAACCCGTTCACGGGCAACACCGTCCAGTCCGGCTATTTTGACACCGTCATTGACGGCAACGGCAACGAAGGAATTCTGGCACTCGCCGACAACGGCAGCGAACTCGACTTCAACATGACGTTCGGCGCCGTCGGCAGTTCGGTTTCGAACAACGGCGGTGCGGGCACTGCGGGCGATCTCAACAATTCGTTCGACAACGTCCGCATTCAGGCGACCACGGGATCGGATGTCGAAGTCCAGTTTGTGCAGACCGTGGCCGACGGCGCCACACGCAACGGCTTTAACTTCATCTCTCAGGACTCCGTCTTCCTGGCGCAATTGCGGGCGGGCGTGTCCGCCTCCGGGAACACCGGCGGCAGCGGCGTCCGATTCAACGCCACCGGCGCCACAACGCAAGCCGTCCTCTTCATGAGCGACACCTCCGCGGATGGTTTGCTGACCGGCACCAACGCCTTCGACAACAACGGCACGGAACCGACGCTGATCAATACGCCCACCGATCCCATCGACGGCTTCCCGCATGTCGGGGCCGGCGTCATCTTCAACGCGACGAATGTGGACGTCGCCGGAGTCCGCTTCGCCGGCGGAGCCAGCAATAACGGCAACGCCGCCGATCCTCTCGCCACTCGCGACATCGACGGCGACGGCGACGGCGACGATGACGGCGTCTTCATCAACATCGATACGGCCAACCTGGCTGCGGTCGAGTTCGCCGGTATGGGAGCGATCAGCGGCAACGTCGATGACGCCATCGACCTGCAACTGGCCAACATCACTCTGCTCGACGTCGTGACGCAGCCTTCCGAATTGACCCCCCCGAACGTGGTCATTGGCGCCGCCGGTCCGGGAATCATCTTTGAAGACCTGATTCTCGACGGCAACGGCGGCGGGTTGAAGGTGGTTCTGGACACCGTTGACCTGAATGGCAACGACATCATTATTCGCAACAACGACATCACCAACAACGCCAGCGGCGACGGAGTGCTCCTCGACCTCGACACCGTCGCCAATATCGATGAGATCGTCTTCCAGAACAACAACATCGCCAACAACGGCACCAACGCCGCTGCTCGCGGCCACGGGGTCAACCTGCAGCTCGACACTTCGCCGGTGGCCGCTATTCGCTTCATCGGGCTGGCCCCGGCCGGCGTCGCGGGAGCCATTCCCCAAAGCATCACGGGCAACGGTCTCGACGGCGTGCACCTCGAATTCGTAACCTCCAACGTGGGGCTGATGCAGTTTGACACCAACACGATCAGCAACAACGGGACCGCGGCCGTGGATGGCGACGGCGTCGGCTTCGACGTGGTGACCGCCAGCGACGTCGGCCCGGTCACCTTCACCAACAACACGATCGACGGCAACCAGTTCGACGGCGTCAGTGTCGACAGCGTCGCTCCCGCCGGCGGCACCTGGGACTTCACCTTCGATCAGAACCTGTCGATCAGCGGCAACCAGGGCCGCGGCATCAACTTCATCCTGCCGACCGGCCTGGCGGACCTCGATCTCGTCGTGACCGACAACGCCGCCATCAACAACAACGCCCTGGGCGGCATCAATCTGGCGCTCGATCAGAACAACACCCTGACCTTGACCTCGTTCTTCGGCAATACCATTAGCGCGAACGGTGGTCCGGGTGTGCTGCTGACGGGTGATGATGGCTCGTCGTTCACCTGGAATCTGGGGGACTCGACTCAAGCCCTCAACACGCTGGATGACAACGACGCCGCCGGTGTGGCGGTCGACCTGATGGGGACCGCGACCGGGACCTTGGCGGTGGAAAACACCACGATCTCGAGCACCAACGACGGGGCCACTTACGGGGGTGACGGTCTGGCGATTCGCCTGAACGAAGCTTCGACGCTGCCGAACCTGATCATTGGCGATCCCACACTGATGAACACCAACTTCACCGGCAACGCGGGAGACGGCATCGGCATCGTGATTGACGCCACGGCTCAGCTCAACAGTCCGACCGTGCAGAACGTCACCTCCAGCGGCAACTCCGCCGACGGCCTGAACGTCAACCGCATGGGCTCGGGCGTGGTCAACAACTTCGTGATCACCACCAACTCGTTCACCGGCAACACGGGTGACGGTCTCGACATCATGGCCCAGTTTGCGCTGCTACAGGACGAGTACAACATCAACAACAACACTATCACGGGCAACACGCTGAACGGTATCCGCTTCACCGCCCAGGGGGATGGGCAACTGGTGACGGTCCTCACTGACAACGTGGTTGAAAACAACCTCGACGACGGTGTGTTCATCACCACGGTCACGGTCTCTGCTGGTGACGCGGCCCGCGTTGTCAGCTCTGCGGCCTGGACCGGCAACAGTTTCTCGTTCAACGGGAACGGCGGGGCCGATGCGGGGATCGATATCTCCGGGATTCACAGTCTCGTGATCGGGGTTAACGACGGCAATCCGCTGACCTTCAGCAATACCATCAATGGCAACACCGGAGATGGTATCGAAGTCAACGGTGCCAACTTCGTCGGCGGGGTGCTGCAGATCGTGGACGCAGACATCTCCGGCAACGTGACGGAAGGCACGGCTGACGGCCGGGCCGGCGTGGACATCAACGGAACCTTCAATCAGATCACGATCTCCAACAGCCGGATCATGAACAACCTCGGCGACGGCGTGGAAATCGACAACAACAACGTGACGCTGATTCCTTCTAACTACACTCTCAACGACAACATCATTTCCTTCAACGGTCGTGACGGTGTCGAGTTTATCTCGGGTGGCAACTCGAACCTGACCATCGGCGGCACCAACACGACGCTCAGCCAGATCACTGACAACGGTACGCTAGGCATCGGCGGTCGCGGTGTGGACATTATCGCCGGCGGGGCCGACGATACCAACACGACGGTAACGATCAACAACACCTCAATTCTGCGGAACGCTCAGGAAGGCGTGTACACGATCCTCACCGCCAGTAGTACCCAGCGAAACGCCGCCAACCGCGATTCGTTGGCCAGTGTGGCACTGCAGTCGGACGGGGCAATCACAACCACCCCCTTCCTCAATCTCAACATTGGTGCGGGTGGTGGCAATATCATCAATAACAACGGTCAGCCGGGCGGCAACATCGGTGGCTCGGGGCTTGTGTTGCGGGTCGGTACGACTCGCGGCGGAGATGGAATCGCGACTCCGGGTGGCTTCGCGACAACCGGAAACGGTGGTGTGAACGCCAACGTGCAGAACAACCAACTGTTCGGCAACTTCGGGGCTGACGTGTTCGTGCAATCGTTTGTCTCGATCGGCAACTCCGGCAACTCGGGGACCGCTTGGACCGACCAGAACGAGAACCCGCGGAACAACGCCAACGACGTGTTCAACTCCGCTGGTTACCAGAGCGATCCGCTGGCTCGCTTGGACTTGGTCTTCAGCAACAACTCGGGTGAAGAAAACGCCGGAACCAACGTGGGAGCTGCCTACACAAATACCGATGCTGTCTTCAAGTCTCGCGGTACGACGAACGTAGGACCTGACAATGCGAATGACGGCGGTGCCGACGATAACGGACCATTCGGCAGTGGCGGCCGCAGTCGGAACGCACAGCGGTTGGCCGCACGCAACGTGGACGTGGGTGGTGCACAGCTCCCGCCGCTGTTGACGATCGGTGCTTCAGACACATTCCTCTTCCCAGGCTTGGGTCAGAGCACGTTCCGTGTGAACAATCAGGGCGTTGCCGGAAACAATTTCGGTGCCGGGACCGGATTTATCATGGATGGCAATCCATTCGTCTCAACGGTCAACGATGCTAACGGCGTAGGTGCCGCGGGCGGTGGTCCCTTTGGAATCGATGCGGTTCCCTACGGCTGGACCTTGCTGCCGTAACGGCTCTCGTTTGACCTGACACCCGGAAGCCCAGGGATTGCAATCCCTGGGCTTCTGGCATTGTGTGTGGTTCGTATCTCGCTGCAGAAACACGTCGGGCTGACGCCTCGACGCTCGCCCCGTTTTCTTCATGAAACCGTCATCACGCCAGTCGTGTAGGGCAGGCTCCCGCCCAATATTGTTCGGCACGTTGGTTGCGGGCGTGGTCAGGGTGGTGGCTTGATGAGGGCTTCGAGGAGTTCGTCTTCGTCAGCCCAGCCGGACAGGTACAAGCAGACCATTTCGTAGTGACGACGGGTCAGGTGGCC
>JANRLN010000120.1:0-11176 GCA_033762515.1 Planctomycetaceae bacterium
CTGCAGCGAGCCACAATGCCGCGTCCGCATCACGTCGGGCTGCCAGTTCGATTTGTCGAAAGCTATACGTCAAAATCAGGACGCAGAACATCAATCCGAGCGTCCCGGTAACAGTGAGCCAATTGATCGCCGCAGGGGTCGGCTCGCACTTTATGAGGACGCCCTGCTGATGCAACACGAACTCAGCGAGGACGACGCTCCCGCTGGCGAAAAACCACAGCAAGCCTCCACGAGTGCCGGTCATGGTGACCGCCAGGATCGGAATTGTGGCGAACCACATGTTGACGGGGGAACCGTGTCCTCCCTGCAGGATCGACAAAGTGGAAAAGCACAGCCACAGCGTGGCCAGTTCGGCCTGAGCGCAAGTCTGCACGCAGCGATACCTGCGTAAACACGTCATGCAGCCGATTAACAGGAGCCCGGCGACGAACACGACGCCAGCGGAGCGCATCGAGTCGAGCAGCAGGAAGACCACGGTGTAGATCGGGGCGAAAAACAGCAGCGATAGCCCCACTGCCATTACCCGGGACGCCTTGTGAAATTCGCTCTCGCTATTCCAGCCCTCGTGGGGAAGGAGCCAATTCCAGCGTTCGCCCCACATGTTGGCCCAGCTCAATGGCCCCCATGACTCAGTCCCCGAGTCCTTTCCTCGGAAATTCGAGTGGGTCTCAGTGTCGTCAATCGCAGGAGTCTCGGTCGAATTGCAGCACATACAACTTCGAACGCGGGCGAGTGGTTTCGAATCGGGCGGCGACAAAATGCGTCACCCCTAGTCGCATAGCTCCGCTCTGGGAGAGTTGCCTGCTGAATTTCGCCAGAATCAAAAAAGAGGTTGCGAAGCGACGCTTGCGGACGCAACTTGCACGAAATTTCGCATTCTGACGCCAACGCGGCCCAGCTCGTTTTAGTGGACACAATGTCACACTGAAGGTGGGCAATGGCGAATCGTGCTCGCGACCCCCTGTCGATCAACCGGTCTTGTTCCAATCATTTGGGCGCCATGCGACTGATGCGGCAAATGCCGTCGTGATGGGGAGAAGCGAGCCGGATACCGTCGGGGTGGAGCGCCAAGTCGCGGACGCTGTTGCCAATGTTGAAGATGTGGAACTCGTCCTTCTGATCGGGTTTCCAGAAGCCGAGTTGTCCACCGGCATGGCCACCTAACGCTGCGATGGCGAAGCCCTCGGGGTGCCAGACCAATCCCCAGGCGACGCCGTTGATGTTGGCCTTGGTGAGGTGCGTGACCACATCTTTGCCTTGCTCCCAGTCGATCTCGACGACGATCGGGTTGCCTACCCCGGCAAAGGCATTGGAGACGTTCGTGATGCCCCCCGCCAACAGGCGTTTGCCATCGCTGGTGAACGCCAAGCTGTGCGGGCCGCCGTAATCGGCAAGAAACCCGGCGTCGTACTTGGTCAGGCTGGCGACGGCGAAGTTGCGACCGGCGGCACCAGTGGCGACGTCCCAATCGAAGAACTTGCCGACGAGATCCCCCGAGACGAGCCGCTGTCCGGAAGGATGAAATGCGACGTTGTAGATGTGCCGTTCGTGACCGACGAATTCACGGACGAACGCGCCGTCGCTCATCTGCCAGAGCTTCACTTTCATGTCGTTTCCGCAACTGGCGAGAAATTGCCCGTCGGGACTGACCGACACGGCCCGAATCCACCCGTGGTGTGCATCGATCGTGCGAACGGGCTTCAACTCCGGAGGCGGAACCGGTTTGCCCTCGGCCGGGGGAGCGACAGGTGCGGCTTCCGCCGTTGCGGCCCACCAGACGAGGCGGCCGTCATAACCCCCGGTTACCAGCACATCTCCGGCAAGCGAAAACCCGAAGCTGCGAACCCAGCTGTCGTGGGCTGGCAGGACGACTTTGGCCTCAGTGCTGAGATCCCAGCGGAGCACCTTATTATCCTGCGCCCCGGCGAAGACGAACTTGCCGGCTGGATCAAACCGGCAACTGATTAAAGGGGCATCGTGCTTCAGGGACTGTGCAACGTGAGTCTGCAGCGGATCGGCGGACATGACTATTTCTCCTCGACGTTTCTGTCAGCGCGGCAGAACGACGTCCCATGAGCATACTCCGATGTGTGGGTCTCGGGGGAGTGATCGGCCAGGTCTTGCGTGAAAATCGTGGGATCTGAAGGATGGCCTGCCGCATCCTCCGGTTTGGATGCAGATCTTCGCTGCTGTTGGACTCAACCGACGCTGGCCTCGTGTTTCAACTCGTGTCGGCTTCCGTAGACCCGCGAGTCGCAGTCCCGGAAAAATTCCCTTATGGTGATCTCGCAAGCGGTCTGGACGACTGGCAGCTCTTCCACTGCGATCACTGTTCCCGGATCGTGCTCGAAGCCCGTCATTGGTTCCAGAACTTGAGGGCGGCGCAGCGGCTCGTGTGCAGGTCATCCATGACCGCCTGATTGGGGCTGACGACAGCTTCTTCACGGAGACTTCGCACTCGCGGACTCTGCCAGGAGTTCGTGGAACTAAATACATCGCTGGAGCCGGCGATGCTGCTGAGGAGCGGCCGAAGCTGTCGCAGAGGGGCTACGAATTCGCTGCAGAGTGTGCGGGATCAATCCCATCTTGTCGTCTGTCGGTGCGCGCAGTACCGTTTCGATGGGAAGGGCAAACGCAGAGGGACGGTCATTTCGATAGAACCCCGCTCAGTCAGTGTTTCGCCAACACTCCCTCATCGCGTGCGACGTTTCTTGCGAGAGACCATCATGCAGGCGCGGTTTCACCTTAGTTCGGCTTGGGGAGCGTGTTTCGTTGTGGCCGTCGGCTGCGTTCTTCTCAACGCGGTTCCAGCAGCCGAGACCGTGGAGCGATCGGCGCTGGTGCGCCTGTTGGACGCCGCAGAGTTGAAGGGGCGCTTCGCGCCCGCGCAGGCCGAGCAGCGATTTGAAGCAGCGCGGGCGGCCAGCAACGATGATCGACTGGTGCATTATGCCTATGGCATCGTGTTATCCCGACTGCTGAAATTCCCTGAGGCACAGGCCCAATTCGCCTTGGCTTCCGATGCGCCGAATGGCCCCTACCCCCCGGCGTATCGAGCGGCTCTTTTTCTCGAACTCCAATTGCGTCGCTGGCAATCGGCGTCGAAAACAGCCCTGACATTCGGCGGCGCGATCACTAACTCTCCGGATGCCTGGTCCAATGACGAGGACCGCGCCGTCGACGCGCGCTGGCTGGGTCAGGCGACCTCGGCGGGGCAGTTGCTGGCAACGAATGCTTTGGACGTTCGGGCGTGGATCGACGTGGATCGGCAGCTGCGCCGGGAATTGCCGGCGGAATTCCTGGACGAGTATTCGGCGGGTTTCGAAGAAACTCTGCAATTGCGGTCGCAGTTCCTGGAGCAGACTGAGGAGTCACGGGCGATCGCGCAGCAGAAACTGGCCGAAGCGCAGGAAGTGGAACGTCGGAAACTCGCGGAAAAGCAGCGAGAAACCGAATCGAGCCGAGTGAGCCTGCAGGAGATTGCCAAAGGAAATCAGGAAGCCTTTCAGAAGCAACTCGGCGAGTTCTCCAAGCAGCTGGGGCTCTTGGAGAACCAATGGAATCAGCTCGACGAACGTCGGCAACACGTGGAACGCTCAATCATTCTGCTGGGTCAGGAGCTGACCGTACTCCAGCAAGCCTATCAGAATGCTCTGAATCAGGACCGCGACCCGGAGAATCCGAGTGCTCGGACCCGCCTGCGATTGCAGGGAATCGATCAGCAAATTGCGCGATGCCACCTGCAGTCGCTGGAGTATCAGGCGGAACGGGACAGGACGATCACCTCCTTAAGGAATGTGCAGGGTCAAGCCAACACTCTCCTCAGTCAGCGTCAGGCGGCGATCGCGGATTATGAAAAGCAGACCGGCGAGATCATGAAGCGAGATGAGCAATTGGAAAAGTGGAGCAAACGCATCGTCAAGAAAGCGGTGGAACTGAATGAAACCCCTCAGGGAAATACGGCGGAGGTAAAAACCCGCGAGCGCAAACTGCAGTCGATCGGAGCGTATCTCGCACTGGATTGGGAAGGGGAGCGGCAGAGGCTGCGAAAACAAGTGTCCGAAGAATAGGCCGCAGCGTTGATCGTTGGCAGATCCATTGCCGCATTTCGATACAACCGGTTGAATCACAGCGCCCCTGAACGTTTCATAGTTCGATGCGACGTAGCCATCGATGACTCTCTCGTGGCAGCCCGCCAGATTTGTTGGATTGGGGCTACCCGCGCGTTTTCGCCGGCGCGACCAACGCGCCCTGCTTCATCGTAATGAAATTCAATCGACTGCCATTGGCATTCGGAGTCGCCTCATGCAGTGTCTGTTGAGACTGCCTGGAACTTGGCTGGCACACATTGCGTTTGCTGCGTTGATGTTAGTGGGGCGGGAGTTTTTCCCCATCGGCCTCTTCGGAGCGGATCCGTCGAAGCCGAACGGTCCTTCGAAGCTGGCCGCTGATGCGCACGAGAAAGCCAAGATCGCACCGTCGAGCGTCGTCCCCCCTGGCAAGATGACGGTCTGGCTGCAAGCACCGGATGAGAAAAAGCGCCTCGCGGCGCTGCGCGAAGTTTCGTGGGGATCGCCGACGGATCCGGAAGTCGTCGCGGCAATCGAAGCCCTGGTGCGAGACGCCGCGAAGCGGAAAACGATAACCGAGAGCGGCCATGTGGCCTTAGGCGTGCTCGCGAGGTGTCCACTTCCGGAGGCCGACATCGCCCTGGGGACGGCACTGCAAGCCGCCGACTGGCGCGCGCGGGTGGTTGCAGCCAGCGCGATCGCTCAACGGGAATCCGGGGGCATGTTGACCAAGGAGTTGCTGGCTTGCTGGCGCTCTCCCATGGCAACGCAACATTACGCGCTCCGGCACGCCGTGGTCTGCGCCCTATCCGAAGCCGACGATAGCACCGGAATCGCCGCGACGATTGACCTGCTCCAACAATTGGATGGCCAACTGAAGTTCGAAGCCGTCGCACGACTCACTCAACGCACGGGGCAGGACCTCGGCGACGAAGGAGACGCCTGGGAAACCTGGTGGCGGCAGCGTCCGACGGGGTGGACTCCGATGATTCTGAGTCGAGCCGACCTCCCCGAGGATGTTGCCTGGAAAGAACCGGTGCCTGAGTTCTTTGGCGTCAAAATCTACGCCAAGCGAGTGCTCTTCGTGGTCGACGTTTCCAGCAGCATGCGTTCAACCCTGGATGGCAAGACGCGAATCCTGACGGCTCAGGAAGAACTGCAGCGTGCCATCTCGGCATTGCCCGAGGATGGCTGGTTTAACGTGATTTTCTACAACGAACAGGTCTATCCCTGGCGACCGACGTTGGTCCAGGCGACTGCTGACAATCGCCTGACCGCCTTGCAGAAGATCTTCAGTATTGATCCGGAAGGCGCCACGGCATTGAATGATGCGATGGAGATGGCCGTGGATTTCCCAACCCCGACAATAACTTTGCCGGGATACATTGAGCAAGTGCTCCTGTTGACGGATGGCAAGCCAACGGCCGGTCGGATCACAGCCCCTGAGGCGATCGTCGCGAACATTAGCGCCCGCAACATCTTGAATCGAACTCGCATCGACACCCTGGGAATCGACTCGTCGGATTCCCCCGAAGAACTGCTGCGGCAACTCGCACAGCAAAACTTCGGAAAATACCACCGGTTGCGGTAGGACGGAAACAGAGGAACGCGCTGACCCGCTAGCCGATGGCGTCACCGTCCCAGAGACGGTGACTGATCATCGAAACCGTCAAGGAGAGTGCTTGATATGCGACATTCACAATGGCTCTCGTTACCCATGCTGATGGTTGCGTCTTACTGCGACGCCGCAGCCGAAGTCTCAGATCCAATTGCTGTCGCCGTTGACACCGTCTTGGCTGTTGAAGCAGAAAACGATATCTCCGATCGAGATGTTCGCCTGAAAGATCTTGTCTCTGAGTCGAAGGGATCTGCTAAGGCCTGCTGGGCAAGCGGATATGTGTGGCGTCGCGACAGGTGGCAGAGTTTCTCCGCCGTCGCGGATGCCGCCGTTTCCGATGATTGGCTACTGGACTACATTGACCTCCGTGATCAAGAAAAGCTCACCGAAGTACGACATCGGGAATTGGCCGATTGGTGCCGCGTCCATCGACTCCCCGATCAAGAGCGAGCACACCTCTGGACGGTCGTTGGATCGTCTCCGAATGATTCGGGGGTTTGGAAGCGACTGGGTTATGTTCCAGTAGATGGAGGATGGTTGACCAAGGCCGAGCTTCAGCGACGGCAAGAACTGCAAGCAGAGATGCGGCGAAACCTGGACCGCTGGAATGATTGGGCGCGCGAGTTGGCAGCCAGGCTGTCTGACCCTCGCGCTGGCACACGGGATGCGGGACGTTTGTCGTTGAGCAAAGTGAAGGATCCATCGGCGATTCCCGCTCTCGAGCAGCAATTGAGCACTCGTTCCGTGGATCTGGCTCACGAGTATCTGCATTGGCTGGCGTCATTACCAAAAGGTGAGCAACTTCAATCGCTAATTGTTCTGGGGACAATTTCATCCTGGGAGGAAGTTCGTCGCCACTCTGCGGAGCTCCTGGCTGACTTCCCCAGGAATGACGTGATTCCGTTGCTCATTCCACTCGTTGCGATCTTTCGCAACGGAACCGAATCGACAACGGGTGCGAGATCGTTGCCCATGGTCGATCTCGGCGATCCGCAGAACTTTGCTAAGTTATTGCTTTCGTTGCAACGATTGGATTCGACGATCGGATCGATCAGCTTGGGAGAGGTTGAATATCAGTCGAAAATTGTACGGCAGTCTGCGTTTGTCCGTTTCGAAGCCGCTCCAGTTGGGCCTCTCGAATTCTACGGGCTGCGACGCGACAAAAATCGAATGGAATTCGTGCTCTCTCGAATTGAGGTCGAGCGGCAACGCATCATTTCGGAGTCCGAAGGCTTTGCGAACGCATCCCAACGACTGAGCCGCAAACTTGAGTTCGCCAAGAATGTGAGTGACAACGCGAGGATGCTTCTCAGTGCGCTGACTCATCAAGGGCAGAATTGGCAATCGGAAGACTGGTGGCTGTGGTGGGCGGCGGAATCCAATCGCGAGCCGACGATTCACAAACAGCTCGTCGAAGTTGTCGAATCCGGAAGTGATCTGGTCGTGTCGGCTCCGCGCGTTAGAATTGATGGATCTTGCCTCCCAGCAGGAACATTGGCCTATACCGAACTCGGCCCCAGGCCCATTGAAACGATCCGCCTCGGCGACAAGGTCTTGTCGAAAGATATTGAAACCGGGGAACTTGCGTATCGTGTCGTCTTGCAGACCACCGTCCGTCGTCCACAGCCGCTCGTGAAGTTGAGCGCCGCCGGCGAGACGATCGAATCTACTCGCGGGCATCACTTCTGGGTCTCCGGCAAAGGCTGGCGGATGGCCAAGGAGATTCAACCCGGCGACCGGCTGCACGGCGTCACGGGGACCGTACGCATCACCGATGTCTCCACAGGCGACATGGCCGAGGTGTACAACCTCGTCGTGGATCGGGCCAACACGTATTTCGTGGGAAAGAGTCTGGTCCTCAGTCATGACGTCGCCTTTCCCGCTCCGACGAACGTCAAGGTGCCGGGACTGGCGGCGAAGTAGTTTTCGGTTGGATTCAGATCGCACTGCAATGGCCTGGCATCCGAGACGATGTCGGGCATTGTCGCCTTCAGCCCGCAATCAGGCCGCGGACCGGTTGGCCCGCTTCCGAGATGGAGATCGGGCGGCCGACAGGGCTCATCAACTCGCGGGTCGGGTCGATGTGCAACAGGGTGGCCAGCGTGGCGAAGAAGTTCGGGACGGTCACCTGGTCTTTGGTCACCTTGGCCCCTTCCGCGTCGGTCTCACCGTAGACTTGCCCGGCTCGTACGCCGCCGCCGGCGAGAACCGCCGACCAGGCCTGCGGGTAGTGATCGCGGCCGTCGTGCTGCGAAATCTTCGGCGTGCGGCCGAATTCGCCCATCCAGATCACAAGGGTGTCATCGAGCAATTTTCGCTCGGCCAGATCCCGGATCAGCGCGGCGTAGCCGGGGTCGAGTTCCTGGCATAGGCCTTTGACCGCAGTGAAATTGTCGTAATGGGTGTCCCAGCCGTCGAGAGTCACTTCGACAAACTTCACACCGGTCTCGATCAGCCGCCGAGCGAGGAGACAGCCCTTGCCAAACTCAGTGTCGCCGTATCGGGCTCGGGTGGTCGACGACTCGGCATTGAGGTCAAACGCCTTCACCAACGGCGAACGCATCAGACGCACGCTTTTATCGTTGATGCGGTCGTGATTGGCCACCGCGACGGCATTCGTCTGTTGACGGAAGTTTCGCTGCAGGATGTCCAGGGCTTCCAGCCGCGATGAGAACCGCGAACCGTCAACGTCTCTGGCGAGGGCGAGGTTCTTGATTCCCTGGGCCGGCTCCTGAATCTGGAACGGAGAATGCTCGACTCCGAGGAATCCCGCCCCAATGGACGGTCCGCGAATGCTGACGAAATTGGGGAGGTCGAATTGCGGGTCCCCCAGTTCATGACTCACCCAGGCCCCAAAACTGGGGTGCTGAATGGTTGCGGACGGCGCGTAACCGGTATGCATCAGGTAGCTGCCGCGGTCGTGGTTCCCCTCGCGACTGGTCATGGAGCGAATTACGGCGAGATGGTGCGCCTGCTCCGCGACACGCGGCAGATGCTCGCACAGGTCGAGGCCGCGCACCGATGATTTGATGGTCTTGAACGAGCCGCCGTTCGGAGTGCCCAGTTTGGGATCAAAGGTGTCCAGGTGGCTGGGGCCGCCGTTCATCCACAACAGAATGCACGACTTGCTCTCGGCGGCTTTCCCGTGAGCCCGCGCCGCGAAGGCCGCCGACTGTTGCCACCACGGCAAGCTCGCGGTGAGCAATCCACCCAGACTGTTGGTGAAGAATTCTCGTCGCGAAGGACCGCAGCATTGTTGCATGAGTATGTTTCCGGCGAGCAGGATGTCCGCATGGTTGGAAGACGAACCGGAGCGTCGGGGCCACCCGCAGCGCGTGACCCCGGCCGCTGACAGGGGGAACTGCTAGTGATTGGTCAGAAACTCGCTGCAGTTCAGCAATGCCCAGAACAGGTTTTCGTAGCTCTGCTCCTGTGCCGTGTCGCCGCCGGCGAGGCCCGCCAGATACTCGAAAGGCACTTCCGCAGCCCAGGCTTCAAAGGACTTGACGAGCAAACCGGCGTCGGCATTGTTGCGCATCATCTTGCCGAGAACTCCGAAATCGGCAGCCGTCTGAGCGTGTTGGAGCAACTCACGGAAGTCGATGTCATCTCCCGCCTTGACCGCGGCAATCTCGGGGCTGACCTTTGTCGCAGCAATCCCTTGCGGTCGGCTGGTCTTGGGACCGGCCGTCTTCGCCACCGGTCGTTTGACTGCCAGATAGGCCAGCCACGTAGTGGATTCACTCGCTGTCGGCCTGCGTGACAGTGTCTGCAGATAGAGGCGTTCGATTCGTTCCTTGTCGGACTTGAAGCTGGTCAAGATTTGCTCAAGGCCCGAACCTGGAAGCTGCCGGGTGACGCCGTTGGTCAAGGGACCGTTGAGGAGCGACAGCGACTGCGGAATCGTCTCATCAAAATCGGTGATCTCCAGCATGTCGTCAGTCCCGAGCTGGGTGACGAACTGGCGGACATAAGCATTACGGACGACTTCGAGTTTTCCCTTGGTCAGCTTGTCCAGCAGCGGCTCAGATCCCGACGCCTGCAGCAGCATGTCAAACTGCACCTCGACGTCCAGTGCCTTGATGGGAAAGGCTGACCACAGGGGCGCTGCCGAAAACGTTTCTTGGCGGCATTCACGCTGATACGCCTGCGTGGCCGTGATCACTCTCAGCAGGTGATGCAGATCGAAATCGTGCTTGACGAAGTCCGCGGCGAGTGCATCCAGCGCTGCCGGGACCGCAGGGGGGTTGCCGGGGCGGAAGTCATCAATGGGTTCAACAAATCCGCGGCCGAGCAAACGACCCCACATACGATTGACGATCGCCCTGGCGAACCACGGATTTTGGGCCGAAGTCAGCCACTTCGCCAATGCCGTTCGAGGGCTGCTCCACTGGCGAAACTCCTGGCCATCGAGAAACTTGGGCGTCAGCCGGGAATAGTCCTTGTATGAGCCGAAGTACTCCTGGAGTTTTTCCGTCTGCGGCGGCGCAATCGGGCGGTCTTTTAAATGAACGCGGTTGATCCCCACCACAAAGTTCTTGTCGTAATACGTCGGCCAGGTCTTGGCATAGAACGCAGTGAATTGCTTGAAGTCCTGCTGCGTCCACTTTTCGGTCTTGTGATCGTGGCATTGGGCGCATTGAATCTGCACGCCGAGAAAAGTCTTGGAGGTCGCCCCCGCGAACTCGGGGAGCGCCCGGAAGTAGCGCAGGAAGTAATTCACCGCCGGATTGGCTTCTTTGTCGATGTTGGGAGGATCTTCAATTCCCCCTTTGGGACGCGTTGCGGTGTTGTAGCCTTCCGCCGTAACCAGCTCCATCACGAAGTCGTCCCATTTGCGATTCTGTGCGAATTCCGCATTCAGCCATTTTCGGAAACCGTTGCGGTCGAGGTAGGCTTCGCGAGTCAGTCGTCCGAAGAGAATGTTCTCCCAATAGGTGGCCCAATGCCGGGCATATCCGGGATCTTTGAGCAACTCATCCACGAGGCGTTGCCGTTTGTCCGCGGAATTGTCGCTCTCAAAGGTCAGCACCCGTTCCGGAGCAGGCAGTGTTCCCGTCAGATCAAGGGTGACCCGTCGCAGATAAGCCGCGTCGTCCACATCACCGGCGGGAGTAATCCCTTGCGATGTCCAAGCGGTTGCGATGTGTCGGTCGACTTCGGCAACAACGGCGGGGGGGGCCGCACTAACGGAAGTGGTCAGCAACAGCCCTACGATCAGAAGGCAACAGGCGCGCATGGATGGAGTCTCCCCGCAGCGGCACGGCCCCCCGGCCGCATGATGTGGTCGAAAAGTCTTTTGACCGACAAGAAGTCAGCCAGCACGGCAATTGGACGCTACTTCCCGACAGCCGGGGCTTTCGCGGCCGCAATCACGTCGTTCAGCTTGGACTGCTGCTCGGTCGAGAGGTGCTCGGCAAGTTGCACGAACAATCGGCCGAGGATGGCCCGGCGTTCTTCATCGGCTTTGTCGCGCAACCCTTTGAGG
>JANRLN010000121.1:0-3382 GCA_033762515.1 Planctomycetaceae bacterium
TCGGCTTCGACCAGCGTTGTCCCGCGCCCCAGCCACCCGCCGCGTGGAAATCGCCGAAGTCGACGTCGCAGGCATTCGTTGCGGCCGCAGTGTGCAAGGGTGGGATCGCACCGAACTGACCGACGGCGAAGACGTCGCTCTTGTCGATCCCGCCGGGGCCTTCGTCGGCGTCGCGAAGTGGGTGGCGGCGGAACGACGGCTCCAACCGTGCAACGTCTTTCCAGACACCCAGGGATAGCTAGCCTGCGGCCTCCTTGCCGCGCTGCAGAATGTCCCAGACGATGTGGGCGTCTTGCCCGTCAATGAGGCTGCCGGGGCCCGTGGGACGATTGAAGGAAACTTGCTCGGGCGAGAGCCCGAACAAGTGGAGCAGCGTGGCGTGATAGTCGGAGTGACTCACCACATGGCTGACGGCTTTGTGGCCGAATTCGTCGGTCTCCCCGTAAACAAGCCCCCGCTTCACGCCTCCGCCGGCAAGCCACATGCTGAAGCCGTACGTGTTGTGATCGCGTCCGATGTTCTTCTCGTTCTGAATCACCGGGAGTCGCCCCATTTCGCCTCCCCAGTGAACGAGCGTGGTGTCGAGGAGCCCCCGCGCCTTGAGATCCTGAATCAGGGCCGCCGCAGCTTGATCGGTGCGTTTGCAGACCGCGGGCAGGCTCTTTTCAATGCCGCCGTGATGGTCCCAGGTTTGATTGCCGGTGTGGAGTTGAACGAAGCGCACTCCGCGTTCGATGAGTCGCCGCGCCATCAAGCAGCGGGAACCGTAGTCGCGCGTTTCAGGTTGATCCAAGCCGTACAGCTTATGCGTCGCCTCCGACTCCTGCGACAGATCCAGGGCCTCCTTCGCCGCGGTCTGCATGCGGGCGGCGAGTTCGTAGCTCTGCATGCGGGCCGAAAGGTCGTTTTCCCCAGGATGCTGATCCAGGTGTCCCCGATTCACCTGTTGCAGATACGACAGAAATCGCTCCTGTGCCGCACCCCGCAGATGCGCCGGGGGATCGAGATTCAGAATCCGCGGCTCCTGTGGTCGCACGACGGTCCCCTGATAGAGCGAAGGGAGCCAGCCGTTTTGCCAGTTTTCGACTCCCAGCACCGGCAAACCGCCGGGATCGGTGAGGACGACGAACGCCGGCAGATTCTGGCTCTCAGAACCGAGTCCATAGGTCATCCAAGACCCCAGCGCCGGACGGCCGGGGGTCACGCGACCCGTATTGAGCGCATTGATCGATTGGCCGTGATTGTTGACCCCGGTGTGCATCGAGCGGATCAGGCAGACATCGTCCGCCACTCTCCCCAGGTGGGGCAGGAGTTCGCTCAGTTCCATGCCGACTTCGCCGTGCTTGTGAAACTTCCAGGGACTGGCGAAAAGCTTGGCGGAGGCCTCGGCGGCGTTGTCGTACTTGATCTCGCCGGGAAACTTTTCGAGGTGGCGTTTCTGAAGTTCAGGCTTGGGGTCGCACAGATCGATGTGACTGGGGCCTCCCTGCATGAACAGCGAAATCATCGCCGTTGCTTGCGGCGCCTGTTGGGGGCGTTTGGGGCGGAGATCAAAGGTCTGACGCTCCAGCGTCGGCTTTGCGGGGGCGGCGTTGACGCCATCCTGTTTGAGGAGCCACGCCAAAGCGATACCGCTGAGGCTGAAAGCCGACTGGGCAACGAAATGGCGGCGAGAGGGATTCATCGGGTTTCGGGCCTCGGGATTCGGGTTTCGCAGACTTTCAAATCTCGCCAAGTGATAAACCAAGTCGAGTGAGCATCTGGCCTACGTCTTGAACCAAAGGCCAGACGGGGACGATCGATTCTCGATCGATGAGCTTCAGTCTCAAGGCAAGTTCCGGCTGCACTTCGAGTTCCATGAGTGAGCCGCGGGCGATCATCACATGTCGCCGATACCCACCGGCGCCGATGCCGTAGCCCTCGGCGATGTTGCTGGGAATCGAAATCACGGCTCGTCGGATCTAAGCAGTAATTCCATACAATTCCTCACGTGGAAGTTTGCGCGTCACTTCATACACCTGCTCAGCGAGGAGCATCGACTTATTCCAAACATCCAGATCCCGAAAGCTCACCGTCTGCGCCATCGCAGCACCTCTGCGAAACCCGAATCCCGAGGCCCGAAGCCCGATTAATCGACATACAGGAACGCATTCGAACTGGTCAACGCCTGGCACAATGTCGCCAAGGCGAGGGTCGTGGCGTCTTTGGGAGAGTCTTTCGGCAGGTTCGACACTGGATTCGCCGTGAAAAATTGGATCTGTTCGATCAAGTAGGCCAAGCCTTCGGCACGGTTGCTCTCGGAAGGCGTCTGGCCAAAGCACTCGCGCCACGCGGCGACGATTAGGGCATTCGGATCGTCACCGACTTCGGCTTTCAAACGCTGCGCCATCGCGGCGGCGTGATCCACCACGAAGGTGTTATTCATCATCAGCAAGGACTGGGGAGCCACTGTCGAAAACGCACGCTGTTCGCAATTGGGCGACATCACCGGGGCGTCGAAAGGTTCCAGCATGCCCAAGGGCAAGGTGCGACGTACGGTGACATACAGACTGCGGCGGAACGCGTCTTCACCCAGCGGCTCCACTTTCCCCGAGGGGCGGCCCGCTGAGTCGCGGGTGTCGATCCCCACCACGATCTGCCCTACCTCATCTGGCATGATGGGAATCGGAGCACCGTACAATTTGTCCGACAAACGGCCCGACGTGAGGAGCAGCGAGTCGCGAATGACCTCGGCCTCCAGTCGGCGAACGCTCATGCGGCCGAGGAGCCGATTCTCTGAATCGACGGCGTCCAGGTCGTCGCGACGGTGCGAGGACTGGCGATACGTTGCAGAGGTGACGATCAACCGCTGCAGCGGCTTTAGTAGCCAGCCGGAAGACATGAATTCCGCAGCCAGCCAATCCAACAACTCCGGGTGGCTGGGGAGTTCGCCGAGGATTCCGAAATCACCGGGGGTTGCAACCAGTCCGCGACCGAAATGATGCAGCCAAATGCGATTGACCAGCACGCGCGCAACAAGCGGATGCTGGCCGCTGGTGAGCTGGTGTGCATACGCGAGGCGTCGACCCGTGGTCGGCACGCCGGGATCATCGACCGGGATCACGGCGCCGGAACTCAGGATCGCCAATTCGCCCGGCGGGATCTCGTCGCGCGGTTGTTGAAAATCGCCCCGGGAAAACAGCTTGGCCACCGGGGCCTGTCCGGGATTCTCCGTGAGACAATGAATCAAATCGTCGGCTGGACGACGTTTGCGGGTCTCCTCCGCGAGGCCATCCCATTTCTTCAAAAAGCCTGTGAGCCGATCGGGAAGATAGAGATAGACGGTGCCGCGATTGACGTTCAGGAACGGGTAGTCCTTGACCAGTTGCTTCTGCTCGTCGGT
>JANRLN010000122.1:0-1993 GCA_033762515.1 Planctomycetaceae bacterium
CCCTTCGCGCGGTCTTCGAGCCGCACGAGATCCGCACCGACATCTTGCCGGGGCAGCCGAACATCGAAAAAGACGGACTCGCCCGGGCCTTCGATGCCCAGCCGGAATTGCCCACGTATCTCTTCGTCCGCGGCAACGAGAAGCAGCCGAAAAAAGAACAGCCGCTGACGGCGGGGTTGCCGGGGATCTTTCAAGCGGTCCTGACTCCCGCTCCTGTGACTTTGCCGGTGATCGCATACTATCCGCACGTGAAGCCGCATGTCCTGGAGCAGATGCAGCAGGCTGCCGCAGGCGAGGTGGGTGAAGCCCGCAAGAACGTCAAACTGGCGGCCCTCGGTCTCGAAATTGCCGAAGACAGTCTCAACAAGTTCGAAAACCAGCCTGCCGACGCGCTGGAAGCCGTCACGCCGCTTTACCTCGCGGATGATTTTCGCCAGCGCCGCGATGACGTCTGGACGATTCGTTCCGGCGACTGGTCGTTCGGACCCGACGGAGCCAGGCAAACGCAGGTCTCCTCACAGAAGAGCGAACTGGTCTCGCAGATCGATCTGCCGCGAGATTTCGTGGCGATCGTGAAGTTTCGGCTGATCGGGGGGCAGACGTATCACTCTGTCGGCCTCAGTTTTGATGACCACGGCCCGGAGCGGAGCGACGCCGTGTATGTCAGCGCCTACCCGTCTTCGCCGAAGATTCAGTTCCTGCTGCAACGCGGAGCCGCTCAGTATCCCAAAGAGGCAGAACGCCCCTTTCCCATTGAGCGCGGTCAGGAGTACACCCTCGAAGTGCGCGTCCGCAGCCGTACGATCAACGCGTACATCAACGGCCAACCGGCCCTGTTCTACCAGTTGAACCACGATCGCTCGCCGGGCAAGCTGTCGTTGTGGACGTTTGATTGTGCGGCCGAATTTTCCGGTCTGCAGGTCAAGCCCCTCACACCAGCGACGGACGTGGCGCTGAACTTCAGCAGCATGCGACACGCCGGGGATGTCGACCAGGCGCAGAAGGACCTGCAGGTCGCTCGTCGGAAATTGGACCTGGCCCAGGCGCGCCTGCAGCGAGAAGAACTTGCGGAAGCGGCGCTCGCGGCTCGCATCGCCGCCGACCGTGCGAAGTATCTCGAAGCCCAGACTCCCGGTGAGGAAATGCAGCGTCTGGCCCGGACGGCCCTGAATGCCGAGCGTCAACAGCGGGTCGCGGCCGCGCGATTCGCGGTGCTCGAAGCGGAATTGAAACAGCACGAGTCCCCTGCCAAGCCGGACTCGGAAGCCGCGAAGAAGGCCGCCGAGGCCGTCGCCGCCGCTCAGAAGAAACTCGTCGAAGCCGAGGCGGAGTTCACCAGGACCGACGGAACTTACACTCCGCTCGGCAAGGAGTCCCCGCGGACGAGCACCGGCCGAAGGCTGGCTTTGGCCCAATGGATTACGGGGCGCAGCAATCCCTTGACCGCGCGGGTTGCAGTCAATCACGTGTGGCAGCGGCACATCGGCCGCCCCATCGTGGAGAACATGTTTGACTTCGGCCTGCGTTCGCCGCGGCCGGAGCTGGCAGATCTCCTGGACTGGCTGGCCGTTGATCTGATGGAGCACCGGTGGAGCCTGAAGCATCTCCATCGCCAGATCGTGACTTCGCGGGCCTACCGGCTGGCGTCGTCGACGTCGCCGGAACTTGCGGCGGCCAATAGTGTGCACGACCGCGACAACCGTCGCCTCTGGAAGGCCCCGATTCGCCGGTTGGAAGCCGAGGCGGTGCGCGACAGCCTCCTCGCCGTCTCCGGTTCGCTGGACCTCACGCGCGGCGGACCGGATATTGACTTCACCGAGGGGGAAACCGTCCCGCGTCGCAGCGTGTACTTCCGCCATGCTTACGAAAAGCAGATGACGTTTCTGGTGCTGTTCGACGCCGCCAGTCCCAACGAGTGCTACCGACGAACCGACAGCATCATCCCGCAGCAGGCGTTGGCGTTGGCGAATAGTCCGCTGGTGCGGACGCAGGC
>JANRLN010000123.1:0-2745 GCA_033762515.1 Planctomycetaceae bacterium
CATCAGCAACGGCTCTTGCCATACGCTCAGGCAGTGCAATCCGCCGAGGCGCTTGAGGGGTTGGCGGACTGGCTCGTTGATCAATCTCTTGATCCCGTGAATGCGATGCTGAAGGTCGCACAGATTCGGGAACTGGCACAAAAGCTTCGTCTTCGTCGCTCAGGCTAAGCGCGCCGATCACGCGATCGATCTTGCCTTGCGCAACCTGCCCGCGCTGATCGCTCTGCAGCGGGGCAATAACCGCCATCACCAAGTCGTTCGGCAATGCCGCGACGACGCAGTTGGCGACTCTATGTGAAGTCTGTCCACGAAAGAGATCGGTGACGGAGCCGCGAGGCAGCCCGTGAGCGCGCTCGAAAGCTGCCACGGATTTGAAACGCTTCCGCAGCGCGGCCTTAATGTCCTCCGGGTGAATCTTCCGGAGGACTGCCACCGTGTCGAAGACGCCGCTCATTCCGCAGCCTCACTTAGACGATGCGTCGCGCGCGAACGGGTGTTATGCGTTCCACGTTTCGGGAGTGTGCCGGTTGTGATGACGAGATGATCCGGGCTGATTTCCAGCTCTTCGGCGACAGCAGCCTTCGCGGCGTTCGACTTTCCACGCAGCAGATCGCGCACCTGCTGGCCTGTGAGGCCCCGCGCATCCTGAAACGCCTCAATCGATCCGTATCGCTTGCGGAGGAGCGCTTTGACGTCCTCCCGGTGAATGGCGGTGCCGCCCATGGCTGATAACCTTCCAAATTCCACGGTACGGGACGCTAATTCCCTTAACCGGGAAGATCAAGCCCTAATAGTGGACGTAGCTGCGCGCGTTCGCCGCTTGGCGCAAATGAAGCGATTCAACGCGACATCGCTCGGGAAGGAGGTCGGCGTGCCCTCGTCGTCAGCTGCGCATTACTGGCACGGACGTCGCGCGTGGCCGATGGAGACATTGCCCCGGTTGGCTGGCCTGTTTGGGTGCAATGTTGACTTCCTGCTGACGGGCGAGAACCTCGCGATCACAACCCGCGATCGTCGCCTCGAATTTGACGCAGGCCCAACGCCGCTTCAGTCCCCGGTCCGAATCGATCGCCCCGACCAGGTAGAGGTCGCCGAGATCGACCTGCGCTACGGCCTGGGCGCAACCTATCTCGACGACAATCCCGACGCCGCCCCGCGCACCTTCTCGCGCGCATGGCTGCGAAACTTCACCGACAGTCCGCCGGATCAGCTGTTCTGGGCGCGCGGCCAGGGTAATTCGATGGAGCCGGAAATTCGCGAGGGTGATATTGTGCTGATCGATCGCCGCCAGCAATCGCCACACATGGCCGATCTGATCTGGGCGTTCGCCTATGGCGAAACCGGCATGATCAAATGGCTGCGGCCCATGCCCGACGGGAGTGTGAAGATCATGTCGAGCAACCAAAGCGTCCGACCCGAGGTCGCCCACGATGGTGAGCTGAGCATCATCGGCCGGGTCGTCGCGGTGGTGAAGAAGCTTTGAGAGCAAGGGTTGTCTCGATCACGCGCAGCAGTGAGGCGGTCATCTTGACAATATTGATCGTCTTGCAGTTCACTTCTCCCCTATGGTCCTATCTGGTTCGATGACCGGCGGCGGCAAAAGGCGGGGCTTGACCTCATACGATATGACGGCGCTGTTCGTACTGATCTTGGGTGGTGCTACTCTATTTGGCTTGGTTATTTGGGGAAATTCGCTCGGTACCGACAGTGAGCCGTCGCCACTGCTTATTGAGGCAAAATGGAGTCAACTCGACGACGGCAGTCGTTTCGCAAGAGTTGCGTCGGAGGATGGTGCAGCCGAGATGGCATTGCGCTGCTGGACCTCGACGGGGCAAGGACACACCTGCCTAAGGGCCTATCGGCAAGATATGAGCGGGTTTCGATCGGTAACCGTAGACCGCGAGATCGTCACCGAACTCGCGCCTCGCATTTTTCCGTATTCATCAACGATAAACGGCTATAGCTGCGGTCGCATTATTGGTGACGTTGAGACGATTACAAGGGCTGGTCAGACACTTGAGTCGAATATGCCCCCTCGTGATGGTGGACCATGGTCAAAGGCTTTTGTTGCTCGCTACATGAAGCGCAATAGAGTTGGTGGATCGGGATGGTTTCCATGCCTCGATGTGCTGCGCAATGTAACCAGTGGCAGTCTTGAGACCCTCGGTACCACTTCGATCACCCGGCGATCGCTCGGGGGCTGACTACCCGGCTCGATGTATTGGCAACAGAGAGCGCGAGGACAACTGATCGGCCCGCCAAATCCTGCCCCAGTTCCGACGCCTCTGGCTCGGTGCCGGAGCACCCGCCTCGTGCCCTGAGAGGCCGCATTTCCGCCGATAATCGAAACTGGGGCACGCTCCCGCCAACTGGGCGCGCATTTGCCCCGGTTACGTCCCGGTTCGCGCGCCTTCACACTGCCCTCAAGGCCCTCTGAGAGGCCGCAAATCCGCCAATGAGAGGAGTTTCACGCGGGCACCGCGACTCCAGCCGCTCTTGGCCGTCCATCGTCTAAATCAACCACGACTCTAGACAATGAAACCGCCGCGCCCGATACCCCTGCTATGCCGAGGAACCACGGAAATCCGCCACTATGCCCCGCGAAATCCCGCCCATCCCCGCACAATCCCGGGACTCCAGCCCCTCATGTCCTCTAACAGCGCTGTTTGGTTTAACGCCCCACCCCAACCCCTCCCCTGAAGGGGAGGGGCTTGCACAGGCAGCGCGTTTGCATGCGAGACCATC
>JANRLN010000124.1:0-3913 GCA_033762515.1 Planctomycetaceae bacterium
GGAGAGGTATCACCTGGCGCCTCCGCTGCCGGCCGGAGTAATGCCTGCCGCGATGAATGCCGCCCGAATCCGCCTGATCCGCTGGTCAATCTGCGCCGTCGTGAGCCCGGTCTTCCTGCGCACGGCCGAGATGGGCATCTCGGCCAGATACCAGGCGATCCTTCGCAGATCTTCGGGCAGGCTGGCGAGAACACGCTCCGTATCGAGGCCGAGTTCCAGCACCGGGCGGAAGTCGTCGGAGCATATTTCATGAACAATTGCATCCAGGGCTTCGGAATCGTTGTTGCTCTCCAGCGACTGGAACTGACGACGGCGAGCGTGCCGCGAGGCCAGGACGCAGGCGTGGTTGCGAACGACACCGTGCACGAACCCTTTCCAATTCCCGCGCGAGCCGTCGAATCTGGGCAGGCGCCGGAGGCAATCGAGTGCCAGGTCCTGCCGCAGATCGTCCCATTCGTCCGCGGCGAATCCGAAGCTCGATTGCAGGAGGCTGGCCCGCAACGCGGTCTGCTGGAGCAGATAAGGAGTAATGTCGGCCAGGGGTGCGATCGCCGATGACGTCATCGCCGCACCCCCTGGATAGGGCGCTCGATTACGACCCGCCTCGGAACGCCATGGCGGATGTCGATCCGCTCGATTGAGCCATCGCCGAGTTCATCGAACTGCTCAACCAGCCGGACGACCTCACTTCGCAGTTCGAAGTCTGCCGACTCCATCTCCGGCCGAGGGGCGGCCGCTGCGTCCAGCTTCACCTCGACATAGACCATCGGGGCGGGGTTGAAGACCGGCTCGCCGCGGCGGACCTCGAGGCCTTCCACGTAGCCGAAGTTGATCGACTGGAGGAGGCGCACCAGAGCCTGCCGGGGAGCCGAAAGTTGCGTCAATCGGAGATATGGCTGCATGGCCGGCGTCACTCCCCCATCCCGGCGCGATTGCGGACTAGAAACTCATCCACCGCGGCATGCACGCGCGGGGGTTGGGCAACGGCCGGCTCGAAGTCGTCGCGGCGGGAGGTCCCCTTGAGATCGCGCAGCAGGCGGACGCGAATCCGGTCCAACCGCTTCATGAGCGTCCAGGTCAGGTCGTCATCGAGATGGTGGAGGACAGCGACGCCGCCGATGACAAGAGCGATGTCGTTGAAAGCCTCCCGAACCAGGTTCTCCGTGTCACTCTTGACGCCCGGAGGAGCCTGGCTCTGGTCGTTTTTTGTCTTCGTAGCAGAAGGTGCCGAATTCATCGTGGCCTCTGCTACTGGCTGGGTGACATGTCACCCAAGCCGGCCCGGCGCGGCGCCTCAATTTGCTATGTGGCTGAAAACAGGAGTGATTCAGTTCGAAGATATTTTCGGGCGGGTCCACTACCCACGGTGACGTGTCACTTTGGTGCTCGGACTTCGCTCGAACAGGCGAACAACGCCGTCCATGAGCCGGCACCTTCGCTGAATCGGAACGGCTGCGCCTCAACTCCCGCCCATTCCCTCAGCAGCTTGGCGAGCTTGAGCACGGTTAGATCGTCCCCGCGCTCCGCGAGGCGGCCGCCGGAACGGATCAGCCTGATGAACGCCATCCCCTCGGCGGTGAGCTTGCCGCCGGGAGTGCGAAGCCGTAACTCCTCCAGTGAGTAGAGGTGGTCGCCTGGTGCGCTCCGCTGTGCCACTTCGCCCGCCGCCCGGCCGGATTCACTTCGGTGGTTCAGGGCGCGGAATCTTTGCGTCTCGACGGCGCTCACCAGGAAACGCCCGTCACTGCGTTCATGAAAGCTGAAGTCGAGCCAGGTCGCCCCTGCCGGCGTGGGATAGCCCCAGTCGTTGGCCAGACGGATTTCGAACCGACTGCAGTATGCGTTGGCCTTCTTGTTGTTCTCGATCGGATCGCCATCGATGTCGATGAGTTCCTGAAGCAATTGACGGAGCCGGCTGACACGCGTCTTGGCGGGAGAATCTCCCTGAAGAACAGAGGCGATCTTGTCGGCGTCGAGCGTACCCCGTGCCGCGGCAAACAGCTTGAGCAATTCGAGGCGTTGGTCCGGATCTCGGAATCCCGCCTGCGAATAGTCCCGCTCTGTCTCCTTCCCGCGAATCGCCACCTGCATGAAGGTGTCGTGGAGGACAATACTCACCTCGCTCCAGACGGAGCCTGGCGGGGCGGGGATGGTTTGGACGCGGTCAGCCCGCGCTGGCGCTTCGTCCCCAAAGCAGTCGGCGATGTAGTCAAGATCGATGGTCAACGCTTCGCCATTGAGTTGGCTGGTCGAACCAAGGTCGATGACGCGCAACTTCGAGGGAACCCCGCCGCCGCAGCCGTCGGCGCGCGGCACCAGGACTGCGCCGGACGTCCAGCCGTCGTAGCGCAAAAGCTTCTCGAAATCGCCGCTCAAGTCGGCCGTATCGTCGCCAACCAGGAAAAGGTCCCGGAACCGTCCAGCCAGCCGGCGGCGGCCCAGGTGAAAGAGGCGCCCAAGATCGATCGGATGGCCGGCCCCGGACAGATCCAGTGCCCGGGCGACCACCTCGGCCAACCGCCCGGCGTCGATTCGCCACTGCCGCAACCGCTTGGGCTCGACATTGACGGTACCTTCCTCCGGGCAGGCAATGAAAGCACGCCGGCCATCGGCCACCCAAGTGACTTCGGACCAGTGACGTTCGGGGCAGGCATCGCAAATGATCCAGCGCGCCGTTTCAGTCTCGCGCAGAATGCCCAGCGCAACAGCGCAATCAAAATCGGACTTGCCCCAGACCCGGATCTCATCAGCCCCGACGAGAGAGTCGCCCGAGGCCAGACGCTCAAGCAGCCGTTGCCAAGTCGTTGGCATGCTTTTCGATCTTCCAGTCGCTCAGGTAGCGCCGCAGCCGTTGCTCTTCCGGACTATCCTCGAGGTCGCAGAACGCGGGCGCGGAAATCTTGAAGGTCAGGCTCCGGTCTTTTCCGTCGGCGCCCCGCAAGAACGCCTGCATCGTCACCCCAAGAACTGTGGCGCTGGTCAGTCTCGCGTGCCGTTCGGCCAGCTTGTCGGCGATGACGTCATATACTGAACCCTCCTTCGACCTGCCGTCGATCGCGACCGTGATGCGTCCGCCGCGGTTCCCATGGAATTGCAGGCGCAATGCCAGGACCCGGACCGCGCTGATGTTGTCGGCGGGATTCGTCGGAAACGTAATGGCAGGATTCTTGAAGAGTTCCAGATCGAAACAATCCTCCGCGACCGTTTCCGATATGTGATCAACACCAAGGACCGCTCGCGCGAAGATCTGCGACAAGGAGTCGCGGACCTTCCGGCCGCCCTGGGCGAAAACATCCGTCGTCCCGTTTGCGCGGTGGTACCCGAACACGACCTCAAATGCCGGATTCCAGCGCCGGAACTCGAATTGCCCATCTTCGTCATAGCCGAAGCTCTCATCGATGTAATCGGCTGGATGTGCGAAGAAGCAATCGACCTCACCTTCCCGGCGCCGGTGCTCCACTTCGCATCTGTCGCCGCGGCCCTGCGTCGTCCAGAAGAATCCAGAAAGTCCTCGCCCGAATTCCGCCAGCATCTCCGGCGTGACGTCGATGGGCTTCGTGGGGAGGTTCTTCATCGTCTCCCAGGATCGCTTCGGCAGGTTGTCAATATGGGCGAGCGTACGCGCGCCCTCGACGATCCGCTTGTCCTGCATGTAGCACCAGAGGGCGCGCTCGTAGCCGTTCTGCTTTTGACTGATCGCTTGGGCGATTTCGAGATTGACGTCGCGGGCGGCCTCGATCAGAACCTGGGTCCCAATCGGATTGGCCAGAGACTCGACCATGCGAAAGATCCTGAAGATCCGAGCGCATTCTGTTGAGGGGATCGAATTGCAGCGATCCAGAATTGGATCGACGCGCCGCTCGCTCACAGAACTCCAGTCGAAGCCGTCGAAGGCGGGGATGGTAGAGAAGAA
>JANRLN010000125.1:0-30041 GCA_033762515.1 Planctomycetaceae bacterium
CCGCCCAACTCAGTGACGGCGACCAACTCGCCCACTTCATCCAGCGCCGACCCGGCAACCTCCACTACCGTCGGAATCCCCCCAACACCACGACTCGCCAACAACGCCGCTCAGCAAGAAAATGAATGCTGTTATGCACCCCGCACCGCGTCTCGGACGAATTGATGGGCTTGTTCCGTCAGGGGCGGCATCCGCGGAGGTCCGTCTTCGAATTGACGTCGATCTCGGCATCCAACAACTCTTCACCGGCAAGCACACGCACCAGATGGTGCGCGAAGTACGGCGCTTGCAACACTCCCTTCGAGCCGAGCCCATTGAACAAGCCGAGTCGCGGTTCGTCCGGGTGAAAACCCGCGACAGGGTACTGATTGCGATGGATCGGTCGGACGGCGGCCGTGTGATCGACAACCTGGTAGGGAAGCCGCAAAAACTCCTGCAACCGTGACTCGATCTCAGCGCGGCCTTCCGGCGTGGCGCTGTGGTCAAGTCGCCGCCATTCGTAGGTGGCGCCGGCGCGATAGTGATCGCCCTCGATCCGAGCCAACCAGATACCTCGATGAACGATGCGCGTTTCGTGAAGCCCTGGAATTTTCAGGGTCAACAGTTCCCCTTTCGCCGGTTTGAACTGGACCTTTCGAAACCAGGGGTTCGACATCGCATCGACCCCCTGACAAAACACGATCCGGCGGGCAGCAACGTTAAGACGAGGCAACCGGACGATTTCCGCATCCAACACCAAATCGTTCGGGAAATCGAGGTCTGCCGTCAACAGGGAATCCTGCTCCAGAAACGCCGCCCGAGATGACCGCAAATACACAGGCACATCGAGCTGACCTCCGAGGAGCATCTCGAAGGCAGAACCGGCATCGATGAACTCGTCGTCCCTCGGGGCAGGTTCCGGGGGAAAACGCACCAAGGCATGAAATTGAAGATCCTGAGTCCGATCGAAAAAACGCGATCGCTCAACATCGGTCGCCAGGAAGCGAATCATCGGAGTTTGGCGAAAGAACTTCGTCTGGGTCGCTTGTTCCACGCGACGGTAGAACGCAACCGCAGCCGACCACAATTCTGCAAGCCGCCAACTGACGACCAGACGCTGACCGGTGATGGGCGTGATCAACCCGGCTGCGATCTTAGAGGACGTTTCCGCAGCATTCCGATCCACGATCAGCACCCGCGCCCCCGACCATCTGAGTTTCCAAGCCAGGGCGGTTCCCGCGAGTCCCTGCCCGACGATAATGACGTCGTACGGTGGTGCTTCCATAACCGTCGATTCTATCCGAATGGCTCCCGTCGAGAAGTCACGGCTGCTGCCGGAAAATCTAGACCCGATCGGGAATAAAGGTGAAATGTTCGCGTCTTGTTCCGTGAGTGATTTCCACCAGACGTTCCGTGCCGCGGGAATGATCGATGCATCAAATCGCACTCGTGAGCGTTTTGCTGGCGGCCGGTTGTGCGGCTCAGGGCATTCCGCAGGCAGCCGATCAACCCGCCGCGGCGGCGCCGGGACGACATGTCACGCCACAGCGGAAGATCATTGATCGTGCCTCCATCGAACTGCGCGTTGCCAGTCTGAATACGCTGCAATCCCAATTGATGGCTGCCGTCGACGCACATGAGGGCTACCTGGAATCGAGTCAGGTTCAGCCTGGGCTGCAGTCTGGGCATTGGACTGTGCGTGTTCCTTCATCTCGCTACTCCCAATTCCTCGTTGAGTGTGCGAGCTGGGGAACAACTTTGCGGACTCAGCAGAGCGCCGAAGATGTGACCGAGCAATTCGTTGATCTTGATGCTCGATTGGCAACCAAGCGTCTGGAAGAAGTGCGGCTGCAAACTCTGCTCACCGAACAGACGGGGGCGCTCGTGGATGTTCTCGCTGTCGAGAAGGAGCTTTCGCGCGTGCGCGAAGAAATCGAGCAGGCGGTGGGGCGTCAACGCTTTCTGGAACAACAGACGACCTATGCCACGGTTCAGATTTCCGCGACGGAACTCGTGCGCATTGGCTGGGTCGCACAGGGGTCCCTGGTGTCTCAGATCGCCAGGGTCCTCGAGGATTCCTGCACGATCTTGTTGACAGTCTTGCGGACGGCACTGCTGATCGTGGTCGCCTTGCTTCCCTGGTTCGCCGTTGCCGCGGTTCCGGGACTCTGCCTCTGGCGCTGGGTGATCACGTCGAAACGGGAAAAGCTGGTTACCGTAAGTCTACGTGGCACCGACTCGCCACCCCGTTAGCGTGCACACGACGCGTTGCCCGGGAAATGGACGACAGGCACACGCTCACTTACCGCGGACGGCGCGGCGGGTCGCCGCACTCCTGATCGCGGCGGTTCATTTCGTCGAGAACAATGGGGTGCCAAGTCGCGTCGCGGTCCGCAGCGGCGGCATAATGCCTCCGCGCCCAGGTTCTGAGCCGCATTTCCTCTACGGGATCCACGGTCGCAACATTGTCCACTTCGTCGGCGATCAAAGTCTGCACGATCCTGCCTCCACCGCGAGTCGGCGCCAGCCTGCGAAAGAACGACGAACATCGCAGGGCATGTAGCGACCCCGCTGTCAAGATGCTAAAGAGAAAAATTCACAAACACAAGCATATTTGGCGGAGGCGAAATCACTTTTCGATTTTCCGAACGACCGGTGACGTCGGAACGCCGCCCAACGCGGAAAACTGCGCGGAGGGCGTGGTCTGCGCAGAGTTCGGGGCGACGCGCCGATCAAGGAGAAGCGGAGACGTTGACCTGCGGGGCAGGAAATTGAGTTACGCAGCGTCGACATCCAAAGCAACCGCCTCGCTGCTCGACCGACGAACACGGAGCTCGTCAGCGCGCGGCAAGTCGTCCAAGCTCCGGAGCCCGTGAGTTTCCAGGAATCGGCGTGTCGTCTCGTAGAGAAATGGGCGTCCCAGAGTGTTGTCTTCTCCGGCAATCCGCACCAAACCCCGGTCCATCAACATCTTCAGGATATCAGTACACTGCACCCCCCTTACGGCTTCCAGGTCAGCGCGCGTGAGCGGCTGCCGGTAGGCGAGGATCGTGAGCGTCTCTAAGGCTGCCGGAGTGAGCTTCAAATCCGCCTGTCGCTGGTGCAAGCGCCCCAGCCAGTGGGCGAATTCGGGACGCGTCAACATCTGATACCCGGTCGCGACGCGCTCAATTCGAAACGGCGATCCCGAGAGATCGTACGCCTGATTCAGCATGTCGATGATCGCAGTGGCTTCACTGACATCCGCCAGCGTGGCAAATTGCACAAGTTTACGGGGGGATGTCGGAGCATCGGCGACGAGCAGGGCGGTTTCGACACGCGCCATTTTCTGGGTTCGACGCAGGCGCCGGTCGACTGCACCGATCGGCAACGAGACGGCTTCGTCATTCCGACGGAGCCAGAATGACCAAGTCTGTCCCGAACGAGCCTCTGGCGACCAAATTCTTGGCAGCCGGCTCAGTGCGACGGTGGCCCAATTCATCGCGCCGCCATCCAGTTATCGATTTGCTCCAGCACCTTTTCGACGGCACGCAGCGGCTCATCCGCCTGCGCTTCGAATCGGTACGAAAGCCGCGGGCTGTGCTGCGGCGTGTACGAGCAAATGAACACAAACTGCCCCAACTGCTGGCCCGGTTCTAAACGAAAATTGCGGATTTCCAGACGATTCAATCGCTCCACCGCCGATTTCCAGGTCAGTCCCCTGTCCGGAAGTTCGCGAACGGCAATTGTTGTGACGCCGCCGCGCTCGTGGGTCTTGCTGACGCCAGCGCCGCTCTGCAGTCGCCGATAGCCGCCGGTATCGCTGTTCGACGGAGAGTCGATCACGAATGGCGGGGCTTGTTCGGTAGCCGAAGCGGTTCTAACTCGCGAATCGACGCTCGCCCCAGGATCCGCGACCGGGGATGCGCCCATCCATTCCGTTTCCGAATTTGATGCGGTCGCCGGAAATCCAGAGTCACTCCAGGCTGGTGCAGGAGAGAATGCGGGGGCGTCGCTCGAATCCTGTGCGGTCCGCTCGCGCGGAGACGTGTCTGACTCGGAATGACTGATCGCGACAGGTGCAAACTGCGGGATGCCAAAAATGGCAAACAGGGGAATTGCGAGGAGTGGAACCAGCAGCAGAATCGTCGCCATCGATCCATGAGCGGACGCGCGCATCGTCAGCCAACCTTCCCTGTCGGGCTGTAGGGCCAGTTGTTGCGAAGCATCCTTGCGACCAGCCCCTCGAACGCGTGAGAGTTTAGGTGAGTCTCAGCGATCTGGCAATCCTAGGTTGTAAATGTTGCCGATCCGGAAGCATGTCGACGCGAATGGCGCGTGAATTCCTTACTGAGCTTCGCGGCGCCAGCCGGGAATTCGGTGGGATGGGCGTAACGCGCATCGACGACTGTCCAAACCTGATCGTTCGGGGCGGCGACGTTCTGCATCAGCCAAAATCTGCTTCTTCGGACGTTCCTGTGACCCCGATTGCTAGGGAATGATGAAGAATCGATTGGTCACCTCTTCACGCAGGGGGAGATTCTCGGAAGAATCTGCATATCTTCGCAGCCTGCGACCATGAGACGCTCGGCCAGCCACCGTGACGAACACCGATTCTCCCGCCGCAGTCCCCGATCCCACTGATGAAGTTGGGGGTGCGCAGGTCTACGCCACGCTCCTGCTCTCGGACGTGGGGGGCAACACGATCGAGCGTGACATCTTGCGTGAGACGACGTTAATCGGTTCCGGACGCGGCTGTGACGTGCGTTTGAAGTCCGAGGACATCGCTGCGGCACACTGCATTCTCTCGCTGGACGGAGGCACGCTCCGGATCCGCGACCTCGGGAGTCGCGAGGGGACGGTGATCAACGGCGAGCCCATTCGGTCCGCCATTCTGTCGGATGGGGACGAGATCCGACTTGGCCGCCATCGCATGCGAATCGAAACGAATCTGCCGGGACGCGGATTCCGGGGATTCTACATCGATGTCTTCCAGGTCAACGAAATTCTTGGATCCGGCGGAATGTGCTGGATCTACGGGGGCCGCAATTCGGTTTCGCGGGAACGCGTGGCGCTCAAGGTGCTTCCCAGCCACCATTCGCCGCGGATGCTGGCCCATTTTGGGATTGAGGCCCGAGCCGGATTGCTCCTCAGTCACCCAAACGTGGTGCACGTCCACAAGCTCGTGCAGGCTGATTCGTTGTACCTCCTTGTGATGGAGTATCTCGAAGCGATCACGCTGCAGGAACTTGTCGAGACGCAGGGACCGGTTCCCTGGCGACAGGCCTGCAGCTTCGTTCGCCAGTTGGCGCTCGGTTTGGACCACGTGCACCACCGCGGCATCGTCCATCGCGACATCAAGCCGGCGAACATCCTTTGCGCCCGGCACGGTCAGGTGAAGCTCATCGATTTCGGCCTCGCCATGTTGGCCGATGATCCCAACCAGGAACGATTGTCGCGGGTCTATGCCAATCAGATCCTGGGAACCGCGGACTACATCAGCCCGGAACAGTCGCGACGCAGCCACGACGTGGACGGCCGCTCCGACCTCTACAGTCTCGGTTGCGCCATGTTCTTTGCGTTGACCGGCGGGGTCCCCTTCCCGGTATTGGCGATTAAGGACAAGATCAAGGCGCATCGGCATCAACCCCCTCGAGATCCCCGGGAGATCGTTCGCGATCTGCCGCCGCAGGTGGCGGATATCTGCCTCCGCATGCTCGCCAAGGAGCGGTCCGATCGTTATCCGTCCGGCGCGGCCGTCGCCGAAGCGCTGCTGGAGTACAGCCAGCAGTCGCCCGTGAATTTTGATTGGTCCGCCCTGTTGAGTGTGCGGGCGACGGCCGCACATCGTCGACTGTCAAAGCTGCTGGCCAAGAGGCGTCAGGCGGCGGATACCATTCCTGCCGCAACCGTGGTTCTGGAGTCGAGCACCGAGCCTTCCACCAAGCCTTCCTCTCGCGGCAGCCGACCCATTGAGGCCGACTTCATGGAGTCGCTCCGCGATGACACGCTCCCCAGCACAGGGGCGATTGACCGTGCGGAATGGGGGGAATTGTTCCAACTGTGGACGCAGCTCACGCAAGAGCAGCGACAGCAGCTTCTGGAAAGCGCTCGGCTGCTCGACCGACCGCCCATTCCGGCGACCGCGGCCCCCACTTGACGGCGACGAACGCGGAGCGGAGAGACACTCACGACACGCCTCGTCGTCGCCGCTGTTCCACCGAATGGATCACATCCGATCGGCTCGCGTGATTCCAAGTCCCCCCTCTCGATTCCCGGCTCCCGCGAGTTCGGCCGATCCGATACCATCCCGGCGAGTCCGAACTGCAATGTGATCCGTTTCGCGAAGGTCATGCCCGATGCTCGCCGCCGTCTTTGATCGCTTTGGTGAACCAGGAGACGTCCTGCGAATCGAAGAACGCCCGCTGCCGACACCGGGAGTCGGCGAAGTACGCGTCCGGATGCTGGCCAGCCCGGTCAATCCCTCCGACTTGATGACCATTCGCGGCGTATATGGCATCCGTCCTGCATTGCCGTCGGTACCCGGATACGAGGGAGTGGGTATCGTTGACGCCGCGCGCGCCGGGTTGTTTGGCAACTACCTGATGGGGAAACGCGTCGCGGTACTGAAATCGGTGACAGGCAACTGGCAGGGATTTGCAATCGCCTCTGCGAAGTCGGTGATTCCCCTTCCCCAATCTCTGACGAACGGACAGGCGGCGATGTTCTTCGTCAATCCGGCCACGGCGGTGATTCTGACGCGCAAGCTGCTGGCAGTCCCGCGCAACGCGTGGCTCTTGCAGTCGGCGGCGGCGTCCTCCGTGGGGAAAATGGTGATCCGTCTGGGGCGCCGGTACGGTTTCAAGACGATGAATCTCGTTCGGTCCTCTGAGCGGACGGCTGAACTGCAGGCTCTCGGCGCGGATGTGGTGATTCCCTTCGATCCTGCCCGCGATTCCACGGAGTCGTTGATGAGTGCGGTCTTGAAGCACACGGGGTCCGAGGGGGTTCGCTACGCGATCGACCCCGTCGGCGGCGCAACAGCTTCCGCAATGGCGGGATGTCTCGGAAAAGATGGGCGGCTCATCGTCTACGGAACGTTGTCTTCGGAGCCGCTGAATTTTTCTTCTCGCGTGCTGATGACCAGCGGAAGTCGTGTGGAAGGCTTCTGGCTCACTCACTACATGGGGAAACAGGGACTGTTGGCCAAGCTGGGATTGATCCGTGAGCTGTCGACGGGAATTCAGTCGGGGATGCTGACTGCCGATGTCGCCGCAACCTTTCCGCTCAGCGATGTTGTCGCCGCGGTTGAGGCCGCAGAGCAACCCGGAAGGGCCGGAAAGGTGCTGTTGTCGATCGGCGAATGACATCGTGGTGCGACGGCATGATTCGCCGCACCACGCAAGCCGGGGATGGTCGCAGCACCGTGGTTCAGCGGAACTTCACACACCCGCCCGTTTTGGAAGGCATGGTGGAAATCTCATGAGCCGCATGTTATGACTCGCGATCGTCGGGGAAAGGTTCCCTCGCGAACTTGCCCCCCTTGGTGCTAGCGGCCGACGAGGCCGCCCAACGAACTTCGACTTCAGGAGCCTCAACATGTCGTTCTACGTCGGGGAAGCCCTCGTCGGTGACGGAAACGAGATCGCCCACATCGACCTCCTCATCGGTGACAAGAGCGGTCCCGTCGGGCAGGCGTTCGCCAATGCCCTCGCTGATCAGAAGATGGGCCACAGCAACCTGCTGGCCGTCCTGACTCCGAACCTCGCCGTCAAGCCGACCACCGTCATGATCACCAAGGTGACCATCAAGGGGGCTCGTCAAGCCGTGCAGATGTTCGGCCCGGCGCAGGCCGCCGTCGCCAACGCCGTCGCCGACAGCGTTGAAGCCGGCATCATCCCCAAGGATCAGTGTGAGAAGCTCTGCATCGTTTGCGGCGTGTTCATTCACTGGGAAGCGGCGGACGACAAGAAGATCTATCAATACAACTATGAGGCGACCAAGCTCTCGATCGCCCGCGCCATGAAGAATGAGCCGAGCGCGGAAGAGATGCTGGCCAAGAAGTCCGACGCCAAACACCCGTTCTTCGCGGGCTGAGAAGCTTGTGGAACGCGTCCGTCAACCAAGAAGCCCAGGGATCGCCGTCCCTGGGCTTCCGTCGCGTTGCGACCTCTGCGAGAGTGCTTGCTGATGAAACGGATTCTGATCCAGTTCGATACCGATCCCCTGCCGAGCACATTCGACCGCGTGGTTGCAGTCGATGCCGGCGCCGATGAACTCTTCTGCTACGGCGGCGTCACCCCGGAAAATGTGGAACCACTCATCCACGGCGGCATGTTCACCCGCAAGCCCACGGACCTGAAGAATACGGCGATCTTCATCGGCGGCAGCAACGTCGCTGCCGGCGAAGCGCTGCTGGCCAAGGTTCAGAAGACCTTCTTCGGCCCTGTGCGGCTATCGGTGATGATGGACTCCAACGGCTCGAACACCACTGCCGCTGCGACGGTGATTGCCATTGGCCGCCATGTACCGCTACCCACGGTTTCAGCGTTGATTCTGGGTGGAACTGGCCCGGTGGGATTGCGGGCCGCGCAGATTCTCTTGGGCCAAGGGGCGGCGGTTCGCCTCGCATCACGGACGCTGGAAAAGGCGCAAGCTGCTTGCGAGCTCCTGGCCAGGTGCGTCGATTCGACACGGTTGGCCCCGTGCGAATCGCAGACCGAGAAGGGTCTGGATGCCGCGTGCGCCGGTGTGAACGTCATTGTTGGAGCCGGCGCCGCCGGAGCGGAACTGATTTCCGCCGCACGCTGGGCGTCGATCCCGACACTGAAGGTGGCTGCGGACCTCAACGCTGTGCCCCCCGCGGGGATTGGAGGAATCGACATGCTCGACAAGGGCGTCGAGCGAAACGGCGTGATCTGCTATGGGGCGATCGGCGTCGGCGGCACGAAAATGAAGATCCACACCGCCGCGATTCAACAGTTGTTTCTGTCCAACGACAAGGTGCTGAATACCGCAGCGATTTATGAGATCGCCCGCGCGATCGGATAGAGTTGTCAACGGCGGAAGCGTTCAGCGATGTATTCCGCGATTGATGTGCGACATTGGTGGCGCCAGACGGCGCCGGCGGCGCGACAACTGGCAGGACTGGCTTGGGACTTCCTGTTTCCCCCGGCCTGCCTGATGTGCGGGCGATCACCACCCGCGACTCCGGCTGCGTTGTGTTCGCAGTGTATTTCGGAACTGGCTTCGGACGGCGCCGCGTACTGCCAACGCTGCGCCGCTCCCGTAGGCCCTCATCTCCAGTTGCAGGCCGATTGTCCGCATTGCCGCAAGGAAAATTACGCGTTTCGCCGCGTGCTGGCGCTGGGGGCCTACGACGGAGAGCTGCGGCGGGCGGTGCTGATGGGCAAGGACGTTCACGGATCGCCGATCGTCGGCGCACTCGCCGACCTCATTCTCGACCGGCATCTGGCCGACTTCTGGACGGAGCCGTTTGAAGCCGTCGTGCCCATTCCCCATCACTGGCAGCGCCGCCTCTGGAGGGTGCATTCCCCCTCAGAGACGCTGGGGGAACGTCTGGCGAACCGATTGCGACGGCGGTACGCCCCCCATATACTCCGCAAGCCGCGGCCAACGGCGCAACAATCGACTTCGCCCCCAAGCGAACGGCGTCGGCAACAGCGTGGTGCTTTCGAAGTTCCCGAAGGGGTGCGTCTCGATGGTGCGCGACTGTTGCTGGTCGATGACGTGCTGACCACCGGAGCCACTGCGGATGCTGCGACCCGGGTGCTGCGCGCCGCCGGAGCCGCCGATGTCTTAGTGGCAGTGCTCGCGCGGGGACTGGGTCGCCGCGGACATGCGACCAGCTGATTTGAACCCTTGGCGGAAGAACGATTTCTCCGTGACAGTGACACCATCCAACATCGTGCGGATCGCAACCCGCGCCAGCGCCCTGGCGATGTGGCAGGCCCGCCATATCGCCAGTCTGATCGTCGCCCAGTCACCCGCGACGTCGATCGAACTGGTCGAGATTTCGACCACAGGTGACCGGGTCTTGTCGCAGCCGCTTCGCGACTTCGGCGGTCTCGGCGTTTTCACCCGCGAAGTGCAAGTGGCCGTTCTTGATGGTCGAGCCGACCTCGCGGTTCACAGTTTGAAGGATTTGCCGACCGAGACGCATACGGACTTGACCCTTGCGGCGATTACAGAACGGGGCCTGACTGCAGACGCTCTCGTGCTGCCGCAGAATCGTGTTGACGCAGCGGGACCTCTTCCGCTCGCTCCAGGCGCCAAGGTTGCAACCGGAAGCCCGCGACGCCAGGCGCAGTTGCTGGCTCAGCGTCCCGACCTCGAGCTCGTGGAAGTGCGCGGCAATGTTGAAACCCGGTTGCGCAAGCTGGACGATGGGGAATTCAACGCCATCATTCTCGCTTGCGCCGGCTTGGAGAGGCTCGGACTGGGACACCGCATCTCGCGCCGGCTGAGTGCGCCGCTGATGTACCCTGCGGTGGGTCAAGGAGCGATCGGCATCGAGTGCCGAGCGAACGACGTCGCGACAAGAACCCTGCTGGCCTCGATCACGCATGCTCCGACTTGGGCCGCGGCGCTCGCGGAACGGGCACTCCTGGCGAAGCTGAGAGCCGGTTGCCACGCGCCGGTGGGGGTGAGTAGTGCGCTGGCCGGTTCATTGTTGTCGTTGGAAGCGGTGGTGCTAACCTTGGACGGCCGCAGGCGGTGGTCCGCCGCCGCTCGCGGATCGGTCAACGCGCCTGCAGCCCTCGGAGCCGCCGTCGCAGACCTGTTGTTGCAGCAGGGTGCAGATGTCGGCCGGTGAGGGATCCCGTCGGCGGAAGAACTTGGGAGCCCGTTGCGGTGTGTCGGCCGTTACGGTTGCGGTTCGACCCAACGAAATGACGCCGTCTCGCGTAGGTCCGTCGTTGGATGTGCAGGGAAATCGTCCAGACGCGACTTGCCTGCGCGGAAACGATCCGTCAAGATGCAATTCTTGTGCAAGAATACTGCGCCACGGCAAACTCGTGGAATCTTCGATGAGGGAGTCGATTTTCGGATGACGCTGGAACTCCGCAACGTCCGCAAGAGCTATCGCGAGCCGGGCGGGCGTGTTGTGCCCGTGCTCAGCATCTCGGAATTCCGCGTTCACGCGGGTGAGCAGGTGGCGCTCATTGGCGAAAGCGGCGGCGGCAAAACGACATTGCTGAACATTATCGCCGGAATCACTGCCGCCGATGCGGGGGAGGTTCTCGTCGGGGGGACCGATCTGTGTCGTCTGCCGGAAGTGGTGCGAGATCGTTTTCGCGCCGAACGGATCGGCTATGTCTTTCAGACATTCCATCTGCTTCCGGCATTTACCGCCCTGGAGAATGTGTTGTTGGGAATGAGTTTCTCGGGCAAGCCGGTTGATCGCCGCCGCGCGATGAGTCTCCTCGAACGGGTGGGACTCGGCCATCGACTCACGCATCGTCCCGGGCAAATGTCTGTGGGCGAGCAGCAGCGGGTTTCGGTGGCACGGGCTCTGGCGAACTCCCCGCTGCTTCTGCTGGCCGATGAGCCGACCGCCAATGTCGACCCGGCCAATCAACAGTTGGTTCTGGATTTGTTGCGGGATTCGTGCCGCGAAAACCAGGTGGCTCTGCTGCTCGTGACTCACTCGCCCGAGGTGTCGCGTCAATTTGATCGCGTCGACCGCCTGGCAGAGTTCAATCGTACGGAGACCTCGGCATGAATCTGGCGGCCATCGCCTGGAAAAGTTTGAAGCAGCGCGCGCTGGCTTCGTCCCTGACGGCGTTCAGCGTTGCCCTGGGGGTGATGCTGATGGTTGCGGTGCTGGTCATCGACTCGGTCCTCGGCAGCGTCTTCAGCCAACGCTCGGTGGGATACGACTTGATCATCGGTCCCAAGGGAAGCGCGCTGCAGCTGGTCCTCAGCACGATTTACCACATCAATCCGCCGATTGAGAATCTGCCCTATCGTTTCTATCGAGAAATCGAGAAGGACCCACGGGTCTCGCTCGCGATTCCCGTGGCCATCGGAGACACCACCGAACAGGGGGCCTTTCCCATCGTGGGGACGATGCCCCGCTACTTCGTGGAGGAGTACGCTCCCAACCGCAAGTTCCTCATTCGCGGCAACACGCTCCGAAAGCCGTTCGACGCCCTCATCGGGTCGCATGTCGCCGCCGCCAACCGCTGGAACATTGGTTCCACGTTTCGGATGGTTCACGGAGGCGCCGACACCGGTCATGTCCACAACGAGGAGTTCACGGTGGTCGGAGTCCTGAAGCAGACCGGGACACCCAATGACAAGTCCGTGTTTGTGCACCTCGATGGTTTTTATCTCGTGCAGGGGCACGACAAGCCGTTCGGCGAAGCCATCATTCGCGAGCGGGAATTCTTCAGCGAACCCGCACTCAGTCCGGAAGCTCTCGCTGCCGAAGTCGCTCGCCTCGAAAGGAAGTACAGCCATGCCCATCACGACCACGACCATGGACATCAGCAAGATCATTTCGAAGAAGTGCCGGACCTGCAGAAGGAGGTGACGTCCATCCTCGTCAACTGCAAAACTCCGATCGCCGCCAACTTGCTGGCTGCAGAAATGAAGAAGGGCTTCAAGGCGATGGGGGTCAATCCCATTTTCCCGATGAAGCAACTGATGGACAATGTGCTGGGCGGGGTGAAGGTGCTGCTGCTCGTGATGACGGGCCTGATCATCGCCGTCTCCGGCATTGGGATCTTCGTCAGCATCTACAATTCGATGGCGGCCAGGCAACGCGAGATCGCGATCATGCGCGCGCTTGGCGCCCAACGCGGAACCGTGCTGTCCATCATCCTCGCCGAGTCCATCATGCTCTGCCTCGGAGGGGGCATTATCGGCCTGCTTCTCGGACACGGGCTTGTCTTCGTCGCCGCACCGATGGTCGAGCTCCGCACGGGGTTGCTCATGAACCCGTGGACCTTTCAGCCGCTGGAATTGGTGATCTTTCCGGTGCTGCTGGTCCTGGGATCGCTGGTCGGTCTGCTGCCGGGATTGACGGCCTATCGGACCGACGTGGCGGAGGCGCTGGCCAAATAGAGGCTGGCGAGCCGGCGTCTCGAACGAAGCCGGCGTCGTGCTCATTACTGCAGCTCGCGGAGCAGTCGGCAATCGCTCGCCGACCAGATGAGGACGTGACCCTTGAGGTCGCCCGAAGCCAGGACGGCCCCCGTCGGGTCGTAGGCCAGGGCGCGAATCGGGCCTGAGTGTCCCGGAGCTTCCGCTGTTTTCGCACCCGTGTCTGCGGCGAAGACGCGAATGCTGTTGTCGAAGCCTCCCACCGCCAAACGCGATCCTTCCGGAGAGAATGCCAAGGCCATGGGAGCCAGGTTGTCCCCGCGGGCCGCCCAGATGAGCTCTCCCGTTTCGGCGTTCCACAGGCGGACCATTCCATCATCTCCGCCGCTGGCAAACCTGCGACCGTCGGGAGACCAAATGCACTGCGTGATTCGCTGATCATGCGCCCGTGAAATCGTGATCGGCTGCGTGCCGTCGGGGAGATCTTGAACGACAAGATCGACACCTGCGGAAGTCATCAGCAGCCGATTCCCGTCGGGCGACACGCGCAGAGACTCGGCCTCGCAGGGAAGCGCTGTCGTTTTCCCCTCGAATGCTGTTCCGTTCCAGTGCCATTCGAGCAATTCCTGCCCCTTGCGCACGGCGTACACCGACCTTCCGTCGCCGGCAACGTCCACGTCCTGAACGGGACAATCGACTGGAACGACTTCGAATCGAGTTTGAACTTCGTCGTCGTGAATGATCACGATTTGCCCGTTCGTTGACGACACGACGGTCGTCACGAAATCACTCCCCCCGCGAGCGATGTCGCATAAGGTGTGCGACAGAACCGGCCACTGAGCAATGAGTTCGCCCGTTTTCCAGCAGTAGTCCGAGGCGCCGGACTTGAGTTGGCTGATCCAGAGCGTATTTCGGCCGCCAGTGAATCCCAGGGCGTAGACCGGGGGACGATGATCGCGGACCTTGGCGGCGTCATCTGCAGGATCCATCCCGGACTTCGCTGCCAACGTGAGGAACAGCATCAAGCCGGCGACTCCCACGAGCTCGCGCAGATACTCGACACCGAGCCAGCCCGAACGGCAGGTGAGCGAGCGGTTCCGAGCCTTGGAGGACTTCATGACGCGATTACCTTGCTTGGCGATCATTGAGACTGACCCGGAAGCCGACCGCGCGGCTTCGTGTATGCGGCAGTTATGCGCCCATCGTGAGGCGATCATCGCGACACAACGTTGCGGACACTTGACGAGGGGGTCGATCTCAGAATTCAAACAAAGACTGCCATTCACCCGTAACGATGAAGTTGACAGCTGTTGCAGGGGCGGGAGCGTCTATGGCGGGGCTCAGCGATGTCGGCGGCAGGCGGAATCACACTTCAGATCAGCGAGGAATTCACGAACAATTTTCAGCGGTCCAGGGGCGATATTCATTAAACGAACAGGGAATGGAAGATCCCCTCGGACGCGTTGCTCGAAATTGGCCTCATCAGGAGTTCTGTCACACACGAAACTCCACCTCACACCTTCCGAGGTGGAATGCAGATCCTGTGCCACTTGCTGCAACGAACAGCGCTAACGGCGCAAGGTGTTTCTGCATCTGCGGTTGCGGAGTTGCACTCGCGTTGAACAGAAGTTCGACCGCCGCTGCAGAGCCGTCATCTGACCGTCCGCATGCCTTCTCACTAGGCATATCACCGCATGTCGATGCCGCAGGGCTGGGAAGGATCATCGGTATTCCTCGGGAGTCGTTCCGACGCGCGGTCTGCTTTCCGCGACCATCCGTCTGACGACTCGTGTTCCCACTTCCGCAGTTGCCTCTTTTCTGTTAGAAGCGGCGAGCACTGGGGGCGTTTTCGACGGTCAGCACCTCGATGCCAGGGACGGTGTCACAGATGTCGAGTTCTCAACCCTATCGGTCTGGATTTGGCGTCGCAGCAGTGGTTTTTGTCGTGGGTGCGGGACTGGGCTTCGGATGGAAGCTGGGCTGGCTCCCGATCGAACTGCTTCCGGCGCAGACCGGGGCACTCGACGAGTTGGCGGCCACGGACGAAGAGGTTCCGCCGCCCCGGCTGATTCCAGAGCGACCAATTGCCGACGCGCCTCGCGCCGGCTCCGCGTTGGATTCGGGGATTTTCGAGCAACAGTCCGAACCTTCTCAAGAACCGGCCGATTTGAGCCCAGCGAACGGTCTTTCGCCAAGGCCTGTCCAGCAATCGGCTGCCCAGACAACAGCGGATCCCGCGCCCTCGCCCCCCGTGGTTCCTTCGCGGCGAGTGGTTCAGGCCGCGGCTTTCGAAGAGTCCGCGAGTGCGTCCGCCGAAGCGGTTCCTCAATCAATTCCCTTTGATCTCTCGGCCGCCCTGTCGGAGTTCGACCAGAAGATTCAGAACGGCGAGGTGCTCGCCGCGCATCGATTGTTGTCCCAGGTCTACTGGAAACAGCGCATCCATCGTGCGGAACTTCAGGATCATCTCGACCGCAGCGCTGCGGCCATCTTCTTTCAGCCGCAGCCTCACTTTGTCGAGCCGTATGTGATCGAGCCGGGTGACCGCCTCGAGACGATCGCGGCGGCATACAAGGTTCCCTGGGAGTACCTCTCTCAACTGAACCGAATCGACCCCAAACGCATTCAGGCGGGCAAGCGGCTGAAAGTGGTCCGCGGCCCGTTCGCGGCCGTGGTGGAACTCACGGACTTTTCGCTCACGGTTCATTTGCAGGGTTACTATGTTCGACGCTTTCCTGTGGGAATCGGTCGGGACGGAGCGTCTCCGATCGGCAAGTTCTCAGTCCTCAACAAGGTGGTCAACCCCCAGTACACCGACCCCGATGGCCGCGTCATCGACGGCGACGATCCTGCGAATCCACTCGGAGAACGCTGGATTGACCTGGGCAACAGCTACGGCATCCATGGCACGATTGAGCCCGATTCGATCGGTAAAGCGGCGTCGCGCGGCTGCATTCGGCTGGGAAGCGAAGACGTCGTCACCGTTTACAACTTTCTCAGCGTTGGTTCCGATGTGGTGATTCGCCGCTGACTTTGGTTGCGACACAGCTTGGGATACCATGACGCTCAGCGCCTCACCGCAGGCGAAAATCACCTTCTGGCGGGACGCACCCAACGAAAGCCGACGCTCCGCCGGTTGTGGGTCGGGTTTCCTCAACTTCGTGTCAGGAACCGTTTCAGCATGTACGACCGTTCGCGGTTGATCGCGCTTTTTCATCAACGCGCGTTGAAGTTCGGCGACTTCACCCTGGCATCGGGCAAGAAGTCGACCTATTACCTCGATGGCAAGCAGATCTCGCTCCATTCCGAAGGCCTGCGGCTCGTAAGTTACGGATTGCTGGAACTGCTGCGCGATGTGGAATACGGCGGCATCGGCGGTATGTCGATCGGCGCCGACCCGATCGTGGGAGGTGTGCTCACCGCCGCCGCAGCGGAGGGACGTTCGCTGGATGGCTTTCTCGTCCGGAAGGAGGCCAAGGGACACGGGACCAATCGCTACATCGAAGGGCCGGTGCAACCTGGTTCCCGAGTCGTGGTCATCGACGACGTCGTCACCACCGGAGGTAGCGCGCTTCAGGCCGTTGATCGAATCCGCGAGTTCGGCGCTACGGTCGTGTGCGTGGTCGGAATTGTGGATCGTAAAGAGGGGGGGGCCGCCAGCTTTGCTGCACGTGAGCTGCCCTTTCGTGCGTTATTGACAATCGAAGACTTTGGCATCCAGCCCCCGGCGGCATGATGGCCGATGCCGAACAATCTGCCGCAGGGAATGATCCGCTCGCCTCGCGAGCGCCGCTGCAAGTGGTGCTGATTGGGGCTGGGCATGCGCACCTGCAGGTCGTCGAATGGTGGCGCCGACGCTCCCTGCCCGGCGTCGAGCTGATCTTGCTCTCCGCATTCGACCGTGCGGCGTACAGCGGCATGCTTCCTGGCTGTCTGGCGGGAATGCTCAGTCCCCGAGAATTCATGATCGATCTGCCGGCGCTGACGGCAAGATGCGGCGTGAAACTGATTGTCGATCGAGCGGTGGCGCTCGATCCCGGAGCCCGAGTGATCGCCTGTGCGCATCACCCGAGTGTGTCCTACGACATCGCATCGATAAACATCGGTTCCGTGCCGCAGGCCGAGTCGCTGTGTCAGACGCACCGTTCTCTGATCAGCGTCAAACCGCTGCTGACATTCGTTGATCGTTTGGACAAAAGGATCGCGGATTGGCAGAGTCAGCAACAAGGGAGCGGCGCCACAGCCCCATTGCGGTTGGCCGTCGTCGGAGCTGGGGCTGCGGGAATCGAGCTGGCGTTATGCTTGTCCACGAAGCTGAGAAAACAGGACATCGATGCGGAGGTGTTCTTAATTGACGCGGGACGCGAGCTATGGCGCGGCGCCAGTCGCGGCGCTCAGCGGTACGCGCGGCGGGCATTGGAACGCAGCCGAACGGCCGTGTGGTTAGGGAAGCGGGTTATGGCTTGTGATGAAGACGGCCCGACGGAACTAGTGCTGGAAGACGGCGTCCGTCGGCAATGCGACCTGGCCGTGTGGGCAACCGGCGCGGCCCCTCATGCAGTGGCTGCAAGGTTCGGGTTGCCGACAACCGACAGCGGATTTCTTGCGGTTCGCCCGACGATGCAGTCGACCGGTGTTGATGACGTCTTTGTCGTTGGCGATGCCGCCGAGATGTCCGGCGTTCATATTCCCAAGGCCGGTGTCTATGCCGTCCGGCAGGGAGCGGTTCTCTTCGAGAACATCCGTCGCTTGATCGCCGGGAAGCCGCTAACCACCTATCGCCCGCAAGCGCAGTTCTTGTCGCTGCTTGCGTGTGGGGATGGAACGGCGATTGTGGATTATCGCGGCTGGGCTTGTCGATCGCGCTCCGCGTGGCGACTCAAGCTCTGGATTGATCGAAGTTTTGTGAAACGGTTTCAATAATCAGCACGAAGGGCCGTTGCGCTTGGGCAACCTTTGGGCTTCGGATTGATGTGCTAAAACTCTCCGAGGACCTCATTCCCAGCCCGCGTTGCCACTCCTTGAAACAGGACGTAGTCGACATTTTCATTGACAAAACGTACGCGACCGTCGGCGAACAGGAAGTGAACGCCTCCGGTGTGCCAACTGCTATAGTCGTCGATGTGCAGCGAGGGGTGATTGGGGGTGTGGTCGGAGACCCCTAGAAATCGAGCCGACGCCTCTTCCCCTCCGGCGACCAGACCAACCCAGGTGCTGTGCCAGGCCAATCCGCTTACGGCAATCGTCTCCGCTCGCGTGTCGGTCTTGTGTTCTCCCAGCAGAATTGTGTTGCTGGTTCCGTCGACCAGATCGCGCATTCGGGTGGCGCTGTTGTGATAGAAAACGCCGTCTCCCTGACATTGTGCGGCCGGATAAGGGGGATCTTCGCAGAGGTCTTCGTACCCCTGTGTGCCGAAGTTGGCGACGTAATTCGCCGTCGGGAGTGTGGCGACGATGTTGGATGGATTTCCCTCTTCGGCAAGCATCCAGGTCTCGGGCGAAGGGTCAGATGGACAGCGGAACGCCGACAGCACACTGCTCATGGCGACGGCATTGAATGCCGGATCGTAGCACTCGCGATTGAAGTTCAGTCGACCGTAAAGTGGTCCTTGGTCAATCTGCGGCAGGATATGCGCCCCCCAGCCGAAACCGGAATTTCCTTCCGTGTTGTGCACACCACCTTGAACTCCAATCCACCCCGGTGAAAAGGTGTTGAAGGTGTCATGATAGTTGTGCAGCGCCAGGCCCAATTGCTTCAGTTTGTTCACGCACTGGGATCGGCGGGCCGCTTCGCGCGCCTGTTGTACGGCCGGCAGCAAGAGTGCAATCAAGATCGCGATGATGGCAATCACCACCAGCAGCTCGATGAGCGTAAATCCTTGTCGTGCAGTCTTTTGTGTTGTCATTGCAGTTGTCCTCGGCGAACTGGGATGATCGCCGGCTCATCAATAGAATGGCGTCCGCAGTCGAACAGTAACCATGATTCTGACGTTACCGCAAAAGGATTGCAACAACCAATTTGCGAAATTTGCAATGACGTGCGATGAACGGCCTCCAAGAAGAGACAGAGCCGGAAACCCGACGCACGTGGCGTTGGTTCCCGGCTCTCGCGAATTCGAGGCGGCGATCGAGGGTGCCTACGGCAGTGGGACTGTCTTCAGACTCATCGGGCCGTTGTCGACCTGGAGAATCACCACAGCACGGTTGTCGCCCAGCTTGTCAAGTTGCACCGTGCCGGAGAGTGCGGCAATGGTCTCGTACGGCTGTCCCGCGACGCCGCCTCCAGTCACGGGAGTGGTCAGGCCGGCGTTCTTTTCGATGTCGGCGGTGCTGATCTTCATCACCCCTCGAGCGCTGTTCGCCAGCAGCAGGAAATCTTTCCCGTCTTTCTTGTAGACGATCATATCCAGGGGTTGATTGCGGTTTCCGAGTTCCGCAACGGTGGTCCCGCGGACCTTTTCCCCTGGCTGCAGGGTCGACAGGTCAAACCGGACGAGGGGCGTGCAGACGAATCCTGCGAGCAAGCTCGGTTTTCCATCAATCACGAACGGCACGAACGTCCGAACCGGAGCGTAGTCCTCCACTTTGGCATGAGCCGCGTGATAGATCTCCAGGGTGGTTCCTTGAGCCACGTTTTCAAACGGGAACGGCAGGACTTTCACATTGGAGGACGCGGCGGCGTTGCTCAGCCCGGAGACGATGACCTGCCCATCGACAAAGGCCAGATCGGTGATGGCGTTGGTGCGGTTGTTGCGCGCCCGCTTCCCCTCGCCGACAAGCCGGTCTTCAGGAGCATCCGGCAAGACGGCGCGTGAGAACGGAACGTTTTCCAGGGAGAGCTTTGAGGCCTGGCCTGCAGCATTGATGCGCACAATGGACGGCCCGCCCCCGGCCGATGCTGCGAGATAGATCTGGCCGCTGGCGGGATTCACAGCCAGGTCAGTGACCTGCACCTTCTGCGAGTCTCCGCCGAGCGCTTCGGCGATCTTGGCATTCAATCCGTCCAGCTGAACATCGACGGAACCGACGTCGCCGGCTTTGTCGTCGGTCTGAACGGCCACAATCGCACCGCCCTTCGTATCGCCGATCAAGAGCAGGCCGTAGGGACCAAAAGCCAGCGGCCCGGCCGACTGAAGTTCCGGCGTCCCTGTGGACAACTTGTAGATGTCTGCTGCTGACGCCAACGTCGCTTGTGCGCTGATCACCAGCACGAGGCTGCAACTCCAGCCGATCCACTTGCGCATGACATACTCCTTCAGGATGAGACCGCTCGAGAACCCCTGCTGAGGAAGATGCTAGCGAACTTTTGCGAGAATCACACCAACAAAGCGGCTCCGGTTGATGCTTGACCTGTCGAGACTCGCTTGCCGGGGTGTCGTCAACTGGGAGTTCCGGTAGACTCTGGATGTGATCCCCCGCGTCATTCCTCTACGCATGGTTCCTCATGGCCGTCGTCAGCTTGCGCAACGTCAGTTTCAGTTTCGGCGGCCGGCCCTTGATCGAACAGGCCGATGTACAGATCGAGCGCGGCGAACGCATCTCCCTGGTGGGACGCAATGGAGCGGGGAAATCGACGCTGATGCGGCTGATGCTCGGCGAGCTGGCGCCGGACACCGGGATCGTGGAACGGCAATCTGGCATTCGTGTGGCGCGACAGATTCAGGAAGTTCCCACAGGGCCGTCAGGCACCATTTTCGATGAAACGGCCAAGGGGCTGGGGGAGATCGGTCCCGCGGTCGCCGCGCACTATCGGCTGCATCGCTCGACGGACGCCCTCCCCGACGCAGAGCGTGCGGAACTTGAGCGTCTGGCTCACAGCCTCGACCCATCGCAGGCGTGGTCTTGGGAGCATGATGTTGAGCAAACCCTGGACAAGATGCAGTTGCCTCCGCACCGGCTGTTTTCCGAGCTCTCGTCCGGAATGAAACGGCGCGTATTGTTGGCGAAATCGCTGGTGATCAATCCCGATTTGCTGTTGCTCGACGAGCCGACGAACCACCTGGATCTCGACGCGATTCGCTGGCTGGAGGACTTTCTCGCCCGGTTCGAGGGAACGCTGGTCTTTGTCACACACGATCGGATGTTTCTTTCGAAGCTCGCCACGCGGATCATCGAGATCGATCGCGGACGGCTGTTCGACTGGACCTGCAACTACCCCACCTTTCTGCAGCGAAAGGAGGATGCCCTCGCTGCGGAAGAGCAGCAGCAGGCTCTGTTCGACAAAAAGCTGGCGCAGGAGGAAGCCTGGCTGCGACAGGGAGTCAAGGCGCGTCGGACGCGCAATGAAGGCCGCGTGCGCGCCCTGCTCGATCTTCGACGCGAGCGGCAGGCGCGCCGGGACAAGGTGGGTTCCGTGAAGGTGGAGCTGCATCGCGAGGCTGAACGCTCAGGCAGCCTCGTCGTTCAGGCCACCAAACTCACCTATCAGATTGAACAACGCACCATCTTACGCGACCTCACCACCACGATTGTTCGCGGGGACAAGGTGGGCGTTATCGGGCCCAACGGTTGCGGCAAGACAACGCTGCTGCGGCTGCTCCTGGGTCAGTTGCAGCCCACTTCGGGGACGGTCCGACTGGGAACGCGACTGGAGACGGGCTATTTCGACCAGCTGCGAGCGCAACTCGATGACGAAGAATCGGTCATTGAGAACGTGGCGCATGGTCAGACTATGCTGGAAATCAACGGCAAACGTCGCCATATCATCGGCTACCTGGAAGACTTTCTGTTTTCACCCGAACGCTCCAAGACGTTGGTGCGTTTTCTTTCCGGCGGAGAACGGAATCGGCTTCTGCTGGCACGATTGTTCGCGCAGCCCACGAATCTGCTGGTCTTGGACGAGCCGACCAACGACCTGGACACGGAAACGTTGGAACTGCTGGAAAGCCTGCTGGTGGAGTATCCGGGCACGGTCCTGCTCGTCAGTCACGACCGGGCGTTCCTCAACAACGTCGTTACACAAACTTTGGTCTATGAAGACGATGGTGTGGTGAAGGAGTACGCCGGCGGTTACGACGACTGGCTGTCGCAGCGGGCGTCTGCCGCCGCGCAGCAGTCCTCGGCGGCGGCAGACGCGAATCCCTCTGTCAGTCGGTCGAGCACGCCCTTGAATCGCTCCCGCGGGTTGAGCTTCAAGGAACAGCGGGAACTGGAGCAGCTTCCCAAACAGATTGAATCCTGGGAGGCCGAGCAGGCGACCCTGCATGAGCGAATGGCGACCGTCGATTTTTATCAGCAAGGATGCGCCGTGATTGCTGCCGCCACCCAGCAGGTCGAGGAGTTGCATCAGCAATTATTGAAGGCCTACGCACGCTGGGAAGAGCTGGAAGCGAGGGCCGGCGGGGACAAGTAAGACGCCGCCCGCCTCTCCCTCGCTACAGGGGTTCACCGTATCGCAGCCAGGGAACCGCTTGCGGCATCTGGTCCCGCAGGCAACACCAGCTCACCCGCGGAATACGACCCACCAGTCCAGGGAAATAAGGGTCCACGAGACCCAATTGTGAGGCACGGGTCACCGATTCCCCCGCTGCACAGGGCACGGACTTGAGCATGAGCAATTCTTCCACCGGCCAGCGCCAGGCAACCCATGCCGCCAAGCTGTCGCTGGTCACGTCCCAGGTGTGAGGCGGGGCGTCATCTGGAAACTCCGTCTCGTATTGGTCCAGGAGGGGAACAGGATCCAGGATCCGCATCCGTGCCGATGCAAGGCCTTGGGAGTACGGGACACCAGTCATCAATCGTGCCAGCAGCTCTGCATTGAGACGCAGCGAATGCACGGCCAGGTGATGAGCCGCTTCCTCGTCCAGCTGGAAGCGAGAATGCCAGTCGCGCACCAGGTCGGTCGTGGTCCCTCCGCCCGCGAAGAACAGCAGTTCATCCGCGGTGAGTCGCTCCGCCAATCGTTGCAGCCGAATGCCGAGATCCGGCAGTCTCAACAAACTTCCGCCCACCTTGACGAGAATCTTGGACATCTCAATCAGGTCGTTCGACGGGGGTCTTGTCGGCGGAACGCTTCTCGGGCGGGATCAGTCGATCGAGGACGCCATTAACGAATGAACTCGACTGGGGTCCCCCGTACGTCTTCGCTAACTCCAGCGCCTCGTCGATGACAACGCGATGAGGAGTGTCGGTGTACAAGAGCTCAAACAATCCCAGCCGGATGGCATTGCGATCAGTCGGGGCCATCCGCGTCAGCGTCCAGTTGGCCGCAGCACCTTCGATTCGCTGATCAAGGGTCGCCCTGGACTCCATCACTCCCGCGAACAAACTCCAGGCGAAGCGGCTGAGCTCTTCGTCGTGCAGCGATTCTTGAATCATGTCGCGGATTGCGTCGGCCGTGACGTCGGGATTCAGGTCCTTCTGGTAGAGCATCTGCAGAACGGTTTCGCGGGCACGATGTCGGCGGGAAACGGCCACTGTCGGGTCTCGGCGGACGAACGGACGATGAGGCATCCGCTGACGCCCCGCTCTCATTATACGCACGTCAGCCCGGCGACGGCGAACCCAAGTGGCCGCAAGAGCCCGAGAACCATCAAATCGCGTGAACAGATGTCTGAACGACGTCGCGTTCCGCCCGTCAAATCGTCGACACCGCCGCCTTGGATGCCTACGGGGTGAGCAGATCGACGGGCTTGACGCCCGGCTTGTGACCTCCAAATTTGAACGTCAATGGTTCATAAACACCCACCAGGTCAACGTTGGTCTTGGACGAGATCTGCTCGTCCAACCCCAGCGACCACAGGCAACCGTTGACGATCATTCGCCGAGTTCCTTCCGCAAGGAGATCGGTCGCGGCGCCCATCGTCGTCGTGAAGACGCGGGCGCTCTTCCCCGAGCTGCCGGTATACGTCTTCGTCCAGGCGACCGGCATCATGGGATCGTTCTTCGGCCCTTCCAGCACGGCATCATCGGGCTTCATCCCGACGAGAATGGCCCCCAGAACGATCGGCTGACTGTCTCCCGGCAGCGGCAAGCGGACGCCATAAACGTCGGATGGTCCCCAAATGCTGTTGGCATCAATCCCACGCAGGATGGGGTGGTTCTCCTGGCCGGGTGCGGGCAATCCGCGGGTGCTCTGGCTGCCGTGATTCCCGTGATGGCTGATCCAGGTTTCCCCGAGCACCTGACGACCGAATCCCTGTTCGTATCCTTTCACGCTGCTTTGCCAGTGGTACTTGGCAAATTTCTCGCTCTTGGGGTTGTTAAAGGCGTGGGTGGCGGTCCGCAAGCCAACGACCGGCCGACCCGACTCCACATAGTCGGCGATATGCTGCATTTGTTCGTCGGGCAGCTCGCGGAAGCGGGTCGCGATGACCATCAGATCGGCGGTCTTGAGGGCTTCCAGTCCAGGAATGTTATCGCGGATGTTCGGATTGATCTCCCCGGTGGCGGGGTCGATGGCAAACACGACCGTGCAGCGGAAGCCATGGTGCTTCGACAGAATTTTGGCCAACTGCGGCAGGGCCTCTTCCGATCGGTATTCTTCATCACCGCTGATCAAAACGACGTGCTTGCCCTGACCGATGCCGGCTCCGCCCGGCAACACGATCCACGGGTCAGCAGCGATCACGGTGCTCGTGACCAGCGCAGCGCTCAAGCACGCCAGCTGGAAAACCAATTCGCGACGCATGAAGATCATCCTTGGAAGCGAGATTACGCATGGAAGTGAATGAGGAGACGTTATCTTACCGGAACCTTCGATCTGAAAAAAAGCGTTGCCCGTCCAATTGGAATCGCGTGGAGTCCCCGGCTGGAACCTCTGGACTGCCCTTGCCCCCTGTCGCGGCGTCCTCAATGATGTCGACTTCGGAGAGTCAGCTGAACTTGCGGAGTTTTTCGAATGCGCTGGCAGGGTGGACGTCAGAGCGACAATGTCGAGGATCGGCGGGGCAATCCCGGCAGTCCAGTGGCCCTCGGCGGTGGACTGGGAATGCTCGTGCTCGTGGTGATTGCGCTCGTACTGGGGATTGATCCGCGTCCGTTGTTGCAGAACGCCGCCAATCTGCAACCCGCCCAGCAAGCCGTCCCCGACAACCCGGAACGCAGCGATGCAGATGACGAACTGCGACAGTTCGTCGCAGTGGTTCTCGGAGACACGGAAGATGTCTGGAACGCCCTCTTCGAAGATATGGGCCGCCAGTATCCGAATCCGACCCTCGTTTTGTTTACCGGACAGACCCGGTCGGCCTGCGGCTTTGCCGATGCCGCCATGGGACCGTTCTATTGTCCGGCGGATCAGAAGGTCTACATCGACCTCGCCTTCTACGACGAAATGAGGACTCGGTTTGGGGCTCCCGGCGACTTTGCTCAGGCGTACGTGATCGCCCATGAAATCGGCCATCACGTACAGAATCAGATGGGGATTCTGGAAAGGGTGCACGCCCTAAAGGACCGCGTGGGCGAGGCCGAGTACAACGAGTATTCGGTCCGTCTGGAACTTCAGGCCGATTATTTGGCCGGGGTCTGGGCTCACCATGCGCAGAAAATGCGGCACATTCTCGAACCGGGCGACGTCGAAGAGGCGCTCAATGCCGCCTCCGCGATCGGGGATGACCGTCTGCAGATGCAGTCGCGCGGGGTCGTCGTCCCCGATTCCTTCACCCACGGAACTTCGGTCCAGCGCGCCCGCTGGTTCCGCAAAGGGCTGCAAAGCGGCAAGGTCAGCGATGGAGACACTTTCAAAGTCGCCTACGGCGACTTGTAACAGCTTCTCGGAGCGGCGCGCGTCAATGAGGGCGGCGTTGCGTACTTCGTTTTCCGAGTTCAGGCTCCGCCCGGTACAAGCACAGAGTCCGTTGCGCTTGCGGGAAATCCGCATTCGAGCCAAGGCCCCTTGCTTCGACGCGGGAGGCCTTTGAATGCCGCTACCCCTTTGTCAATTCGCGCAACGTTCCGGTGGCGTCGGCGAATTTGGCATCCGGGAGTCCCATGCGCTCCACGAGCGTCAGCAGCACATTTGACAAGGGGGGATGTTTGTCGGGATCGAATGCCAGGTGCTGACCGTGCTTGAGACCCAATCTGTGTCCACCAGCGACGATGGTGGGGAGATTCTTGGGCGAGTGCTCGCCCCCCTTGCCGGAGTTCATCCCGCTGCCGAAGAGAATCATCGTGCGGTCGAGCATGTCGCCGTCTGCTTCCGCAGTGGCCTTAAGCATGCCGAGGAAGCGGGCTAAACGGGACAAATGGAACCGGTCAATGGCGGCCAGTTTCTGCAGCATTTGCGGGTCGCCGCCGTGATGCGAAAGCTCGTGGTGGTTTTCGCCGCCGCCGCCGAAGCCGCCGGCCTCGCGCGACCATTCGAACGTAATCACGCGCGTGGTATCGGTGAGGAATGCCAGATAGGTCAATTCCAGCATCACGTCGAGCCACATCGGGCGGTCATGCGCGTTGCCGGGTTGGCTGTTGAGTTGCAGTCCTGTCTCCGGCACTGCAGCCTTGGGGCGGTCAATCCACGATTGCAGCCGCTCCACCTGCTTTTCCGTTTGACGCACGCTCGACAGGTACTCGTCCAGCTTGCGACGGTCGTTGGTTCCGAGTTTGCGATCCAGCGATTTGGCTTCCCCGGCCACGGCGTCGAGGATCGACCGCCGCTCCGCATAACGCCGAAGCGCCGCGGCCTTGTCGCCGGCGGATTCCGGGACGAACAAGCGATCGAACAGGCGCCTCGGCGAGTTCTCCGCCGGCAAGGGGGTGCCGTTGATGTCAAACGACAAGGTATGGCTATGCCCCGCGCCCCCGGTCCCGGATTGATCCCCCAATTGCAGTGAAGGGTAACGGGTTTGCACCCCATGGAGTTCCGCGACCAACTGATCGACCGAGATGCTGTTGGTGTAATCGGCCCCGGGTTTGCCTTGCAGGTTCGCGGCGGTCAGCCAGGTGTCGGCCCCGCTGTGTCCCCCTTGTGACGCAGGATGTCCCAGTCCTGAGAGGACCGTAAAATCGGTGCGATGATCCTTGAGCGTCTCCAGCGTCGGCGACAAGGTGTAATTGGCGCCGGCATTAGCGGGAACCCATTCCAGAATGTTCACGCCGTTCGGAATGTAGCAGCAGAGCAGCCGCGGCTGCACGACTTCGGATCTCTTCCATGCCTGAAACGTCGACGGCGCTCCCCAAGTGCGCGGCAGCATGGCGTCGAGCAGCGGGAGCGTCAACGCCGCGCCGGCGGCCCGCAACACGTGGCGACGCGACAATTTCGAAACGGGTGTCTGCATAGTCGGTTCCAGCAACGGCGTCGGGATTCAGCGAGGAATCGCGTTCACTTGGTTGTGAACGCGTCACTCGCGGCGATGGACTTGATCAGCGAACGAATCGTGAATCGATTCTGCCGCATGGCGGCAACCGCGGTCTGCACGGTGGGCTGATCCGCCAGCCCCAACTCGCGACCCAAGGCATATGTCAGCATGCGCGACGCAAGTGCGCCGAGAAATAAGTCTTCTTTCGCGAGCATCGCCTGTTGCAGTCCGACCACACCATCGATTTCGGTGCCATCGGGCATCCGTGACGCTGCATTAATCAGCGGATCGTCGCGACCGATACGACCTTTGTATCCAAACCCTTCCCGATCGCGCCACTCTCCTGCGGCGTTGTAATTCTCCAGGGCGAAGCCCAGAGGATCAATCTTGCTGTGGCACCGCGCGCACTGCGGGAGTTCGCGGTGGATTTCGAGTCGCTGGCGCACGGTGGCCTTGTCGATCCCCGGGACTTTGGGGGCGATTTCCCCCGCGTTGGCCACCGGCAAACCGGGATCGATGCCGAGCAGGGTCTTGAGAATCCACGTGCCTCGTTTCACAGGCGATGTGCGTGTGCCGTTCGAAGTAACGGTCAGAATCGAAGCCTGCGTGACGATGCCGCCGCGAGGCACGTCTGCGGGGACGGTCACGCGACGAAAGTGATCGCCGCGAACGCCGGGAATGCCGTAGAACCGAGCGAGACGTTCGTTGATCGTCACAAAATCCGAACGAAGCATTTGACGGGCATCGAGATCGTGTCGCAGAAATTCGCCGAAGTAGGCCTCTGACTCGCCAACCATCGAGGTTTCCAGATGGCGATCGTACTGTGGATACAAATCTCGCGCCGGCGGGTTCGCCCCCACCTGACGCAAGTTCAACCACTGCCCGGCGAAGTTCTCGATCAGAGCATTTGCCTTGGGGTCGGCCAGCAGCCGGTCCACCTGCTGAAGTCGAATCTTGGGGTCACGCAACTGGCCCTTTTCAGCCAGGCTGGCCAACTCGTCATCGGGCAGACTCGACCACAGGAAATAGCTCAATCGCGCCGCCAATTGATGATCGTTCAACGGGGCGGGCTTCGCGGTCGCAGCTGGCTCCACCAGATACAGAAAATGAGGCGACGTCAAAATCGACATCAGGGGGAGTTTCATGGCTTCTACGAAAGTCTTGTCTTTGCGGCCCTGTGTGTAGAGCGCCAGTTTCGAGTCGATTTCAGCCGCTTCGACTGGTCGTCGATAGGCTTTCCGCAGGAATTTCGCCAGCACTTCGCGTGCATAGCGGAGCTCGTTTGACTGCCTCAGCGGCGACGGAAACAAGATTGCGGTGTGACTCGAAGGGGGCCAGCCGTCGTACAAGGGGCCTTCGATCTCGAACCAGTCAATTAACAACTCCGGACGCGCGAAGTTGTTGTGGTTCTGCATCCAGAAGTTTTCCAACTCTGCAGGAATGGAGTAGGCATATTCGAAGGAAACCCCTGCCGACTCCGTTGTGAACCGCGCGCGGAATTCATGAATCTGCGGCTGTTCCAGCGTCCCATCCGCGTCGAATTCCGCCAGCGTCCGCGGCAGCGGTCCCAGTTGCAGGGTGAGCTTGATTCGCGGCGGACCGTAGTCGTACATCCGATCCGTTTTGAAGTGTTCCAGGTCGCGGTCGTATTGTTCCTGCGTGTACTTTTTTCCCCGAGGGTTCTTCTGATCCTGTTCGTCCTGGCGATGCTTCAAGAACCCCGCCGCCGACTCGACAACCTGTTCACGCGTCGGACGTCTTCCGGCGGCTCTCACGCGAATAGCGTACATCCCCGGCGCCGCCATGCGAAAATCACGCGCCCCGACGCTCTTGTCCCACGAATTGTGGTGGACGACGACCCATTCCCCTTCGTCCTGATTGTTGTTCCCGTTGACCAGCGCGTTGTTGCGTTCGTCCAGCCGTAAGCGGGTGCGGTCGGCGGGGCCGGCCTTTGGATCGAATCGCCACTTGATCACTTTCGGCTGGTCTCCCTCCACCAGTGCCCGATCGAGAATCTGCTGGGCGGCTGCGAGATACATCTCCACATGCAGTGGAGACAGAGTCAACGCGCCGCCGTTGTTGTCGAATCCCCCGGCGGCCGGATCTTCAGGAAATCCCGAGGGATCGAAGTCGATGCCGATCAGGTCGCGAATCGTGTTGCGATACTCTTCTCGATTCAGTCGCCGCAGGACGACCGCCTGTTCTCTGAGAATCAGCTCGGCTTTCACCGCTTGAGCGGTGATCCAGTCGACAACGGCGGCGACTTCCACAGGCGTAGGTTGCGGCTCTTTCTCGGGGGGCATTTCGTGAGAATTCAGCACATTCACCACTTCCCGCCACTTGCCACGTGCGGACGCGTCTCCGAAATCGTATTTCAGTCGCTGGGCATCGACGCCGAACTCCCCCTCCGGCTTGTCTCTGGAATGGCAATCGGCGCAAAACTTCTTCAGGAACGGAGCGACCGTGCGTTCGTAGGCGACGCGATCGACCGGCACGACAACTTCGGCGGCGTGCCCCAGCGCGGGAATCGTGCAGATGCATCCGCAAAAGACGTAGAACAAGAAGTGCATGAACAGACCCAGCAGAGCGGCGTGAAGGGAGAGTCCCTGACAGCTTACGAGGTTTTTGACAAGTGGCAAGAGGTGGGGGGCCTCTTCCAGCAGGTCCATCGATTTGATTGGTCTGAGAAATGCTGAGGAAGTGAGAGGGAGTTTATCGTCGGAAGTCGGAGAATCACGGAGGGGAAGAAATGTCGATGGCCTGCGCGGGGAACTTGTTGGC
>JANRLN010000126.1:0-8691 GCA_033762515.1 Planctomycetaceae bacterium
GTGCGTCGATGGTTGCGAGTGTTGCACTGGGGGCGTCTGCCTGTGCGACGCGTGCACTTGTCCAAAGTGCGCCGCGAAGTAGCGGATGAATTTGCATGCCGTCTCGGGTGGTGTCCGGGCTGTCCCTCTGACGCTCCGCGAGTGGCCTCTCTGAATCTCAAGAAGCTCTGTACTTTCCTCGTGAGGAGTCGATTTCATGTTGCGACGTTCGTTTCTGTCGATGCTGGGGTTTGGCGTGATCGCCGCGCCGCTGGTGAATCTATCTGCCGCCGAGCCGAGCGGTGCGGAAGCGGCTTGCATCGCCGAATGCAAGAAGTGCGCGAAGGAGTGCGCGACGTGCATTCAATGCTGCAAGGAGGAAGGGCATAAGGGCTGCGCCCTGTGTCCAACCTGCGAAAAGATGTGTCTGGTGTGTGCGGCCCTGTGCGAATCGGAGTCGCCGCTCTCTAAGGACGCCTGCAAACTCTGCGAACAGGTGTGCCTGGCGTGCGCCAAGGGCTGCCGCGCCGCGGGATCGGACTGCTGCAAAGCGTGCGCGGAACGCTGTGAAAAGTGCGCCGCGGCCTGCAAGGCCTGCCACAGCTGATCGTGGATGGTCGTGAACGGAGATGTGCAGGGCGCCGAGGGGTATCCTCCTCTCGGCGTCCTGTTGTATTGTGTTCCCATCATGCCGACAGAACCCCCATTCCATGATCCAACGGCGCTGGCCCGCTTCGGCCGACTGGAAGTGGTTGCGCGGCTTCTGGTCGAGGGATATCTGATTGGTCGGCATCGCAGTCCGTTCAAAGGAGCCAGCGTCGAGTTCGTGGAACATCGGCACTACACCACCGGCGATGAAATCCGGCACATCGACTGGCGGGCCTACGCCAAGACGGGGGAGTACTTCGTCAAGCAGTTTGAAGAAGAGACCAATCTGCGGGCGTATCTCCTGCTCGATGCCTCCGGGAGCATGGGATACGCGGGAAGAACGCTCAGCAAGCTTGATTACGCCAAAGTGCTGGCGGCGACGTTGGCGTATCTTCTGCAGCAGCAACGGGACGCCTGCGGGCTGATCACGTTTTCCGATCGCGTCCTCGACCGCCGCGATCCGGCGACGCAGACGTCGACATTTCCGCAGTTGTCGCAGCTTCTGGAACTTCGGCAGCCTGGAGGCGAAGGACGCATCACCGCCGTGATGGACGAGATTCTGCCGATTCTGAAGCGGCGCAGTCTCGTGTTCCTCTTCACGGACGCATTCGACGATGTCGACGCCCTGGCGGCCCGCTTGCGACAGTTCCGCAGCGCCGGACACGATCTGATCTTGTTTCAGATTGCTGCGCCGGAAGAGGAAGAGTTTCCATTCCGCCGTCCCACGCGATTCCGAAATCTGGAAAACCTGCAGGAACAAAGGCCGGTTGATCCATTCCGGCTGCGTTCCAGCTATCTGAGCCGTTACCGCGCGTTCTGCGATGCGCTGGTTCGAGAATGCGGAGCCGCAGGGATCGACCACGTGAAGCTGCGGACCGACGAGCCGTACCACGTCGCTCTGGGGGCGTTTCTGACGCGCCGCGGGGGACGTTGAAGGGATTTCCGGCAGGATTTCGGCCCGAAAATTGCCGCGTGGGGTGGGACGGCGCGTTTTGCGCGAACCTTCATGGGATCGGATCTATCCGCCAGACGGGTGGACTGCTAGGATTCACGACAGCCGCAGGACGCGGGGCGGAGAATGTCAGGTGGCAGGGAACAGTTTGCCGGAAGCCATGCGTGCTGACGCATTGTGCTCTGAGGCAAGCACAGACAGCAGCGAACGACGCTTAAGCGCGAATTTGTCCGCGAGCGTCGCCGACGCGACAGCGTTCGGAGTCATGGTTGGTGTGGGGGAAACCTACATCCCGGCGTTCGTGCTCGCGATGGGCCTCGGCGAAATCTTCGCCGGCATGATCACGACGATCCCGCTGCTGATCGGCAGCGTCCTGCAGCTCATCTCGCCCTGGGCGGTCGCCCGGCTGAAATCCCACCGCCAATGGGTGGTGCTCTGCGCTGCCATGCAGGGATTGTGCTTTCTGCCGCTGATCATCGCGGCGTGGACGGGCGTCCTCTCTCCGTACATCGCTATGGCGGTGTCGTCGATTTACTGGGGTGCCGGTCTGGCGACGGGACCGGCGTGGAACACCTGGCAAGGGACGATCATTCCGCGTCCCATTCGGGCCAATTTCTTCGCGAAGCGATCGCGGCTGCAGCAGATTGCCACCTTGGCAGGGTTCCTCCTCGGAGGCTTCTCGCTGCAGTCCGCCGGACGCACCGGGGACGCGGTGGCCATGTTCACCGTACTCTTTGCAGTGGCCTGCGTCTGTCGATTGATTTCGACGGGATCGTTGTGGATGCAGACCGAGCCGTTGCCGCTCCCGACAGGAACCAGCCCGTTTTCGTTCCGCTCCGGGATTCGCCAGTTTTCGCAGGGGCCGACCAGTGCGCTGCTGTTGCTGGCGGTGTCGATGCAGGCGGCGGTCTACATCTCGGGACCCTACTTCAATCCGTTCATGCTGAAGGTGCTGCATTTCAGCTATGCGGGTTACGCAATCCTGCTGGGCACGTCGTTTGTCGCCAAATTTCTGTGCCTGCCTTTGTGGGGTCGTTACGCCCACCGCCATGGGGCGCAGCAACTCCTGTGGATTGGCTCCTTCGGCTTGATTCCGCTGGCCGGGGGATGGGCGGTGAGCAACAATTATTACTGGTTGCTGGCTCTGCAAGTGATGGCGGGTTCGGCCTGGGGCGCCTATGAACTGGCGCTGATGCTGCTGTTTTTCGAGACGATTCACGAACGGGAGCGGACGAACATTCTGACCCTCTATAATCTGGCCAATTCCATTGCGCTCCTGATCGGCTCTTCCTTCGGCGCGCTTGTGCTCGTGGCGGGCGGCGTCACTCCCACAGCCTACCTGTGGGTCTTCGGCCTGTCGACCTGTGCCCGAATGGCGTGCACCCTGTGGTTATGGCGGCTGCCGGTCATGCGTGTGGCATCGGCGGAAGCCATGATCCGCCCGTTGTCGATGCGCCCCTCGTCCGGTTCCATTGACGATCCCGTCCTCTCCACGATGCCCGATCAGCAGGATTCCGGCGAACTCGAAATCGCACGGAGCGTTCCGATGGACGGGGCCGCGTAGAACTGTGTCTAATTGCGTCAACGGCGTGGTTCACACGGTCGGATCACTGAGTTGCAGCAACCACTTTACGGACGCAGGACAGAGCTGCGTCGGCCGCGGGGGAAACTCTCGTGCTGACAGTCTACGGACGGCGCTACGACACGGGCGAGCCTGTGCGCATCACTACCGCGGGCGATCGCGTGGTCGCGGTTGATCCCGCCACCCCAAACGGACAAGTCGCCGACTGGCCCTGGCTGGCGCCCGCGCTGTTCGATCTGCAGATCAACGGCCACGGGGGCGTCTGGTTCAGCAGCGAAGACCTGACCCCCGAACAGGCAACCAAGGCAGTCACCGCCTACCTGAAGTGCGGCGTGTCGCGGTTGTGTCCCACATTGATCACCCACTCGTTCGCCGCCTTGGAAAACGGGTTTCGAGTGTTGCGGACAGCCTGTGAGCAAAGCCCCCTGGTGAATCGAATGGTGGCCGGGTGCCACCTCGAAGGCCCGTACATCTCCCCAATCGACGGGCCGCGCGGAGCGCATCCGCTGGCGCATGTGCGTCCTGCGGACTGGAGTGAATTTGAGAAACTGCAGGCCGCGGCGGGTGGACGCATCCGGCTGGTCACGATCGCCCCGGAAGTCGAGGGGGCCATCGACTTCATTCGCCGGGCCACGCAGGCGGGTGTGGTCATTGCCATCGGTCACACCGCGGCGACGCCGGAGCAGATCACTGCCGCGGTCGATGCCGGCGCCCGGCTCAGCACGCATCTCGGCAACGGTTCGGCCGCGATGGTGCATCGGCATCGCAATCACATCCTTGAGCAGCTGAGCGATCCGCGGCTGACGGCGAGCCTCATTGCCGATGGACATCACATTCCGGCGTCTCTACTGCGAATTTTCCTGAAGGTAAAGACGCCGCGAATGACGGTGCTCACGTGCGACGCCGCCGGTTGGGCCGGTTGTCCGCCCGGCGTCTATGAGAGCGCCCTGGGAAGAAGTGAGATACTGCCGTCGGGTAAGCTCGTCGTTGCGGGGCAGACCGAACTGCTGGCGGGTTCCGCCGACGAAACCGACGTCTGCGTGACGCAGGCGCAGCGGTTGGCCGGAGTAACGCTGAAGGAGGCGGTGGACATGACGAGCCGCAATCCCGCCAGGCTGCTCGGCTTTGAACCCACGGCTTTTCGGCGGGGCGGTCTGGCCGACTTATTCCTGTTTCATCAACCGGCTGAGAGCAAGAATTTGCAGACAGTCGCGACCATCGGCGGCGGCAAGGTGTTGTGGGGATCAATCGATGCCGGCATCGCCCGCTGAATACCGCTGGCTTGCCATTCCATCAACGGGACTCGACAATCCAACTCCTCATCCAGCCCGTGCGAGTTAGGGAATTTCAGGGAGGAATCGATAATGCGTCGTCCAGTGTGGTTCGCGAGCGTCTCGGCAATTGTGTGTGCGACGGCGTTGGGCTGCGGCGGTTCCGGCACTCCCTCTCCAGAAGCTGCTCCTCCCACCGTTGACCTCGGCGCGGCCGCCCCGGCGGATGCCAAGACCGACATGACGCCGGTCCTGCCGATTCCCGATGACATGCCCGCCGCTGAGTCAACGCCGGCGACTCCGGAGATCAAGCCGATTCCCGATGAAGAGCCAGCGGCTCCCAAGCCGTAGTCGGCCCCGCAGCAGATTGGGTAATCGCGTCAGTTCGCCATCGCGGAGCGGTCGTAGGTCGGCACGGGGCCGCCCATTTCCATGAAGGCCTGCTGCAACGCATGAATCTGCTTCAACCGCGAGAATTCCACCTCGCTGTTCACATTGGAACGTTCCAGAGCTCCTGAGCGTAAGCTCCAGCCATCCGACGGCGCGAGGGGAGTTCCGGCCGCAGATTGCGGCGCCGTGAACCACCCATCTTCGCCATAGACCAATTGCGTGGGATCGCGAAACTCCGTCAGAGTGATGCGTCCGAGCACTGCCGCTGCGGCGGCGTCCCGAACAACGCCGCGAATCTCTCCCGTCGGCAGGAACTCGAGGTTCCGCGCCGTTAACGGCACCATAACCTCTGGAGCCAGCGGAAAGCGTCCGCCGGGGAATCGAATCGACAGCCGACCGTCATCATCGGCTTCGAGGGAACCGCAGCGTGTGTAGGCCAACCCGTGGGGAGTCTCCACGGCAAAGAAGGCGGTCCCCGCCTGATCCTCGATCGCGAGATCCCAGGGGCGTGCCGATTCCTCGATCGTCCCCGGCGTGACGTCGATCCGCACGCCGACAAAGCTCAGGTCGACCATGTCGGCCGCGTCCGCCTTCCCGCGCGGAGCCACCAGTGGAACCAGTCGGCGGAATCCGGGGGTGTCTTGATGCAGCAGATTCTGCTGCGTTAACCGCCGCAGTTGCTCCAGCGTCTTCGGGATCGCTCCCGATGCTGCAACTGCTTCACGGTTTCCCGGGATCGGCCCGTCCGGCCCCAGCGGATCGATCTCCAGTGGCTGCGGCGACAAACCCGGCGGAGGAGACCAACCGTCGGGCTGCGATCCGCCGATGTCGCGTCGCATCCGCAACAGGTCTTCCACAATTCCCGGCGGTGTGTCCTGAAACTGTTGATACCAGATCTCGCGCTCTTCGGCCGACGCGTTCGGCAGCAACGTCTCGATGGCGCGTCGCACGGCGGCGCTCGCCGCCGCCGAATTGCCCGCACGCGCCGAAGTGGGGGGCGGGAGATCGTCCAATGAGTCATCGGGCAGAGGCTCGGCCGCTTCGGGCAGGACCGCCGGTTCAACACCGATGTTCGGCGGCTCAATCTGCATGAGCGGCAGGACGGGAACGACTCCCCGCCCGCGCGTCGCAGCCCAGGTCCCCAGCGCCCCGCTGACGATTCCCAGGCCGATTCCGACGGCCAGCACGCCTCTCCATGATCGTTCCACCGGCATCACCGACTCCGTTCGGTTCGCGTGGCACAGCAGCTCCGCCGACGACGGCATGCGAGCCCATTGCTTGGGGGGCAGGCTAATCGAATTTGCGCTAGGGGACAAGCGGGAGCGTGCAGACGCGGGATTCGAGCATCGCTCGTTTGTTTCAGCGATAATCACCACGTAATCTAGCGTCCCTGAGGCAGACACCTTCGAGATTCCGGCGCCAGGTGAGACAATCATGAACGGGCAACAGTGTCGTTGGGGGATCCTGGGGACGGCGGGAATCGCACGTAAGAACTGGCAGGCGATTCGGTTTGCCGAGAACGCCACGCTCACCGCCGTAGCGAGTCGCACCACGCAGCGCAGTCAGCAGTTCATCAGCGAATGCCAGTCGGTCGTTCCGTTTGCGGAAGCCCCGGCTGCCGTTGGCAGCTACGACGAACTCCTCACCCGCTCCGACGTCGACGCCGTCTACATCCCGCTGCCGACCGGGATGCGGCGCGACTGGGTGATCAAAGCCGCCGATGCAGGCAAGCACGTGCTCGTCGAGAAACCGGTCGGAGTCTCGACCGCCGATGTGCAGGCCATGCTCGACGCTTGCCGGCGCAACAACGTCCAGTTCATGGACGGCGTGATGTTCATGCACAGCCGTCGGCTGGAGGCGTTGCGGTCCACGTTAGAAGACGGCGTCAGCGTCGGCCGGATTCGACGCATCGCCACCCAGTTCAGCTTCAACGCTCCGGACGAGTTTCTGAAGGGGAATATCCGCGTCAGCAGCGAACTGGAACCACATGGCTGCCTCGGGGATCTCGGCTGGTACACGATCCGCTTCACCCTCTGGACCCTCAAGTACCAGATGCCGACGCACGTCACAGCCCGATTGCTCGCCGCGGCGGCGCGTCCCGACAGTCCGTCGAAAGTTCCCCTCGAGTTCTCCGCAGAGCTGTTTTTCCCGAACGATGTTTCGGCGTCGTTCTACTGCTCGTTTCAGACCGAGCACCAGCAGTGGGCGAACATCAGCGGCGACAAGGGTCATCTCACGGTCCCGGACTTCGTGCTCCCCTTCTTTGGCGACGAAGTCCGCTTCCGGGTGACGAACTCCGCCTTCCAGGTCGCCGGTTGCCAGTTCGACATGGAACAGCGCGGCCGCGACGTTTCACTGTTGGAGCACAGCAACAATCATCCGACGGCCCAGGAAACGAATCTGTTCCGCACATTCTCCGCCCTGGTCCTCTCCGGCCGGCTCGACCCGCACTGGGGAGAGATTGCCCTCAAGACGCAGCAAGTGATGGATGCCTGCTATGCGTCGGCGATGGATGACGGACGAAAAGTGCAGCTCGGGTAGAGTTCTGTCGGAGTCCATGAACCCCGAACCCGCCAAAGACGTCGGGGTTCTTCAGTCCCGCACTCCTCTGTTCCCGCACTCTCCTTCAGCGCTGCAATCGCATCAAGCATTGTCTATCTTATTGGGACAAGATGTTGCTGCGATTGCCCACGATGAGGTTCTGCCCGGTGCTGCGAATCTGTTGGATTGTGGCCGTTGTCGGTGTGCTGGCGGAGGCCGGCGCTGCGGAACCCGTACAGTTCAATCGGGACGTGCGGCCGATTCTGTCGGACAAGTGCTTTGCCTGCCACGGACCGGACAGTGCCAAACGGGAGGCGGGACTGCGCCTCGACAGACGCGAGCTGGCGATCCGGCCGCTTGATTCCGGGTCGACAGCCATCGTGCCCGGCGAGGCGGAGGCCAGCGAACTGCTGGAACGGGTGCGGTCGACCGATCCCGATGTGGTCATGCCGCCGCCCCACGCGAAGCTGGGGAAACTCTCACCGGCGGAAATCGATGTTCTGACCCGCTGGATTCAATCGGGCGCCGAGTATCAGGCCCATTGGGCGTTTCTGCCGGTGGAACCTGTCACACTCCCCGCCGAAACGCCCAAGTTACCGGCGGGAGTGACGCTGCGCAATCCGCTCGATGCAATTGTCTTTGCGGGACTCGCTGCCCGGAATCTGCAGCCGCAACCGGAGGCTGATAAGACAACGTTGATCCGCCGGGTCTCGTTTGACCTGACCGGCTTGCCGCCGACGCCGGCTGAGGTCGCCGCGTTCGTGGCGGACACCGATTCGCGGGCCTACGAACGACTGGTCGACCGGCTGCTGCAATCGGGACGCTACGGCGAACGGATGGCGGCAGACTGGCTCGACGTGGCACGGTACGCCGACAGCTACGGCTTTCAGGTTGACCGCGAGCGCGACATGTGGCCCTGGCGCGACTGGGTGATCCGCGCGTTCAATGCCAACCTGCCGTGGGACCAATTCGTCACCTGGCAGCTCGCGGGGGATCTGCTCCCCGACGCCACCGACGATCAGATTCTTGCGACCGCGTTCAACCGTCTCCATCAGCAGGAGGCCGAAGGGGGTTCGGTTGAAGAGGAGTACCGCGTCAACTATGTCAACGATCGCGTGGTCACGTTCGGCACGGCGTTTCTCGGGCTGACGCTGGAATGCTGCCGCTGCCACGATCACAAGTTCGATCCGATCACGCAGCGCGAGTATTACCAACTCTTCGCGTTCTTTGATGACATCGACGAGGCCGGCCTGTATTCCTATTTCACGCCATCGGTTCCGACCCCCACCTTGTGGTTGCAAGGGGCTGCCCAGAAGCGGGCACTGGCC
>JANRLN010000127.1:0-6073 GCA_033762515.1 Planctomycetaceae bacterium
CCAGCGGTTCATGGATGGAGACTCGGCAAGCGCAGGACTGTGAAGCGACTCGGCAGAGTGTACCAAATCCAAGGCTGGCGAGAGTACCAACGGCGAGCGGGGGGACGTGAGTCCCCCCGGTGATGGATTCCGCGGCGCTCGCGCTCCGTGTTCGCGTCAGAATCCGTTGGACGAGCCTGGAAGGGAGAATCTCCAAGTCACAAATCCCAACTCCCAATCAAGCTCCAATTTCGCAAACTCCAGACCAGACCTCAGCGGAAGTAATGTTGAAGACTTGGAGCTTGGGGTTTGGTGATGTTTCTGGCTGAAGACGCAGCACGTGGTTGTGCGCGGCGCCTGAAATTACCCGGGGGACTGACGTCCCCCGGCTCGCCTGCGTCAGGGCTTGCGCTTGCGGATCGACAAGGGATCTTTCCACTGACGCAACTGTTGTCGCATGTCGCGCAGGTTGATGCTGCAGGGGGGGAGGCGGAGCTCCGATTCGAAATCGGGAGACTGCCAGCGGTCATCTTCATGCTGGATGCGGTTGAGTTCCTCTTCCAGCGCCCGCAACCATGGAGGCACATCGAGACCCGACCCGGAGGTCGTCTTGAGATAATCCTCGGACAATTCCTGCAGTCGGCGGAACGCCGGGGGATCGCCGCTGACTTCCGAATTCTCCACCCCCTTGGCGCGCCGTCGCCCCTTGACCGGAGGCTTGGGCGGGGAAACTTCCGTGCGACGCCGAGACTCGTCGCAGGAGGTTCCCAGGAGGGCGATCATCTTGTTGACGGCCAGGGGTTTGACGAACCGCTCCTGCAGGTGGTTGGTGACCGAGGGGAGCCGCATGCCGTACTTGCGCTCGAGCTTGTCGAGGTCGGCGAGATGCCGGGCCGCCATGTCTTCGGTCTTGATCGCGAACACGTCTTCCCAGATCTGCGCGGCGTCTTCCTTGCCGCTGCGGGCGAGGACCTCATGCGCCAGCGCCACCGGGAGCAGGTTCCAGGCGTCGCGGTCGTACGACGTTTCCAGCCGCAGGAAATCGAGGAGCGAAAAGAACGATTCGCCGTAGTCGGACTGCGTTGTCGTCGAGTTGTATTCCAGGAACCGGTCGTAGCGTTCGACGACGATCTGGTAGATCATCCCCAGTTGTTCGACGACGTTGTCGTGCTCCAGTCGGCCGCTTTCAAGGTCCGCCAGCAGCTTCGAAGGATGAAGTGGGTCTTCGTTCTCGGCAAGGTATGCGAGGAAGGCGTCCACCTGCTGATGCAGGATGGCGCGCACGTTGCCGAGGGTCAATTGTCGGGCGTGGAACAGCTCGCTGCCGTATGACTGAATGAACTTGCGGGTCTCTTCCCAGACCCCTTCGAGTTTGAGGGCTTCGACCGTGGACAGCCGCATCGACGAACTGTGGTCGAGCCATTGGTCGAGGTAGAGTTCGACCAAACTGCCGATCAGTTCGATCAACTCCTCATCGCTGAACCGACCCGCCTTCCAGCGCGTGGACGCCTGCACGATGCATTCGAGCGAACTCTTGAGCGCGATGCGGAACAGACGATCGAACTCGGTCACCGCAAGTCCCTGAGGACGCGAAGCCCGCTCCATCTGGTGGGCGGTCCGCAGGATGTGCCACGTCTCGCGCAACAGCCCCAACTGGGGCAGATGTCGCAACAGCCGCCGAATGAGCGCCTGGATCGAACGGGCCGCCAGAATCTGATCGGGTTCGCCGCCGTGATCCAGCGGGACATACAGCAACGCCTGCTTCCGCAAGGCGCGCTGCAGCGCGGGGAGCACCTTGCGGACTTCGGCCGCGTCGCCGGCGTGGAGCGGTCGCAGGACCGAGATGATCGCCTGGTCGAGGCCGTTCTCCTTTTCCGCGGCGCCCGGGGCAGCGGGCGTGGCGGCCAGCAGCGACCACTGGGCCCCGCGGAAGGCGACGATGGTGTTCAGCGTTGTCTGCAACAAGTAGAGCTTGGTCTGCAGTTGGGCGTCGTATTCGACGTTGGAATCGTGGTCTCCCGGAGGGGCCGAGAGTTCCCGCTGCCACAGTTCCTGCAGGAGTTGCCGCAGCTCCTTTTGAATCGCGATCGTGCGGTCCAGCCAGCTCTGCAGATGCTCGGCGCGATCCCCCTGGGGGGTGTTCGACCGGGCGCTCAGGGCCGCCGTCGTCTGCCAGAGTTGGGCCAGCATTCGCAGGAACTGCAGTCGCGGTTCCAGCATCCGCTCGAATTCCTCAAACTCGCCGGCGTCGGGGAGCGCACCCCGTTCGTCCATGGTCTCCCCGAACGTGCCGTCGTCGGCGCTGTCGCGGAAGACGACCCCTTCATAAGCGGCTCCAAACAGACCGTGTTCACCTTCCTCTTCATCGGGATCTCCCGGCGCCGGCCACCCCGCACCCCCGACGAATTCCGCGAGCCGCGGCACCTGCCAGAACTCGCCGGCGTTGGCCTCAAGGTAATCAAATAAGCGACGGAGCGAGGGCCAGGGGTCCTCTCCGGCGACCGACTCCGCAGCCTCCTGCGCATCAACGGGGACGGTCCCCGAGCGGACGCCGATCAAGTCCATGCAGCGCATGAGGAGTCGGTCGAATGACATCGGACCGGCCTGCAGGCCGACGTCGTCGGCCTGCCCCAGCCATTGCATGAGCAACCCCATCGAGGCTACGACGTCTTTGCGGTCCAGGAGGGCCGAGACCACCTGGGCGTATGCCATCGCCGATTGGAAGTCGGCGACGTGTTCGCGCCAGAAGGCGATGTTTCCTGCGGCTTCGCCGGCGGCGCGCCATTCGGCGAGGGCCTTGGCGACGCGTTGCGCCGATTCCAGATGATCCTGCCCCGAGACTTCCGGCAGGTCTTCCACCGTCGTCGCACCGAATTTGTCCCAGAAGGCGGCGAAACGCTCGAACTTGGCCAGAACCTCGGCTTCCAGGGCGGCTTCGGCACGGGCCGCCGCCTCTTCGAGGCTCCGCGAATAGCCTTCAAGAATCCCTTCGACGAGTTGCAGCAAGACTTCAACCCGGTGATCGGGAACACTGTCTTCGCGGGTGGTGAAGAGGGGATACTGCCCCTGGAATCCGAGGATATTCCACGGATCCGCCAGGGCTCCGCATTCGATGCCGCGATGCAGCTGTTCTTCGGCTTCGGTGACGAGTCGCACCGCTTCGGCGACATCGCCGGCGTCGAGCGCCTGCTGCGTGGCGGCGATCCGCCACTGTACTTCGCACTCAAATCGAGCGGCGGCGCAGGGAATGACCGAGGCCTGTCGCCGCGCCGCCTCAGGAAACGCCATGCGGGCGAACAGATACGCCAGATGCCGCCGCTGCACTTGTTGGGTGCCGTACTGCGCGAGATAGAAATTCAGGTGCTGCCGGACATGTCCGAACGGCTGTTGTGTGGTCTTGGCGTGTTTCTGCAGGCGCTTCGCCCGCGCCCCCGTGGAGGCTTCCAGGAGGCGGGCATAGAAAGCGTCGCGCTGGCGGGCCACCTTGGGGAGCAGCGTGGTGAGCGATACGGTCGAATCGTAGGTGTCCGGCCCCGCGCCGCTGATGGCCGAGGCCATCAGGATGGTGCCGCTCATCACGGCGGCGGCGTCGAAGAGCACCTCTTCCGTCGGCACGCGTTTCTGCTGCTCGATCCACGAGAGGAGCGCGTCGAGGATCACTTTGCGGACCACGAACCGGCGGTACTGCCCCTTCAGGTCGATGACGTGCGGGTCCCATTCCCCAAAGAGGTAGTTCGTGCGTTTGTTGGACGGATGGAGGTGGTCGTGGGCACGCGGGTCGAGCGCGAGTTCGTCGAGGTTTTCCAGCGAAAAATGAGCCTCGGCGAGCAGGTCGGCCGGCATCGCGCGCAGCAGCTCAAGAGCCCGCGAAACCACCGACTCATACGGTCCATGCGCGACGCCGGCCCCTTTCAGGAACAACGGGAACGGGCGGAAGCGTTCGTGCTCGTAGGGTTCCATCCGCCGGTCGTTCTCGAGGACCGCCACCGGACGATATCCCACAAAGTCGTTGAGACGATCGAGAGCGCCGGCGACGATTCGCGGCAAGTCGTCCCAGGGCGCTCCCTGTTCCAGAATTGCTTCCCAGATGCGAACCAACAGGTACGGCTGTTCGAAATCCTCATCGGTGAGGTGGTGCAGCAGATCGCGATGAAACTCGCGGTAGGCGGGCAACACATGTTGAAACGCCAAGTCCACTGCGGCGGTCGCCTGGGTGCTGTCGAAAAACGCGGGGGCCTCAGATTCCAGCTGGGCCAGCGCCTTTTGCAGCATCTCCGGCAACTTCGCCCAGCCGATGCGGGCAACGAGATCGTTGACCAGCCTCTGAAACGCGGGGTCGGGGCGACCGCCGGAAAAATTGAGGTAACCCAGCACCTCGCGGGCGGCAGCAATGTCCTCAGCGCGGAGTTTCAACGTCCGTGTTCCACCAATGTCGCCAGTTGTGAACTTCCCGGGAGTTGTGACTTTGCGGCCTCGGATCGACCTCGGCGCCGCGAATCAGCGATGGAGACGAACATCGCCCCGTCGTCTCCTTCCCCCCCGGGGAAAGCATACGGTGAAGGACAGGGCTGCCGCAAACGGCGGAGCCAGAGTCTTGGAACAATGTCGCAGAGCCGGGCGTCAGGCAGCCGCGCTGAGCCTGCGGGCGGATCGTTCCCACACCGCGCCCGGGAAACGAGATTGCGAGAAATCCTCGAGCCACCGAGGAAACGCGAATCAAGAATCGGGTCGGGGCCGCATTCCCATTGCGCCCGAACCACATTCTCAAGATTCCTGGCCAGGCCGAGCTTGCTCCGTGGCTCTCCCCAACTCTCCCGTGGCTGAAGACCGGGATCCCAGCATGCCACCCGTCGGCGTCTCAAGGTGCGCTACGTCGTTCGGAGTTCCGCAGGCGATGATTCGCCCCCCCGCCGGTCCGCTGCCGGGGCCGAGTTCGACCAGCCAGTCGACCTGCCGCAGCAATTCCAGGCTGTGTTCAATGACCACGACGGTATGCCCCGCGGAGGTCAGCCTGCGCAGCGCCCGCATCAGAAGTTGGATCTCTGAGGGATGCAGGCCCGCCGTCGGTTCATCGAGCAGGTAGAGAGTTGGACCAGTTGCAGAGCGGGTGAGGCAACGTCCAAGCCAGAGTCGCTGCAGTTCGCCTCCGGACAGCGTCGTTCCCGCTTGACCCAACGGCAGGTAGCCGAGTCCCAGATCGCACAGCAGGCCAAGTCCGGTCTCGATCCGCGGGATCGCTGTGAAGATCCGCCGTGCTTCGTCGATCGTCAATGAGAGGACATCGGCAACGGTCAGTCCTTTGAATGTCGGGGCCTGGACGGAGCGATGGAATCGTCGGCCTCGGCACTCGGGGCACGTCTCCCACCACGAGGCGCCGCTGATGTCTGCCGCCGCCGTTGTCCCCCTGCCGCCGCAGCGTTGGCAGCGGCTGTCGGGATGTCGGTAGCTGAACAGTGCCGCCGTCAGACCCAACCGGCGGGCCTCCCGCGTCCGCGCGAACAAGCGCCGGAACTCCAGCCAGAGACCGCTTAGTGTGGCCGGGGTGGCACTGGGCGAGCGGCCCGGCAGTCCCTGATCGATGACCACCACGGCGGCGAAGTCGGCTGCGTTGGTCAGTACGCCGCACATCGGATCGAGATCGGCGCAGGCTCCGAGGTGGTGCTGCAGGGCCGGAAGCAGGCCGTCAAAGATCAACGTCGTCTTACCAGAACCGCTGACCCCCGCAATTCCCGTGACCAGCCCCGCCGGGATTTCCAGCGAGATGTTGCGGAGATGATGATGTCGACAACCGGTCAACAGCAGTCGCGGCCGCGATGGGAGCGAGAATTCGTCTGGGGAGTCTGGACGGACCGCGCCGATCCGAGGCGTCTTCCGCGCTCGCAGGAATTCCCCCGTCGCCGACGACGGAGCATTCGAGATCTCTTCCACCGTACCGCAGGCCGCTAGTCGGCCTCCCTGCGGCCCGGCGCCTGGTCCGAGGTCGATCACCCAATCGGCTGCCGCGATGAATTCCGGGGTATGTTCGACCGCGAGGACGGAATTCCCGGCGAGGCAAAGCTCCCTCAGGTGGCCGATCAAGCGGGCGGTGTCCGAG
>JANRLN010000128.1:0-2312 GCA_033762515.1 Planctomycetaceae bacterium
GCGTCCAGTCGATCGCCCGGCGGCAGTTCCCGGAGGCCCAGGTGACAGGGCTCTACGTGCTTCTGGCCAACGTGATTTCCAGCCTGATGGATGACCAGCTCACCAGTTTTCTGACGTCGGCGATCGGCATCTTCCTGTGCATCACGCTGGCTACGAGGAGCGTTCCCATCGGCGTGATTGCCCTGTTCCCGAATCTCTTCCCGCTGCTGCTCGTCATTGGCGGCATGGGTTGGTTCGGGGTGCCGATCAACATTGGCACCGCGATGATCGCCAGCGTGTCGTTCGGGTTGACGGTCGACGCCAGCCTGCACTACCTCGCCGAGTACCTGGAGCTGCGTCGGTCAGGGAGCGATCATCATTCGGCAGTGCTTGCCACGCATGGGAACGTCGGTCGGGCGCTGGTCTTCGCGAACCTCGCACTGATCTTCGGCTTCGCCGTACTGGCACTGTCGAACTTCATTCCGCTCATCTACTTCGGAGTCCTGGTCAGCCTGTCGATGCTGGGAGGCTTGGTCGGCAACCTGGTCTTGTTGCCGCTCCTGCTGCACTGGATCCCGATCCGAGTGACGTATCCGCCGAAGCCGTGATGCGGCACAAGGGCAGGCGGTGACGTCCGTAGGGCGGCGACAAACTCACGCGCAAAGTAGCCATCACGCTCCGCGTGATGAGCGGAGTGTCTGCCGGCGTTGAACGCGCTCAACGCCGCGGAGTTGGGAACACGTTCCGCGCGCTCGGCTCGTCACGCGGAGCGTGACGGCTACTTTGGGGCGGCGACATTGCCGGAGACGGCTTGTCGAGCCGCTTCCGTAGGAGCACCGACGTCGGCCGGGAATCTAGAACAACTCCATCAGCGGTCGACCGCCCGACAGGGAATGGGGGCGATTGAGCGTGTCGTAGAGCTTGGTCTCCGGAGAGATGCCCAGGGCGTGGTACATCGTCGCCGTCAAATCCCTGGGTGAGACAGGATCCGCGGCCGGGGCGGCGCCGATGCTGTCGCTGGCACCGTAGATTTGCCCGCCTCGAATGCCCCCGCCGGCGAGGACTCCCGAGTAACAACCGGGGTAGTGATCGCGACCGGCGGAGCCGTTGATGTGCGGGTGCCGCCCGAACTCGCCGACCCACACGATTAATGTCTCTTCCAGCGATCCGCTGGCCGCGAGGTCTTCCAGAAGCGCCGCGAACGCGCGGTCTGACGGGGGGATGAGGTCGTTCTTAAGCCGCGGGAAGTTGTTGCCGTGGGTGTCCCAGAAGTTCTGTCCGTCGTCATGCCAGTTGACCGCCACGAGCGGGACGCCGTGGTCAATCAGCCGTCGGGCCAAGAGGACGCATTGGCCGTGAATATGGCGTCCGTAGCGGTCGCGGGTCTCGGGCGATTCCTGCTGCAGGTCAAACGCGCCGCGGACGGCGGCCGACGTCAGCAGCCCAAAGGCCTGCGACTGTTGCTGCAGCAGTTGACCGGCGGGTGGCGAGGCTTCCCAATGTCGTCGCTGACGGTCGAGCGTTGCCAGCAACTCCTGACGTTGACCCAGGCGAGTGGGAGATTGCCCATCAACCAGCGTCAGGGCCGGGACCTGCCACTGCGGTTGATTGGGATCGCCCCCTACGACGAACGGGTCGTATTGATGACCCAGCCAGCCCGCATGTTGCCCCGGCGCTTTGCCGCCGGGAGCGGCGGGATGCGAAACAATCCAGGGCAGCGTAACGAACGAAGGCAGCGATCCGGCGGCGGGTCGCAGGTGAGACATGACGCTGCCGATGTGAGGGGAATCCCGATCGCTGGGAGGTTCGGCATCGCTCTTATTGACTGGTGGCAACTGACCCGTGAGCAGCGTATGGACGCTCGACAGATGTGCCGGATCGTCATGCGTCAACGAGCGGACGATCGCCAGTTTGTCCGCCTGCCGGGCCAGTTGCTGAAAGTGTTCGCTGACCTGAATTCCGGGCACGTTCGTGGAAATGGTCTCAAAGGGGCCGCGGACGTTGTCGGGCGCCTGCGGTTTCGGATCAAAGGTATCGATATGGCTCGGTCCGCCCCACATGAAGAGGAGAATGCAGCGCTTCGCGCGGCCAAACCCATCGTGATGCGCCGCCAAGGGGCTCGCGGAATGGGCGTCCCGCGCCGCCAACAGCTGCGGCCAGGTGAGTCCGGCCAGCCCGATGGTCCCGGCCTGCAACAGGGCGCGACGCGACGGGTTGGGGAACGGTGGGCGGAACATCAATGACATCCTGGGACGATTCCCGGCCGGCGACGCATGAACCACTGCTTATCCGTAATTGTCGTTGAGGGAAGCCCCGTGCGTCAACCCGTTTTT
>JANRLN010000129.1:0-22302 GCA_033762515.1 Planctomycetaceae bacterium
ACTTCTTTGAGGAGCTGGCCGTCGCGGTCAATCTCGATGATCCGCCCGACTCCCGACTCGGCGATCATCAACCGGCCGTCCCCCAGGGGTTGGAACGCGTGGACCTCAATCTTCTTGCCCGCGTTGCCGTTCTGCGCGCCGCTGTCGTACGACCAGACGACCTGCTTCGTTGCGGGGTCGACTTCGGCGACCTTCGCTGCCCCTTGTTGGACCAGAACGTGACCGTCGGGAAGCACATGGATGTCATGAATGCCGCCCCACGGCATTTCCCAGGAGATTTTTCCGTCTGTTTCGACAATCGCCAATCGGCCGTTGCCCTGGGTAATGACCCGCTGTTGGGCCGCGACGAACAACGGCGCCAACAGCCCACAAACCGACGCCAGAACACACGATCGCAACAGCATGGGGTGGCCCTATTCCGGTGGAGCGCAGCGGAGGAAACCAACAGTGTAATCAAACCCGCGACTCGCCGGCGAGCCGGGAAACACGGTGACCAGAATCGGGCGTGCCGGTGTCCCTGGAATCCAGAAACCCGGCATCAACTCGTTGCGTCCGGTACGACATCGTGACTTCGAGATGCCGGGCTGCTCGGTCGTTGCCAAGAATCACGGGCACACCCCGGGAATCTCACCATTCGTATTCGGCCATTCCCGCGTCTCACACCGCCGCAAGACTCTCGTCGCTGACCGGACTGTTGATCGGGGCGACGGACTGCAGTCTACAGGTGAGCACTCCGGTCGCCAGACAGTGCTATTGCGCGCCTGCCCGCGACCCATCCGGATTCGGAACTGACGCGCGCCGAACAGCAGTATGGTCCCCCCCGAATGGACGTTCGCAGATGTCCCGCCGATGGGCGTACGGGTCGGCGCCTGCAGCGTCGCCATCCGCTGCACCAACGGCCTTTCCGTTGGCACTCCCCGAGCCCAACTCCCCGTCCCGAACCCACCTCCCCCGAGTTGAGCACGAGCGGGGGAGCGAGGGCCGTCATGCGACTGGATCGCTTTACTCGTAGCGCAACGCGTCGATGGGATCGAGACGGCTGGCGCGCAGCGCCGGGTAGTAGCCGAAGAAGACTCCCACCAGTGCGGCGAACAGGAACGCGATCGCCGCCGCCGGGAGCGAGATCACGACCGGCCACTTGGTGCCGGTGGTGAGGCTGTTGATAAGCATCGTGGCCCCGGTCGACATGCCGATCCCCAATGCGAAGCCCAGCACGCCGCCAATGCACGAGAGGAGGATGGCTTCGACGAGGAACTGCCGCAGGATGTCTCCCGAGCGGGCGCCGATGGCCATGCGAATGCCGATTTCGCGGGTTCGTTCGGTCACCGAGACGAGCATGATGTTCATGATCCCCACGCCTCCCACCAGGAGCGAGATGCCGGCGATCGCGGCCAGCATCATGGTCAACGTCCCAGTGACGGTCCCCACCACACGGGCGATCTCGGCGGTGTCCTGCACGGTGAAGTCCGGAGCCTCACCGGGCAGGATGCGGTGGCGTTCGTGCAGAATCTGCGACACCTCGTTGCGCGCCTCGGCGGCCAGCTTCGCGGAGCGGGCGGAGAGCAGAATCGCGTGCACGTTGTTGAACTCGGACCCATAAAGCCGCTTGCGAACCGTGGTGTAGGGCATCAGGACGATGTTGTCCTGGTCGTCCCCCATCATGTTGGCCCCCTTCTCTTCGAGGACCCCGATGATTCGAAAGGGAATGTTCTTGATGCGAATAGTCTGCCCGACAGGGCTGGTCGTCTGAAAGAGTTTGGCCACCAGCGTGCGACCGATCACGCAGACCTTCGCCGCCGATGTGATTTCGCGCTCACTGAAGAAGCCGCCTGCCTGGAGCGGCCAATTGCGCACGAGGAGATAGTCGGCCCCCACGCCGAACATCTCCTTCGGACTGAAGTTGGCATTGCCATAAATCACCTGGCCCCCAAACCCCACCAGAGGCGACGAGGCCAGCACCGAAGCACATTCCGCCGCGATGGCGTCGGAATCTTTCGCGGTCAGCGTCAGCGCGCTCCCCTGCGCCACGCCGTTCTGCCGCCGCTGTTCGGGAAGCACGAACACCACGTTCGTGCCGAGAGCGTCGAATTGTCCCTGGACGAGTTGACTGGCGCTCTGACCCAGCGAAACCATTGTGGTGACGGCGGCGATGCCGATGACCACGCCCAGCACGGTCAGCCCCGCACGGAGCTTGTTCTTGGCCAGCGCCCGCGCCGCAATCCGCAACGTCAGCCAGAGATTCATGGCGTTCCCATCAAGGAGGGAATCGTCATTCCCGTCACCAGAGTGTCGCCCGCCGCCAACTCTCCGGCGACCATTTCGGTGAACTGACTGTCGCTGAGGCCGGTTTCCACCGCGACTGCCCGCAGGAGCGCGCCGTCGGCCACCCAGACATGCCGACGATTCCGCCGCCGCCGAATCTCGGCGAGTTCCTGGACCGACATCGCGCGGCTGCTGACTTTCACGTCGTCCGCCGCCGCTTGTGTGGGAGATCCTTCCCCTTCCAGCAACCCTTTGTCCTGCGGTCGCACGTAGTTGACATCGGGATAGAACCGGAGCGCCGAATTCGGAATCTTGATCACATCGGCGCGCTCGTCCACCTGAAATGAAACGCTTGCCGTCATGCCCGGTCGGAGTTTCAACTGGGGATTCTCCGCCGCGACGATCACCGGATAAGTCACCACATTCTGCGTCACCGTGGAGTTCATGCGAACCTGCTCCACGCGCCCTTCGAACACTTCATCGGGATAGGCCTCCACGGTGAACGTCACCGGCAGCCGTTGCTCCTGGGCGGCCAGCACCAGCCCGATGTCGGCTTCATCGACGCGGGCCTCAACGTCCATCCGCGCACGCATGGCCGGCGCGATGATGAACAGCTCCGGCGTTTGAAACTGGGCCGCAATGGTCTGACCGGGCGAGATCTTGCGGTTGATGATCATGCCGTCCTCCGGCGCGCGAATTTCGCAATAGGTGAGCTGCAACTGTGAAAACCGCATCTGCGATTCGGCCACCTGCAGACTCGCCCGGGCAATGTCCACCTGCGCTTTCTGCGTCTTCACGGCGAAGACCACCTTGTCCATCTCAGAGGCCGACAGGAACGACTTCCCTTGATTGCTCAAGTTCGTCGACCGCTCCAGATCGCGCTGCGCCTGATCGAGCAAGGCCTCAGCCCGTTCGAGATCGGCCTTGCGCGACAGCACCGTCGCCTCATCCCGCTCCAGATTCGCCTGATAAGTCCGCGGATCGATCTTGCATAAGATGTCGTCCTTCCTGACCTCCTGATTGTAATCCGCCAGGGGTTCCGAGGTTTCGATCGGCCCGGAGACGAACGAACCCACGGAGATCGTCCGCACGGGATTCACCGTCCCGCTGGCATTCACCACTGTGGTCAGTCGGCCGCGCACTACCTCCGCCTGTCGCCACTGCGGGGCCGTTCGCTGCCTGATGTAGTCAGTCGCCGCCCCATACGCGGCCACAATTCCCCAGAGACAAATGCCGCCGACAGCCAGAAATCGGAGCGTTCTCCAGAACCGGGAAGGCCGTTTCAGCGACATTGAGGGACTACTGGAAGTGGTCATCGGGAAGTTCTGATCAGATCGAGGCGCGCGGAGACAGCCGAGATACGCGTACTGCTGATACCACCTCGCGGCCGTTCTCGTTTCAAGCGTGTGAGGTGCGGAATTTGCTTCCGAGGGCGTTTGCAACGATTGCCGCGTTGATGGCGCCGCGCGTCATGGCGTCGTCGAGGCGCGAACCTCGCTCCCCGGATTTAAGAACATCCAGCAGGTCGCCGCGGCAAGGTAGATGCCGCCGAAAACGAACAGGAGCGGCTCCCAGCCGATGCGTGGAATCAGCAGACCAACAACGCTGGGACAGATCGCCGCGCCGATGTTCCCGCACATATTCATCAGCGCGAACAACGTCGCCGTCCGGCGCCCGCCCAAATCCATGGTGATGGCGTAACTCGTGGCGCTCCCGAAGGCGAAAACGAACGACCCCCCGGTGATCAACGCTACCGCAAACACTGGATCCCGGATCGGCTTCGCCGCGAAAATGAACCCCGCACACCCCAGATGGCTGACGACCCCCACCAGTTGACGACTGATTCGCCGGCTTTGGAATGTGCGGTCGATCGCATCGATCGTCGACCCGCCGACAATGCCGCCGATGACGACTCCCAAGAGCGGCAGACTCGTCAGAATGCCGGCCGCAGCCGTCGAGACGCCCCGAGTCTCCTGCAAGAACGAGGGGAACCAGGTGGCGTAGAAGACGTAACCGGCCGCGCGAAAGAACTTCTGCGCGCACACGAGCCAGGTGCGACGATCCAGCCACCAGCCGTCATAGTCAAGCCCCGCTCGGAGTTGAGGACTCGGGGAATGTTCGTCTGGGTCCCGGCTCGCCGATCCGTTGTTCGCGGGCGCCAATGTCGCGGGATCGCGATACCACACGGCGAACCCAGCGGCCCAGGCCAGTCCCGGCAGGGCATAGAGGCAGAAGATCCAGCGCCAACTTCCCGGTACTGCCGCAAAGAGGCCGAGCAGCCAGCCGGTCAGGACGGATGACGCCGCACCGCCGACGGACATGGCGCTGCCCAGGGCTCCCGAAGGAAAGGCGCGTTCATCGGGAGCGAACCACTGTGCAATGGCCTGAGCGCACGCCGGGAAAATGCCGGCGATCGCCATCCCGGCCAGGAGCCAGACCACCGTGAGGTCAGCGGAGGAAGTTGTGCAGGCGACGAGCGCCGTCCAGGCCGAGGTGCCCGCCATAAAGAAGGTCAGGGAGACTCGAGTTCCCCATCGTTGTCCGATCCAACCGGCGGGGAGCTGGCTCAGGGCGTAGGCCCAGTAGTAGCCGCCCATCACATTCCCCATGGCGGGAACAGAGAGCTCCAGCGACGCCTGAATGTCTTTGGCGGCGATGCCGATTGATGTCCGCTGCACGTAAGCGATTGCCGCCGCAGCGCAGAACCACGCGAGGACCGGGTAACGCCGGCTGGGCCGCTGACGGGGAGACATCACAGAGTCGCGTCCGGCGGGTAACGAAGATGAGCCTCCGCGTTATAGCCGACCGGAGAGCCAACTGCGAATCACGACCGATACCGGGAGTCCTGGTGCGACCATCGCCGGCGTCGCGCACTGGTCGGGTTGTCGGCTCGGGTTATTCCGTCGCATCCGCATCGGTGCCGTCGTGCACATCGTCTTCCGTACCCGCGTTCTTTCCCGCCTTGGCGGGAGTGCGTCGGAAGACAGCGACGACGTCTTCGATCGGAACCACGAAGAGCACATTGTCGGGTTCGAGGTCGACCGGAATCGCGTTCTTGGGATGGAAAAGGATCTTGTCGTACTTGCGAATCGGAAAATCAATGTCCCGCTCAATCTGCGCGCTGATCTCGACCACGCGTCCGGTGATGGTCGGAATCTCCGCCTTGTCGGGCAACACGATGCCCCCGCGCGTCTGATGACGACTCTCGTCCTTGCGAATCAAGATCCGCTTTCCCAGCGGTTCGACGAAATCTCCCAAGATTTCACCCCCAGCCCACCCGTCGCGGGCGCCTTTCCAACCAACGGCCGGTCCCAGCGGGACCGGCCTTCCTGAATTGTAGCGGCGGCCCCCCCCTTGGGCAGTCTGCAAATCCCGGAAGTCTCGAACACCGCCGTCGCAGGACAACGCTGCGCTGCACACAATGCTCGGCGCAATTGTCGGTGAACGGCGGAATCCCACCTCCGCTCGAATCGATTTCTCAAGGAAATTCCGTCACATCCCTCTCCCCACCTGCCGAAAATTATGAAACAATCGTCAACATCACGTTAAGAATCAGCGAGGACGACCCTGCCCGATGGTGTACAACCATTCGCACGAGCGACAGGCCGCCGCCATTCCCGTCCGCAACGGAAAAATCTGCCTGGTGACGAGTTCGAGCGGTCGGCACTGGATCATCCCCAAAGGGCACGTCCCGACGGGCACGACTCCGGCGGTTCTCGCCGCTTGCGAAGCCTGGGAAGAAGCGGGATTGCTGGGAAGCGTCGCCGGCAGCCCGTGTTGTACTTACTGTTTTGAAAAGGCCGGGAGGGAGTATCAGGTAGAAGTCTACCTGCTGGAAGTGGCCCGATGCGTCTCCGACTGGCCGGAGCGACGTCTGCGACAACGTCGCTGGCTGCCGGTTGCGGAAGCGATTCAAGAGATCCAGCCGGCAGCGCTGCGGGACGCCTTAATGCAACTTGTGGAACAAGGCGTGGTGATCTCCGCGACTCCACCGTCGCGGGCTGCGTAAACTCCGAGACCTTCCCTGTTTTCGTCGAGCCCATGGACGGCCTGTCCGCCAGGAAACCCATCGTAATGGCCAGTGGAAAATGGATTCCCGATCTCACTCCGGAAACGGCCACCGTCGACGCCGCGCGACGGGCGCTCTCCTTGCGTTTGGAAGCCCTCCGCGAAGCACTCGGCGCCGCGCTCGACTCCATCGATGACGACCTGGAGCACATTCATCAACTCCGCGTCGCCTGTCGACGCGCCACCGCCGCCGTCGATCTGTTTGAGGTCTGCCTGCCCCGGAAGACCGCGAAAAAGGCCCGGCAATTGTTGCGCACTTTCCGTCGCGCCGCCGGCGATGCCCGCGACTGGGACGTATGGCTGCTGCAGTTGAGCAAGCGACTGCGCGCGAACAGCGCGGACGATCTGCCGGGGATCGACATGCTGTTCGGCTATTGCATGGCCCACCGCATTCCCGCCCAGGAGTGTCTGGAATCGATCTGTCCGGACTACCCGTTCGAATATGAACGCTGGATGACCAACACTCTCTCGGCTCTGCAGGCGCCCGAAGCGGCCTTCGCCCAGCGTGTTGCCGATCTCGGTCCGGCCCGCCTGATCCCGCAGTTCGAGCGATTCTGGAAATCACTGCAGCAGCCCAACTTGTCGTGGACGGAACTGCACGATACGCGCATTGAAGCCAAGCGGCTGCGTTACGGAGTCGAACTCCTCGCGGCCGCGTTGCCCAGCGGTTTGCAGGAGGCGGCCTACCAGCAGTTGAGCGAAGTCCAGTCAATTCTGGGAGACGCCAACGACGGCTTTGTTGCGCTGCAGCGACTGGAAGAGCTGCAGCGCCGGCTGCCGGAACTCTTTCGGAGAGCCTGGCCGCGCTGGAGTCCCTTCATCGAGACCCTCATCCGCGAACAACGTCAGCAAATGCAGGGCGCGCGCGACCGATTCGAACACTGGAAGCAGTCGGCCGAACATGAGCGCCTCGACGTCGTCTTTCACAGCCTTTTCAGCGGTGAATCAACCTCAACAAACGGCCAATACGCGATCGTACAGGCGTCTTGAACGCCGAATCCGGCGGTCGTCGACGCAGCGACGGCAGAGAAGCCCGGCATCACCCTTGGACCATGCAACATCGACGAGGGACGCAATGCCGGGCTTCACACGGGGCATTATCGTCCGCGGGCGCAACGACATCCCTTTTCGCAGCCGATACACTGCTGCAGGGGACTCTCTGTCGTCGCTGCGCTGGATGAATCTATGCGGATTGCCTTGGCCCAACTCAACCCGACGGTGGGTGATGTCGTCGGCAATTGTCGACTGATTGCTGCCGCCGCGGCCTCCGCCCGGGAGCAGGGGGCTGATCTGGTCGTCTGCAGCGAGCTGGTGGTCAGTGGGTATCCCCCCAAGGATCTGCTGCTGCGCGAGGGATTCGCCGCCGCCTGCGATCGTGCGGTGGATCGCCTTGCTGGGGAGCTGCCGCCAGACATCGGCGTCCTGTTGGGGCATCCCACATGCCGCAACCTGCCGCCGGAGCGCATCGCCAATGCCTGCAGTCTGCTTGAGGGAGGCCGCATCCAGGCCGCCGCCCACAAACTGCTCCTGCCGAATTATGACGTCTTTGATGAACGCCGCTACTTCCGACCGGCCGATGGCGTCGCACCCATCCCGTTTCGCGGGCATCGCCTCGGCGTGCATATCTGTGAAGACGCCTGGTGGGGTGAGAGCGACACGTTTTATCACATTGACGCCCCCACGTTTCCAGATCCGGTCGCGCTGCTGGCCGAGGCCGGGGCCGAGATCCTGATCAATCTTTCGGCCAGTCCCTTTGAGGCGCACAAGCCGCTGCGGCGCGATCGACTCTTAACGAGGCACATTGAACGCCATCGGCTCCCCTTTTTGTTCGTCAACCAGGTCGGCGGCAACGATGATCTGGTCTTCGACGGTCACAGCATGGTCTGGGATGCGGCCGGACGCAAAGTGCTCCAGATGCCGGGTTTCGCAACGGCCCTCGACTTGATCGACCTGAATCATTTGCCGCCGCCGCTGGCGCCGGTCGAAATCTCGCACGCGGGGCAACTGCTCGATGCGTTGATCCTGGGACTGCGCGACTATATGCGCAAATCGGGATTCACCGATTCGGTGCTGGGTCTTTCGGGAGGGATCGACAGCACCCTTGCCGCATACATTGCGGCCCGCGCGACGGAGCCGGCGCGCGTGCACGGGCTGATGATGCCCAGCCGCTACAGCACGGGACACAGCATCGACGACTCTGTGGCCCTCGCCGAACGCCTGGGGGTCGATGCACAAGTGATTCCCATCGACGCCGTCCACCGGGCGTACGAGTCGCTGGCGATTGTGGGACCGGAACTGCACTCGCAACCGGCGGGGCTGGCCGATCAGAACCTGCAAGCGCGAATCCGCGGGGCGATCGTAATGATCCGCAGCAATCACCACGGCTGGATCCCCCTCGCCACCGGCAACAAGAGCGAACTGGCGATGGGCTACTGCACTCTCTACGGCGACATGGCCGGAGGGTTCGCCGTGCTCGCCGATCTCCTGAAACGCGACGTCTACGCGATTTGCCGATATATCAACGAAGTCCGCGAAGGCCGGGAAATCATCCCGCAGAACGTGATTGACAAGGCCCCCAGCGCGGAATTGGCCCCCAACCAGTTCGATCAGGACACGTTGCCTCCCTATCCGATTCTGGACGGCATCTTGAGCGGGTTGATTGAGGACGAACTGTCGGTCGAGACGCTCTGCAAGAGCTATCCACGGGAGACGGTCCTCTGGGTGGCGCAACGCCTGGACCGCAACGAATACAAGCGGCGTCAGATCCCGCCGGGGATCAAACTCTCCGCCCGCGCCTTCGGCAGCGGCCGCCGGATGCCGATGGCCGCGAAGTACGCGTTGGAGTGACGCAGCGTCGGCGATTGGGGGGACGTCAGTCCCCCCGGTGATCGGCTCCATGACCCGCCGTGCCGCGACCTCAGGTGAATCGCGGAATCCAGCATCGGACGCAGTCCGCATGACGAGCGATTGAGTCGGAATTCGTCGAACTGCACGCCCGATGGCAGCTCGCTCTCAGTCGCCTATCCTGTGTTGCGTAGTTCCGCGACGCAGTGCAGCGGAGACCGTCGTCTCTGAAAGGAGCTCGAGAACTTTCCAGTAACGCCGATCGGAAAACTCCTCAGCGACCGCCTGGAACGCAACCATTGAATCGGGACCGCCGCGGCATCGCCCATGCCCTGGTGTGCAAGTGAGTAAGTCACCGTGAGCGGCCTGGCTGGAGACGAGAGATCGGCACACGAGGGATCTGCCGACTCCTGCGAGTCCGCCGATTCGGCAACTCACTGCGCGATTCATGAAGCGACAATTTTCGCGATTTCGATTGCCGACGCTGCATCCGCGGTTCACGGCCGCAAGCTCGGGTTTCGAGAATCAGCGGTGTTCGATCCGGTGGGCGACGGATTCTGTGGTGAAACGTGTTGGGACGGCATTGCGACCCCCCGCTTTACAAGGGCGCTTGTCACCGGCGCGCCGGTCTTGAAAAGGCCTTGCTGAGCTTTGCGTCGGACGTTGACTTATGAAACGATGCGGTCACGGTTGGCTGAGTTTCAGCCTTGGATCCGCTCACCGGGATTGCAGACGCCTCATGGAATCCGCGGAATCTCTCATCCCCTGGCGGCGACGACGCGACTTGATCGCTCGACCGCAGGGGCCGGTTTGGGTGTTGAAGGACCCCGTGGCTCAACGGTACTTCCAGTTGGGGGGCGAAGCCTATTTCGTGTGGAGCTTGCTCAATGGCTCGACCACGGTTGGGAGGGTCTGCCAGGAATTCGCCGAGCGGTTTGCACCGCGGACCCTATCGACCGAAGAACTCCGGAGATTCCTGGGTCAACTCGCGGGACAGGGTCTGTTGTGGGGGGACGCCGCTGGAGCCGGGGCCTCGACCGAGCGGCGACGGGCCGCCGGGTCGAAAATTCGGCAATGGTCCGCGGCGACGAACATCCTGGCGATCCGGTTGCGCGGTATTGATCCCGATCGCGCACTAACGTACCTCACACGGACGTGCGGCTGGATGTTCGCGCCCTGGGCAATCGTCGCGGGAGCCGTTCTGATCCTGTCGGCCATCGTCCTGTGGCTGGTGCGGTTTGAAGAGTTCGCGCGTCGGTTGCCCGAAGAAGTCGCACAGTGGAGCGTCGGGGATTTGATGTCGTTCGCGGTGGTCCTCGGCGGCCTGAAGGTGCTGCACGAACTGGGGCATGGAATATCCTGCAAACGTGCCGGCGGCGAGGTGCGGGAACTGGGGGTGTTGTTCCTGGTCTTCACTCCGTGCCTGTATTGCAACGTGTCCGACGCGTGGCTGTTGCCCTCGCGCTGGCAGCGCATGGCGATCAGTGCGGCGGGAATGTGGGTCGAAATGCTGATCGCCGCGGCCTGCGTGTGGCTGTGGTGGGGGAGCATTCCGGGCTGGTTCCATGCATTCTGCCTGCAGATTGTCTTCATCAGCGGGGTGAGCACGGTCCTGTTCAATATGAATCCCCTCTTGAGGTACGACGGCTATTTCCTGCTCGCCGATTTGTGCGGCATTGCAAATCTGCAGCAGCGGGCGTCGCAAGAATTGAGCCGCCGCGTTCGCGATGCGATCGGCCTGGCAAGCGACCCCCCGGCGCTCGACCTGACTCGGACGCAGCGGCGGTGGCTGGCGGTCTATGCGCTGTTTTCGTTCCTGTATCGCTGCTCGATGGTCGTCGCGATCTTGTGGGTGATTGATCGTTGGCTGGAACCCCAGGGACTGCGTCTGCTGTCGCAAGGCATCACTCTGCTGACGCTGCTGACGCTGGCTGCGGTACCGCTCACGACGCTGCGACAGGGGCTGCGCGACTCGCAGTCGCGACGTCGCTGGGCCATCGTGAACCCACTGCGATTGATTGCGGCGACGGCGTTCGTTGTGCTCATCTTGACCTGGCCGCTCCCCAGTCGCGTTCATGCCCCGGCGGTCCTGATGCCCGCGGATGCCTTGGGCGTTTATGTGACCATGGAAGGTCGACTGGTGGAAATCGTTCCGCCGGGGACGGCCCTGCGGGCAGGGGACGTGATCGCCCGACTGGAGAATCCGACGCTGCAGCGAGAACTGGCTCGCGTCCAGGGTGAGGTCGACCAGGCGCGTCAGACCGCTGAGACGCTTCAACGTCGGCAAATCCTGGATCCGCGAGCAGGACTCCAGTTGCCGGCCGCCCGCAAGCAAGTCCGCGATCTGGAAGAGCAATTGCAACAACGCCTTGCCGACGCCGAGCGGCTGACGATCCGCGCGCCGCAGGTGGGGATCCTGTGGGAAGGAACCGTTCAGCAGGCAGACCGCCGCGGGGATCAACTCCCAAACTGGTCGGGGTCCCCCTTCGCCGAACGGAATCGCCAATGCTGGCTAAAAGCGGGAACTCAACTCGGATGGATCGGATCGGCGGATCGCTCGGAAGCCAGGGCCTTTGTGCCCCAGGCGGACGTGTCCCGCCTGGCGGCAGGTCAAACAGTGAGCCTGGTGATCGGCGCCGCCCGCGATCACGTAGTCCGCGGCGAAATCGCCGAAGTCTCGACCGCGCGACAGACTGTCATCCCCCCCGACCTGGTTCAACGCCTGCGGCTGCCGGAAATCGCGGACGCATCGGGCAGGCGACTGGTCGGAACCTGGTATCAGCTCCGCATTCCGGTGAAGGGGGCCGACGTCCCATTTTTGGCCTTGGAGACAACCGACATTGCCGTACACACCCCGGCGGAGTCGATCCTGACCCGCAGCGCTCGCTGGGTGCGGGACACCTTCGTCGCGACTCGGTGATTGTGCGATTCTCCGCCGACCGACCAGGGATTGCGGCGCGACAACTCCCGTGCGCATCCACGCGCCTGTTGAGAGGATCGCGGTCAAATCGGGTGATCGGGAAGTTCTGCCGTGATTGACCGCGGCTGCAGAAACTTCGGAGGAGGAGGCCCCGCGGTGTCGCAGGGTTCGAGCGGCGGCACCAGAGTGAGCGGAACGTTTTCCGCAGCGTCGGTTACTCGACAGATGTCGGCCCCGAGGGGGCGGAGTTTGTCCTCGAGACGCTCGTAGCCGCGGTCAAGGTGATAAATTCGGCGTATGACGCTGTCACCTGGCGCGGCGAGCAGGAGCGCAGCGCTGGCCCGCAAGTCGGAGGCCATCACGCTGGCGCCGCTGAATTGTGGGACTCCATGAATGATGCCGCTGGCCCCTTCACGTCGGATGTCGGCGCCGAGTCGACACAATTCCGGGAGGTGCAGAAAGCGATCTGGGAAGACGTGATCGGTAACAACACTTGTGCCCGGCGCCAAACTCAACAGCGCGCTGAGCTGCGCCTGCACATCGGTGGGAAAACCGGGATAAGGCAGCGCGCAGACTTCAGCAGGCCGTAGTGCATCTCCCATCGATACCCGCAGGCCGAAGCCCTCTCGTTCGATCCGGACGCCAATCTGCCGGAGCGTCTCGATCACCGCAGACAGATGGTCAGCGCGAACATTGTCGATCCGCAGGTCTCCTCGGGTGATGGCGGCGGCGATCAGAAAAGTAGCGGCTTCAATCCGATCCGGAATGACCGCGTGCCGGGTCCCGTGCAGGGTTGGACCACCGTCAACTTCGATGGTCGACGTCCCAAGCCCGTTGATGGCGGCGCCGGCGGCGATGAGAAACTCGCCCAAGTCAACGACTTCGGGTTCGCAGGCCGCGCCGGTGAGAACGCTGCGACCTTCGGCGAAGCAGGCTGCGGTTAGCACATTGCAGGTGCCGGTGACCGTGCTCCCGGTGGGACCGGAGAGATCGACGACGGCTCCGCGCAGGCGGTCGGCCTTGGCGAGAACGTAACCGCGTTCCACGGAGATCTCCGCCCCCAGCGCCGCCAGGCCGCGGAGGTGCAGATCGATCGGGCGATGCCCGATGTTGCAGCCCCCGGGCAGCGAAACGCAGGCTCGGCGTCGGCGTCCCAGGAGTGGGCCGAGCACACAAATGCTGGCCCGCATCCGACGCACGAGGTCGTAAGGAGCCACGCACGCGGAGGCGTCGACAACTTCCAGTCTGAGTTCGTCGTTTTCAGTGCGACGGATGTCGACGCCGAGTCGAGTCAGGAGCGAGGCAAGCGTAGTGACGTCGGCGAGGTGCGGCACATTGCGCAGCGTCACTGGACCTTCGACCGCCAGCACCGCCGCCATGATCGGCAGCGAGGCATTTTTCGAGCCACTCATGGCAACGGCGCCACGCAAGGGGCGACCGCCGCGGACCACGAACATGTCCATCCCTGGACCTTTGGTGGCGAACGACAGCGAATTCGAGTCTGCTAGAACGGAGGCTGAAAACCCATCACCTGGAAGCGAGCCAATTCCAGGGGGCTGGTGATCTTGACGGCCAGTATGGCATCGTAGGAGACCATCACCTTACGTGCCCCCTGACTGTCGGGGATGTCGCGTTCGACCAGCAGGATCGAGCCGGAAATGAGAAAATCTTTGAACTGGATCGTTTCGCAGAAGGAAGTGACGAGCAAACCAGAACGAGGAATGCTTTCCGGCCAGTTCTCAAACAGCGTTCGCCAAGCTTCGGCGGCATGCATCGCGACTTCCTTGTTGCGAGCGACTCAGTGCTGGGAGCGGCGAGGGGCTCCCGCGAATCACGTCTTCCCCGGAAGCTCAGCCCCGCCGAGCGTCACCAACTTCATCGCTTGGCGCCCGGGCGGGCGGCGGCAGCCAAAAAACAACTGACCCCAAGGGGAGTCGAACCCCTGTTCTCGGACTGAAAATCCGATGTCCTAGGCCTCTAGACGATGGGGCCGAAAGCGAAGAGAAGTTTAAGGGAAGGTGTCGCGGCTGGCAAGTCGCAAGGGGATCGGGCGAGCGGAATTTCAGCGGGTCGGTGACCAGCCCGCAGCCCTCATCGACTCCGTACATCGCGGATGATCGGAAACCGACGCAGGATTGCTATTTCGGGGATGGACTTTGATGAACGTCCGTTGGCGCTGCGTAGACCCCGGACCCCGCTTCACAAATCTCGTTCGTGTGACCGTTCGCGGGTGCAGCTTCCCCTGCAGCAGCTTGCGCCTGAATCTGAGCGAACACCTCACTGCGATGAATTGCCACCTCACGAGGGGCGTCAATCCCTAAGCGCACCTTGTCGCCACGGATTTCAACCACCGTGATCACGATCACATCGTTGATGACGATGCTCTCATTCTTCTTCCGCGACAACACCAACATGACACCACTCCCGGGTGCAGCCCGATTCCACAGGCCATTATCCCACCCGCTTCCGGTCGATCTTTCAGCGGCGCGAGACACGCGTGCATTCCGATTCCAAGAGCGGCCTCGGAATCGACTCGCGTGGGCATGGTGGAAATACGCGAAGTGCGCAGCCTGACCTTTCCCCCACCATCTCCGGATTGTAAGTTCCGCGCAGACTGGGGTCAAGAAAAACTTCTATGCGCACAACGACTTCGGGCAACCTCGGAAGCGGATGCCGGTGGACGGACGGGATCGATGAAGGATTGGCATGCAGTCTGCTTAAACCCCTGCCGCATCCAGAAGCCCGGAAACTGCGGGAAATGCGCCGCAGTACTTCTGCCGAGCGACATTCAGGAAAACGTCGACTCGCGTCCTCAATCAACGAGAGGGGAATTGAGGACACGAGCGCGCGGGTCTCAAGATGCATCCCGGAGGACACCGCCCCCGAGTGCTCAATTTAGAGCATCTCTTTCAGATTCTTGATCGGGCGAATGCGAACGTCGGTGCGGGCGGCCTTCGCCTTGACGGTCATCATTTCGCCCGGCTTGAACGGATTGGCCTTGGTCGTCGCCTTGGTGGCCGGCTTGCGGATGGCACGCATCTTGGCCAGACCCGGCAGCGAAAACTGTCCCGGACCCTTCTTGCCCAGATTCTTCGCCACCAAGGCCGACAACTCTTCGAACACCTTGGCGATATCCTTGCGGGTCAAGCCCGTGGACTCAGCCAGCGCGGCGTAGATTTCAGACTTGGTCATCGGCTTTGCGGACTCGGTTCCAGCCATTCCTCGCTCCTGTTTTCGCGACATTCTTGTCGGCGAATTCCCTTCCCGACGGCGACAGCCCTGTCTCTGAAGCTAGACGTCAGCTTCAATCGTGGGCGTAAGTAGACTGCGGAGAAATTCGATTGTCAATCACCAGACGTTGCGTTTTTCCCATGTTTTTTGGTCGTTTTTTGTCCCGTGACTCCGTCCGACCCTCTCCCTGATCCGACGGGACGCCGCCGACCGAGCACTCTGAAGGCCGGGGCGAGGCCAGGAGTCACCCATCCGGCGCGCGGCGGAAATGCGCACCGGAATCGACTGGGCTTCTCCCTCCTGGATCACGGGATCTCGCGCAGTTCCCCAGGAAAACCATTGCGGTGAACCGGTGTTTCTTGTATGTCGAAGGAATGAAAATCGTGAGAATTGTGGATGGGAGGGTTTTCTGCAACTCCTCAGGCCCACAGTTGCGTAGACGCTGCGTCGCCCTTCGCAGTGATGGCTGACTTGCAGACCTTTGTGCAAGGATCTCCTCAATGGTCGACGTGCAACGCTGGTCGAGCTTGGGAGTCGTCGAGGTCCCCATCAATCTCGTCCTCGTGATTGATGACGAGGCGGAAGCCGCAACCTTCGTCAAACAGTCGCTGGAAGAGGAGCACATCAGCGTCCGCGTCGCGCGCGACGGAGGCCAGGCCCACGCTTCCTTTACGATGCATAAGCCCGACTTCGTCATTCTGGACCTGATGCTCCCCGGCGAGAGCGGCTTTGAAATCTGCGAACGGATCAAAAAGCTCGACGAAGGGGTTCCGATTCTCGTCCTCTCCGCCATCGATATGGAAGACTCACGCGAGTTGGCCGCACGCGTGGGCGCCGACGGCTATCTCCTCAAACCGGTTACCGCCCGAGAACTCGTCAAGACGGTGCGCGACCTCGCCGAGCAGGTTTGGCAGCGGACGCATCTCGAAGAACGCAAGATCGATCATGAACGCATCCGCTTCAATTGTGGATGCGGCAAGAAATTCAAGGTCAGCGCTTCGCACAAGGGCAAGAGCATGACCTGTCCGCAGTGCGGAGAACCCTTGATCGTCCCCAAACATTCGACAACCGTCTGACGAGCATCCCCGCGGAGGCTTCCCATGTTCGAACTCGTGATTCAGAACGGCAAACTGGAAGGCAACCGCCTGATGCTGCCGTTGGACAAGCCCATCGTGGCGGGTCGCGACGATGGCTGTCAGCTCGCCCTGCAATCGACGCTCGTCAGCCGGCGGCACTCCGAACTGAAACACGTCGCCGACGGCATCTGGGTTCACGATCTCGGCAGCCAGAACGGCACCTACGTCAATGATGTCGCAATCACCGAACCAACGCTGATGAAATCCGGAGACGTGTTACGGATCGGCGCCGTTGTCTTCGAAGTCCAGCAACCGCAACCCGGGGGTAAAGGGTCGACGGCTCAGGCAGTCTCTGCCGCTGCGAAAGCGCGGCAATCGGCAAAAGTGTCTGACGACGATATCGCCGACTGGTTGTCGACCGAAGATACGGTGATCGATCACCGCCCCACCGGCGAGGACACCACCGTCATTCGCGGTCGCAGCACATCGGCCGGCGGGGAAGCGACGTCAGCCCCGGCTGCTGCTCCGCCCCCCGCTGCGCCGCGAGCGTCGACGACGATCCCGCAACCGAAGGCCAAACAGTTTCGCTCCGTCAAAGAAGAGGCGGCGGATATCATTCGCCGTCATTGGGCGAAAGTGCGCGGTGAAGCCGCTCCATCCTGATGTGCGGTTGCGCCACGGATCACTCCACAGTTTGACCCGGCTCGGTGTGCCGTTGCGTACAGCTCCAGGCACTGTGGAAAGCATCAGCGGACGATTCTCTGGCGTGAGGATTTCCCGGCGCCTTCAAGAGAGTCGTCGAGGGGTTCCGTTCCGAGCCTCCTGCGATCAGACTCGCTCGGCTACACTCTTTCCACCGCCGCATCCTCCGATGTCTCAGATGCCGAGTTCCGCAGCCTCACGTGATGTTTGACCATGCCGCGCATCGACGTACACGATCTCGCCGACCCGCGTGTGCAGGTCTATCGGGAGCTCAAGGGACGGCCCGTCCAGCGCCAGGGAGACTTCTTCATCGTCGAGGGGACCAAGACGGTCGCGCGTCTGCTCGCCAGCGACTACGAGACCGCCTCGGTGTTGCTCACGGAAAAGCGGGTGGAAGAATGGGTGCCGCGGGTTCCGGAGCATGTTCCCTGCTACGTTCTGCCGCAGGAATTGGGATCGCAGCTCGTCGGTTTCAATTTTCACGTGGGGGTGGTGGCGTGCGGCCGCCGGAAACCCAGTCCGACGCTCGACGAAGTCCTGCGACACGATGCAGACTCCTTGACGCTCGTCATCTGTCCGAAGTGCGATAATCCGGAGAATCTCGGGGCGATCATCCGGATCGCTTCGGGATTCGGAGTCGACGCGATCCTGCTGGGGAAAGAGTGTTGCGACCCGTTTTCGCGGCGTGTGATGCGGGTCTCAATGGGAGCCGCACTCCGCATGACGCTGATCGACTGCCGGAACCTGGCCCGCGATCTGGAGCGGCTGCGCTCAGAGTGGCAGGTTGAACTCGCCGCGACGGTTCTGGACGAAACCGCCTTGCCGCTGCACGGGTCAACGCGGTCGCCGCGACTCGGACTCCTGTTCGGCAACGAAGACACCGGCCTGGAAGACCACTGGTTGCAACTCTGCGACCGCAAACTGACGATTCCCATGCACCCGGGCGCCGACTCGCTGAATGTGGCTGTCGCCGCAGGGATCTTTCTACATCACTTCCGACGGTGATGTTCGCGTCAATGAGACCCGCGGTCCGACCACACAAGCGCGGACACATGCCGCCGCGGATCGTCGTTGAGTGGAGCCGGGGAGGTCCGCAAGATGCGAGCGGCGGCTGGGGGGTGAGGAAAATTACGCAGGGGCTCCAGATGTCCGCCGGTTGCGAATTCGGTTGAACTCCCGTGCCACCAGTAACCGATGGCGGCCTCGGAGAACCGCTTCCGCCAGCCCAGGGCCAGCCGGCCCATGGTCCAGCGGGCGTTGACGTCTTGCAGCGGTCGACAGGCGAGGCGGCCATCCGGGCTGCGATACCACATGGCATCGATCCCCACCGGACCGAAGTAGCCGAGCACCTGCAATTCCTCCACGGCGCGCGTCGCCACGGCGATCGCCGGGTTCCAGTCGCACGTGTTGGATTCCGGAGGGGCGGCGAAGAGTGTGCCGGCGTACTGACCGCGTGCTGATGGAAGCATCTCTGCGACACCGAGGAACCGGCAAGGTCCCTCCTGGGGTGCATCAAACTGAAGACCTGCTTCTCGAACCGCATCGACCCAGGGTTCCACAAACACCACGCCGTCCGCCGCAAGTCGCCTGGTGATCCAGCGCCGATGCGGATCTGTCAGCGGCCCGTTCCCCAAGATCCGTTCGCGACCAGACATGCCGAATTCGGCTTTGATCACCCAACGTGAAGTCCAACTGAGAACGTCGTCGATTGCAGAAATCGCCGCATTCAGGGTGTTCGCCACGGCCGCGGAAGGCAGACCGACCTTCCAATCGGCTTCACGTGCTGCCGACCATCGACGTGAATTCGCGGTGCGAATGCTGCTCATGGACGGCACGCTGCCGAACTGTGTCGTTAAACTGAGGGCCTCCAAGTCCGATGTCCAACCCCAGGGAATCAGCTGCTGATCCGCTGACGGCGCAATCTCGGTCACTCCGCGAACATCCGGCAGCCCCTGTGAGGGGAGCCCTTTCCAGAAATCGTCGGGCAGAGGATGAGGAGTCCAGATGCGGTCTCCGTCTTCAGCGATTGCCAGCCACGACGAGGCGAGTTCCGCGTTGATCCGTTGGAGTCGTTGCGAGAGAACTCGACCGGGAACGGCGAGCCGGTGCTCGAAGTCGAAGTTCCCGACAAAGAGTCGCGACATCACGAAGGGAGCGTTGCCTCCATCAGTGCGGCGACCTCCGCCGCCGCCGGTGTTCCTTCAGCGCGCAACCCGGCGATCACACTCCGACGGCGTTCGAGGGAATGGTTCTGACTCAGTTTCCATTTCCCTTCCAGCCGGGTCAACTCAATGCGAAAACCGACGATCGATTGCACCAACTTCGCGGCGAAATCGGTCCCGGATTCAAACTGCCACGAGGGCTGCCGCGACTGTTCGTAGCGGTCCGCGGTCCGGCTGACGATGTCGAGAATTGCGTCCGTCTCGAGGATGGGCTCCAGGACTCCGTAGGCGTGGACGGCCACGTAGTTCCAGGTGGGCACCACATGTTCGGCGGCATACCACGTCGGCGAAATGTAGGCGTGCGGACCGCTGAAAACAACCAGTACCGGTTGCCCGTCCGCATAGCGCCAATGCGGGTTAGCGCGGGCCATATGGCTGACCAGCGTTCCCCTCGGACCAGAGTCTCGCTCCAGCAGGAGCGGGAGGTGCGTCGCAAACGGCTGATCGTCACCTTGACTGACCAGCAGGCCAAAACTGTGCTCCTCGATGAAATCAAACATCGAGGCGAGGTCGGTCTCTTGAAAGGCGGCGGGCAGGTACATGCGCGATTCCCCTGACTCGATCACGCCACTGGAATGTGTCCCTGCCCGAACGGCGCAGTTCGCCCATACTCTATCGCAGAGACTGCTCCGGCGTCGAATCGGATGTCTCAGGAGCTCCAGACACGGCAGGTCTCCACCAGTTCATGGCTTTTTTCACCGCCAAGGGGAACACCCCCAAACAGACCAGCGCCACCCCCAGTTGCGGGGACAGAATTCCCCCGGCGCCGCGCTCGGCAAGTGTCTGCAGATTCGGTACCGATGATCCGGCCGAGACGTAGACCACCGTGCCCGGAAACATCCCCAACTGGCTCACCCACCAGAACGTGCCGAGCGACAGAGGCGTCAGCCCCATGACGGCATTGATGACAAAGAACGGCACCGCGGGAATCAGCCGGAGCGTGAAGAGGTAAAAGGCCCCTTCGTTGGCGAGAGACTGGTTGAATTTCTGCAGGCTTTCTCCAAAACGCTGCTGAATGGCGTCGCGGAAGAGATAGCGACTCAACAGAAACGCGAGCGTTGCGCCCGAAGTCGACGCACAGCTCACCAAAATCAACCCTGCCCAGAATCCGAACAGCCATCCATACACGAGCGTCAGCACTGTCGCACCGGGAATCGACAGCCCTGTGGCCAGCGTGTAGATCAGGTACGCCGCCAGATACGCCAAGACCGGCTGCGCTTCGATGGCCTGCCGGAACTGCGTCTCCCGAGCGGCAAGGCTGACCAACGAGAACTCATGACGGTATTGGGTGAAGATGAAAACAAAGAGTGCACCCGCAACCGCCAGGACACATGCGCGGATTGCGGCTGCCGAGAGAGACAACTGCGGTTTCATTTCCAGATTCCGATCGCGAAAGGGTCAGCAGACTCCACACGAGCCAGATGTTCGAGTCAGATGCTCCTGCGCGAGCGATCGTCACAGGTTTTGCCATATTCATCGCATGGGCTGAAAACCGTTGGCACGACACACATCAGCCGGCGGTCTCAAAACGAATCCAAGAAATCCGACCGCCCCGCAAGTCTGTGAGCATTTCACTTGACATTGATCGGCGCGGCGAATCAGAGTAGCGGCTCCACCTCGCGTCCTCTGCGTTAGCTCCTGCCGAACGCGCGCGGGGCATCCCCAAAATCGAAGCCCACTTCGATTTTGGGGAAACATTTCAATGTAAACAACGTCCTGCTCATGGGTTACAAATTGTGACGCAGAATGAATTCGTCGGTCAGGTGGTGACAACCGCAGTCTTGTCGGTCTGGTGGTTCGGGCTTGTGACGGGGTTCATCTGGCTGATCTGGATGAATCTACAGCCATCAGACTGGGTCCCACAACTTCGACGGTATCGGCGATATCGAAGTCTCATCGTCCTGGTGCTGAGTGCGATCGTCTTGATCGGTGGAACGTTGGGATTCTATTTTCAAACCTCTGGAGTCCCGACGACCGAAGCCGCGACGAGACCACCTGATCTGCCGCCCGCCGATGCCAATGCCGACAAGCCAGCGGAGACTGTTTCGGAAGGAGCACCGACCAGAGAGACGCGTTTCTCGGACTGGTCGCTTTACAGAGCGGCACAGCTATTCTTGCTGAATTCCGGCGACGATGGCGGCGACAGCCTGTTCCTGGTGCTGGCCCGCGACGCAGCAGCGGCATTGGTGCTCTTGCTCGCCCTCGAGGTGGTGCACCAGTTGTTCCGCGACTCGATCCTGGCGATGCGCCTGCGCAGGGCGAAGGAGCACTTTGTCATCTGCGGTCTTGGCCGTACGGGCATTCAGATTGTTGAGGACCTGTTATCGGAATCCAAGCTGGAGCAGTTTGCCGTCAAGGCGCTCGGGTACCGACTCGGACGCAGGCGGCGCAACACTGTTGTGGTGATTACTCGAAACGCCGCCAAACCTCTGGTGCAGATCGCTCGCGAGAAAGGGGCGATCATCCTCATCGGTGATGCGACGGATGAATTGTTGTTGTCCTATGCCGGCGCCCATCGCGCCGCCGAGGTCTTTTTCGTCACCGGGGACGACGGAAAGAACCTGGAGGGTGCGGCACAGCTCTGGAATCTGCGCGAGCGGGAGAAATCGGAACACAAGCGGGAATTTCATACGACCTGCTATGTCCATCTGGCTGACCAATGCCTCAGTCGCCTGATGGCGTCCTTGCCTGATCGCTGCGACAAGGGACAACTCAGAACGTTCGACGCGCTCACCACTTCGGCATTGAGTCTGGTTCGCTTCGAACTGATCCGGCACAAGCCGCAACCGGAACAGGTGGCCCACTATGTCATTCTTGGCTTTGGAGAAATCGGCCCCGCGGTGGTTCGAGCGATCGCTGAGCAAGCACACTTCGCCAATGGCAAGCGCAGTCGCCTCACGATTCTGTATGAACCGCAGGACGCGCTGGCGGTCCAGGCTTTCCAGGCACGCCACCCGCGCTTCTGCAAGCCGAATCC
>JANRLN010000130.1:0-3521 GCA_033762515.1 Planctomycetaceae bacterium
GAGTCGGGTTGATCCCGAAACGGGAACTCGTGGGGGTGCTCACCACGTCGGGATCGACCGTGGATGGTATTCACCTGTCCGATGCAGGCCAGGCGCGGCTGGCGGAGCTGGTGCAGCGCACGCTGCGCCTGCCGGACTCCACAGTTGCTGAGGCCCGCTATCACCGCGTCGAGCGGCGCTGAGCGAGCTTCTTCGCGAGCCGGAAGCGTGAGCGCCCGGAGTCTTTCGCAAGTGACATGACGATCACAAAGCGCAGCGCGTCCGACTCCGGGCGCTGACGCTTCCGCCTCGCCGATGCGTTCCCGTCGCAGTTGCGTCGCCGCCGCCGATGGACGACGATCAAATGCGGCGGCGGAGATGCTGCGCGTCGCCAGTCGCGGAATCAGCGCTCCGGAGAGAGTTTTGTGATGTCGCCCGCCTCACCAAGTGGTCCCCGGGAGCCGATCGGCTCGGAGAACTGGCTGCAACGCGGGCGGTCGTTCGTCTGCAAGCTGTGGTCCGCGTCGCCCAAGCTGTTCATGGCGTTTCTGACGCTGGTGTTCGGCGTCCTCGGCTTCTTGTGGATGTATCTGGCCGACTGGATTGCGCAGGGAGGCTGGCCCGAATCCCCCGATCGCGTGCTGTATCGGACGCTGCAGCTCTTCACGCTGGAATCGGGCGATGTCGACTCTCCGCACCACGACAACCTGTTTCTGATCCTGGCGCGGATGTCGGCGGGGACGTTTTTCGTGCTGACGGTGTGGTCCGCCATCGAACGCCTGTTGTCCGACACACTCTCGTCGCTGCGGTTGCGGTTCGCCCATGGTCACGACGTCGTCTGCGGTTTGGGCCGCGTCGGGGATCAGATCACCGACGACATTCTCAAGGATCTCCCGCCGGTGACGTGGTGGTTGCCGACGACGTGGCAGCGACCGCGTCTCGTGGTGATCGAGCAACATCCCGACGAGCGCCGGTTTGCCGAGTTGCGGAAACTGGGAGTGATCGCCATCGCCGGAGACGCAACCGATGAAAAGCTGCTGGAGCGGTTGAACGTCACGTCGGCCCGGCGGCTCTTCGTCTGCAGCGGCAGCGACGACGTCAACGTGGAAGTGGTGTTCGACCTGTTGAATCTCCTGCGGGAAGACAGGGATCCCGAGCGCAAGGCCTGGCGCCGCGACCTTGCGCGGCGCCATCCGCACGGGGCCTGTCTGCAGTGCTTCGTGCATGTTCTGGATCCCGGCCTGTGCGATGTGCTGATCCAGCATGCCGCCCGCGCCGCCCAGCAGGAACACGTCGAGTTGCGCGTGTTCAACGTGGTGCGGAACAGCGTGCGCGAGTTTCTGATGACGCACCTGCTGCGGCATCGGCCGCAGGAGCAGCACAAGACCTTGCTGCCGGTGCTCATCGGATTCGATCCCTATGTCGAGGAACTCGCCAAGCAGATCGCGGAGTTGTCGCACTTCGCCAACTGCCGCCGGGTGCGGCTGCTGATCGCCGCCGAGAATCCGCAACAGGCCGCCAAGCGCCTGCTGGGAAAGTACGGGTCGCTCGGCCCCTGCAACATCGCGGACGATCCGCACGACGAAGCCCGGTTTGCGTTCCACGCCGACGACGACCTGTGGAGCTCGCGGCGACAACGTCCGATCCCCGCCTGCCGCGTCGAGGGGGATCTGGCGGAGCGCGACTGCGCGGTGGAGTATGTGTCGAACGTGATCTTCACCCAGTTGCCGGATCACATCGTCGATGAGACGTTTGTGCGGGGTCTGGACCGGCTGTTTGACGATCCGCTGGTCGAACCCGTGGTGGTGGTGTGCCTGCCGGAGGATCGCCGCAGTTTCGACGCCGCCGTCCGGCTGTCGGAGCGGTTGTGGCGCGTGCACGGCAAGCGGACGAGCGGCAAAGGGGTGCCGGTTTACGTGCGGCTGTCGAGCCAGCCGGCCTTCACCGAATTTCTGAAGACCGTGGGGTCGGCGACGGGTGACGATGCTCCCCCGGTGCGGCCGTTCGGGAGCTGCACGGAATCGGCCGCGCTGAAGGTGCTCCTCGACGACCGCAAGGAACTCCTGGCCCAGCGGTTTCATGCCGACTACCAGCGCCGTTACTGCGACGGCAGCCGCGACGGCGCCTGCGCGAATTGGGACAGTCTGGCGGCCTCGTATCGTTCGGCCAATCTTTCGGCGGCGGCTCACGCCCTGATCAAGCTGGAACTGCTGGGGATGGAGCACCTCTCGAGCAGCGGCGTCGACGAGTCGCGCATCGTCCGCCGTCTCGACGGAGCCGAACTCGAGCTGATGACGGAGATCGAGCACAACCGCTGGATGTCGGAACGACTCCTGGATGGCTGGCGCTGGGGACCGACCAAAAGCAACGACCGCAAGGAACGACCGCAAATCATTCCCTGGGCAACCCTCTCCGAGCCGGAACGGGAGAAGGACCGCACGCAGATTCAGGTGATTTTTGAGGTGCTGAATTCCGGGGGGATGTGCGTGGTGCGGAAGGGGTAATGGAAACTCAGGTGCGGCATGGCTTACACGATCACGATTACGGAAGTCGCAGAGCGGCAGTTTCGTGCATTGTCTGCCCGCGAACAGCGCATTCTCGAATCGGCGATCTTGTCTCGACTTCATCACAGTCCCGAAACGGCAACCAAAGCCATCAAGCGATTGCGTCCCAATCCGCTGGCGGAGTATGAGCTGCGAGCGGGAGACCTGCGCGTGCTGTACAATGTGGAGGAAAAGGAAGTCGTCATACTGATCGTGGGGAAGAAGCTCGGCGAAAAGCTGATTGTCGAAGGTGAGGAATATCATGGCCATCAGAACGATTCCGTTGAGCCTCCTGCAGCAGGATCTGGAACAGGCGCTGAATGAGTGTGCCGCGTCGGGGGATACCGTTGTCGTAGAGATGCCTGATCGGCGGTTGTTCGCCATTCAGCCGCTCGACATGGAGGGTGACGACGGGCTGATCGACGAATTGCTGGCGTCGAATCCGAACTTTCAGGCGCTCGTGGTGAAATCGAAGGGGAGTCCGCGGCAGCAGTTTTCGATGGGGCCACAGGGACACAACGGGGGCTGATGCTTCTGAGGAATTGTGCATTTTGCCGATGCGCATGCTCGCGCGGGGGTCTGGAGACTCGAACTCGCCCCGGACGCCGCTGACACGGCCCCCTTGCCTGGCTCGTCCGAGGGGGAGCCAAAAACGTGAAGACTCTGGATGCTGCAGGTTGAGTCAGTGGTTTTCAGCCTGTCCAAGCGCTCTCCGTCGTGCAGCTTTGGGGGATCAAGTCCAGAAGTCGATGAGAGTTTGTCTTAGTTCGCTGGGTCTCGCTCACGTCGGGAGGCACAGTTGACTTTCCCATCCCTGCTCCCTAGTTTCATCGGCAGCGGCCTGCGCTTCTTGTGCGCGCAGTTTCTACACCTCTGAGTCCACACCCAGAACGCCAGCCAAAGGAACTTGTCGATGGGACGTCCCGTGACCCTCTTCACCGGCCAGTGGGCCGACCTCAAGCTCGAAGAGCTGTGCAAGAAGGCCAAGGATTTCGGCTA
>JANRLN010000131.1:0-17939 GCA_033762515.1 Planctomycetaceae bacterium
TCTGCATGCTCATGGTAGCCCGCTCCCGTTGACACAAGTCATCTTGCGTTGGGTGCAACGACCAATTCGCAGCACCCTCACGAGCACCATAACGAGGACCGACTTGCAGCTGCCATTGGGGAAACCCCTATTTTAAGGCAAATTCTGACGAGGGGATGAAGGCTGCTCGCGGGATGCCGTGCGCCTGGCCGGCAGTTCGACGTTCAACGCGGGAAACGTTGGAACCGCGGAGATTCCCGGGTTGTTCAAGTCGTTAAACAGATTTCGGTAAGTTCGTCCATAGCGCGAACAACCGGAACTCACGCTGCGAAGCCGATGGGAGCATGTTCCCGGCAACCGCGGTTATGCGGCGTCGATCAATGTCGCACGTCGTCCTCGGGATGTGATCCACCCGAGGATGCATCAGCGTCGGACTCAGAGGCTTTGGATCGTTCTGCAACGGTCGCTTCTTCCCGATGGATTCTCCGCACGATCGGGATCAGTCCCACCAGGGAGGCGCCGGCCATCCATGAAAGCCCAAACACGGCAACGGCCGTCGGATGTCTCGTTGATAACGCCTCGAATCCGCTGACCAGAACGGTTCCCAGCGCCAAGGGAAGCCCGCAATGGGCCAGCAGCACGGATTGCTCGAGGTTGTACTCCCGCCCGAATGTCCGCGCCGTCAATTCCGCCTGGGCGACGCTCAGCGCAGCGATGAATGGCGACAGCAGGACGATCACCAGGCAACCGAATCCGTCCGGTCCCTGCACCATTTCGGCGGGCAGGCGTTCGATCAGTCCCCGGGCGGCGGCACCCCCGACGATGACGAGTAATGCGTACTGCAGCACCCAGCGAGTCATGCCTTATGACGCCTGACGGAACCTCAGCGAAGGCTTCTCCAGCATGACGATCGTGTGCGGGGGCACACTCTCGTACAACGAAACGCTGGCCCCGATCGTCGAATGATGGCCGATCGTGGTGTCGCCGCCGAGCACGGTGGCGTTGGCGTAGATCACCACATGGCTTTCAATCGTGGGATGGCGTTTCGTCGTGCGAACGAGGTTGCCCGCTTCATCTTTGGCGAAGCTGCGCGCGCCGAGCGTCACCCCCTGATAGAGCTTGACGTGGTCGGCGATCTCGCAGGTCGCTCCGATCACCACCCCGGTCCCGTGGTCGATGAAGAATGATGGGCCGATCGTCGCCCCCGGATGGATGTCGATCCCCGTGCGACTGTGAGCCCACTCCGAGAGCATCCGTGGAATCAGCGGGATGCCGAGGCGATGGAGTTCGTGTCCGATGCGGTGAACTGTGATCGCCTCCAGACCGGGATAGCAGAAGATGATCTCGTCGAGGTCTCCCGCCGCCGGGTCGCCGTCGTAGGCGGCCTGGACGTCCAGCGCCAACGTCCGGCGGATGTTCGGAATGGTTTCGAGGAACTCGACGGTCTTCTCCTGACCGAGGGCCTCGAAGTCGGGCAGGTCGGCGTCTTTGCAGTCCTTGTCATGCCGGCGACGGAAGTCGTGGCGGAGAGCGCGGGCCAGTTGTTGCGTCAGGCGGTCGTGCAGGCTGTCGATGATGTCGCCCACGTGGTAGACGACGTTCCCCATGTGCAGATTCTGCCGCTTCTGATAGCCGGGATAGAGGATCTCCTTCAGGTCCTGGGCAATGCTGATGACGGCTTCCATGCTGGGGAGCGGGCAATGACCCAGATGATGGATGCCGCAGCATTCCTGGTAGGAATCCACAATCCGATCGGTGAGTTCGGGAAGCCGTTCCTTGAGCCGGATGTCAGTCGCCATGGTTGCAAAGTCCTGTCTTGCCGGGGAGCGACGTCAAAGTTGACGCCGTCCGCCTCGCTTCCCTGTGATTGTAGGGCGGCCGGGAAAGGCCGAACAATCGGCATCTGAGGAATCGGCGGCAAGGTCACGGGAGATGCAGCCAATCCCCCTGGGGCGATCCGCGACAATTCAACGCGATCCTCACAGTTCGCCTGACTGGAAGAGTTCGTGCGTGGGGATGTGGTTCGTGTCAGGAACCACCGCTTACACAACCCTGCGGCACAAATTCACGACTGTTGATGAATGGAGATTTGAAACGCAGAGGGCGCGGAGAGCGCAGAGAGTTGAGTTCCCTCTGCGTTTCAAACTCCTCCTGAATCCCCCACTGGACTCTGAGGCCTACGGGAATTTAACCGGTTGAACCCCGCATGCCTCCGGGCCGGGAAGTTGTCGGAAACGCACCCTGCCGCTGCCGATGTCTCAATGCTTGATGAAGTCCATTGGAACAGGGACGTCCGGCATGGCGTCGGTAGAGGTTCTGACACCCGCCGAGTGGCGCATTCATCTCGACGGCGAACGTGCTGCTGTTGGGGCGCCGTCGGGTGAGGTGCTGGGAGAACTGATGCTCCCCTTCCGCGACCTCACGTTGCGTACCCGAGCCGTGCATCGCTCGGAGTGGTTGGCGCAGCCTGCCCTGGCCGGCGTCCACAAGCGGCTGCAAACGGCACTCGCTCTTTCGCAACTGCTCGCCGAAGAGTTCCACAGACCCGATCACGCCGCCGTCTCGACAATTCGCCTGCTCCTGGCGGCCAGCGCCGCCGAATTGCACGTCGTCGAGCAGCAATTGACCCTGTGCGATCTGGTTCACGAAGTCGCCGAGCAGTTGCATCCCCTCGTGGACCAATTGGTCTACGGCGGCGAAACCTCCGTCCGACGTTTGCTGAACCTTACGGGGGAGCTGACCGAGTCGATGCGCGACTACCGCGGAGGACTGGCGCTCGTCCCGCTTGAGGCTCAGCAGTTGGAGCAGTCGCTGGCGACGACCGGATGGGCCCGCAGCGACTGGTTTGTTCAGGCGCTGCTCTCGGCGCGGCTGACTGCCGAATTCACACGAGAGCTGGCGGACGTGGATGAGGCCGCTCTGGTACTGGTCACCGCAGCCGCCCTTGTTCAGGACATCGGCGCCTGGCATCAGTCGGTCAGCCAGGCCGCAACTCAGGGTCGGCTCGTACTGGGAGGACGGCATCGGGCCGACCCGAATCATCCCGCCGGCGGCGCCGCGTTGCTGGCCGGGCTGGTCGACGTCCCCGCACGGCTGTGCCTGCTGGTCGGCGAGCACCATGAGCGCGTCGATGGGACCGGGTTTCCCCGGCGGCTGGCGGGAACCAAAGTCGTGCGGGAAGTTCGCTGGCTCGGAATGGTCATCCGTTACGTGGAATTGCTCACCGATCCGTTGACCAATGAACTCGCCCTCGAACATGGCGATCCACTTTTTGAGACCGCGGCACTGCGGCTGTGGCGGGAGGTCCGTCGCGGAGCCTTCGAAGAAGCGCTGGCGCAGCGACTCATGGAGGCCCTGCGCCCCGGATTGGCGCTCGACATCGCGACCCGGTACGCGGGACGACAACGCCGCCTGGTGGACGGTCGACATCTGGTCCCGGCGCCGCGCGGTCGACGCCCGGAAGTCGCCTCCACGAGTGCGGGGCTGAGGACCGACAGCCCCCCGGCCGAGTCGGCGGTGGGAGCCCCGGCGTTTTTCCGTCGGCAACGGGATGGTCAACGCCGCACCGTCTTCATTCCCCCGGTCCCTGCGCGCAGGAACTGAATTCGCGAATCCATGAGCGATCCACAATCCCCATCATCGTACTGGCACGAGACCCGGCGGCCGCTGGTCAATCTGGCGTTTGTGGCCCCGTTGCTGCTGCTGTATGAGGTGGGAGTCTGGTGGGCCGGCGGCGGTTCGACGTCGGTGCGGAACGGAGCCGATGAGTGGCTGCGCGCGGGACTGGCCGGACTTGGCGGGAGGCTCGATTGCCTGTTGCCGGCGGCGATGGTGGGGCTCTTTCTCGCGTGGCACGTCGGTCGTCGCGAGTCATGGAGACTGCGGGTCGAGACGCTGGGGGGGATGACCGCGGAAAGCCTGATGTATGCCTGCCTGCTGATCCTGATCGGACAGGCGGCCGACGGCTGGATGCGATCCGGCGAAGCCGGGCCGGTGGCGCTCTCTCTGAGTGCCGTTCCCTGGACGGGAATCCGGCTGGTCCACTTCCTTGGCGCCGGTCTGTATGAAGAGTTTCTGTTCCGACTGTGCCTCGTCCCGGCGGCCTATGTCGCCTTGCGCGTTCTGCTGGTCCCGCGACGCTGGTCCCTGTGGGGATCGGTGTTGGTCACCAGCGTTGTGTTCTCGCTGGCCCACTATCTTCCGCCGACGAGTGATGCGACGCTCCTCTCCGTCTTCTCCGACGCGATGTCGCGCGTGCAGTCGAGCCGCGAACTCTGGTTCGGGTTCACGTTCCGGCTGATCGCCGGGGGGATGTTCGGCATCCTCTTCGTGTGGCGCGGATTCGGCATCGCCGTGGGTTGCCACGCCGCGTATGACGTCGTGGTGGGGATCGTGCTGGTCAGCGATCTGTGAAGAAGCCTAGGGACGCATTCCCTGGGCTTCCGCGGCGTGAAAATTGCCCTAGGTCGCCGGCGACGTCCCTGTTACATTTCCCCCTCTCTGGACGCGCGGACGTTGCGCGCCGGGTGGTCGCTGCAATTCGCCAAGGGGGGCGTCTCTCATGCACGGATGGATCCGATTCGTCGTCGCCGCGCTCGCGGTGTTCGTGTCATCCCGTTTCGCAGCGGCTCAGACGCCGCCGACTGGTCCAGTCGCCGGCGTGACGTTGACCTCGGCCGGCGGCGAGCCGCGCCAGCAACTCGCCTACAAGTTCCAACTGGGGCAGTTCGTCAACTTTGAAGTCGTCAACAAGATGACGATGACCACGCAGTATCAGCAGCAGACGGAGAAGGTCACCCACGAATCCAAGACTTGGAAACAGCTGCGCGTGATCTCCATCGACGAGAGCGGCAACATCCTGCTGGAACCGTATATTCAGCGGGTCATCATGTCGGCCAAGTTCAACGACGCAGAACCGACCCTCTACGACAGCGACAAGCCCGACGACGCCCCGCACCAGTTCAGTGAAGTGGCGAAGACCGTCAAGAAGCCGGTGGCCCGTGTGCTGGTGACTTCCAGCGGGGAGTTGCTGAAGATCACCTTGCTCGAAGGCGCCCCGGCGAGTCTGGCCAATGGGGGCACTGCGGCCGACCCCCGTCTGAACTTCTTGACCTCGCTCCCCAAGGAACCGGTGGGAGTTGGGGCGATCTGGAAGGACCGGTTTGAAGCGCCCGTAAACGTGGGACCCAACGGACTGCAGCAGATTGTGAAACTGCAGCGCGTGTACGAAGTCACCAAAATCGAAGGCTCTATCGCCACAATCTCCCTGAAGACGGGAGTCATCACCCCGGTGAGTGATCCGCAAATCGAACTGCAACTGATGCAGCGCACGCCCGCCGGAATCCTGGAATTCGACATCGCGCGGGGCTGCATGTTGTCGCAGCGCACGATCGGCGATCGGACCGTCGTGGGCGCCCTCGGCCCCAACACCCAGGTCCGCAGCACCATGGAAACCCTCGACCGCTGGCTCCCCCCCGCGGGAGACGCCCAACCGGCGAAACTCGAAACCACGTCGCTGCGGAATTAGTCCACACGGCAAGATCCCCCGCCGTTCTCTGGTCAGAGGTGATCTCTCGGCGTTCGTGGTGCTGACTTCTGCCCGGAATTCGGAAGAATTCGAAACGCCGAGGGCGCGGAGAACACTGAGAATTCACGCTCAGCGATCTCTGCGCCCTCGGCGTTTCCATCTCCGAACGATGAATTTCAGTGCACGATCGCGAATTCATTCGAATTCAGCACCGCCCAGAAAATGTCCTGGTAGATGCCTGCGGCTGTCCGCGGACCTGCCTTGCGTACCACGTGCTGCAGGCTCGACAGTTCCTTCGCGGTCGGCGGCCTCGAGAGGGCGGCCAGGTAGAGGCGGCGAATTTTCTCGGTCTCAGTGAGTTTCGAGCGGACCAGATCCCCCAGAAAGGTTCCGGCGCTCGGGTCCAGAGCCTTGGTCATCAGCTCTCCGTTCATCAGCGTCAGCGCCTGTGAATACGTTCCGGAGAGCGTTTCCGCCTCGTCGTTTTCATCGTTTTGCAGGGAGACCACGAATTCGTTCAGCCACGTGCGGCGCTGTTCCTCGGCCGCCGTCCAGTCCGCAGCCCCCGCCTGATGGGCCTGCGTCGCCGTCACCAGCGAGTCGTACAACTGCTCGGCCGACATCGGTTGCGGATAGACCCGCGAGAACCAGGGAATGTCTCCCGTGGTGGGATCGTCTGTGCGATTGCCCGCCGTTGTCCGACTGCCGCGCTGATAGGCGTCGGTGTCGGTGATCCAGCGGATCAATTGCTTGATGTCGTAGCCGCTGCGGACGAACTCGTCGCGCAAACCGTTGAGGACTTCGGGATGACACGGGGGATTATGCGGCCCCATGTCGTCCACGGGAGTGGTGAACCCGGCGCCGAAGAAGTGGGCCCACATCCGATTGACGAACGCCGCGGCCAGTTGAGGCTGATCGGTCGTGGTCAGCAACCGCGCCAACTCGCGGCGTCGATTGACTTCCGGAGCGGGGTCGACATCTTGTCCATTGAACCGGGGGAAGGCCACTTTCATGAGACCGTTCGTCGTCTCGTAGTAAATCGGTCCCCCTTCCGGCTGAGTGACCAGGGCGGCGATCGGCGGGCCGGTGCGAGCGCCCCCCTTCATGCTCCGGTCTCCCATGCCGCGGGTGACCACGGCGGTCTGCTGAAAGACGCTATTCAGCTCCCAGAATGCGGCTTGCTGGACTTCGTTAAACGGGTGGTTGTGGCACTGGGCGCAGTGGAGTTGCTGACCCAGAAACAGCCGCGACGTGATCGCCGTCGCCGGGACCGCCTGATTGTTCAAGTGGGCGACGAGATAGTTCGCGGCCCCGTTTTCGTCCGTTCGCCCCTCGGCGGAGAGCAACTCCGCGACCAGCGTATTCCAGGGCTTGTTCGTCGCCAGACTCATCCGCAAGTACTTCTGGAACGAGTCTCGATCCACCTGGGGCCCGGGGGAACGACCAATCAGCAGATTCAGCCAGACCGTGGAGAAATTCCGCACATAGTCGCCGTCGTCCAGCAGCCGATCGACCAGTTGACGGCGCTTGTCGGCTCGGTCGTCCGCCAGATACTGCTCGACTTCGACCACGGTCGGGATGCGACCGGAGAGATCCAGCATGACTCGGCGGAGCCATTCGGTTTCCTCGGCCCGCGGGGATGGGGTTACTTCCGCTTCCCGCCAGGCCTTGGACAGCTCCCAGTCGACCCGCCGCGAGACCTTCTCGACGTCGTCGAGCCGGGCAAACTCCGGCGGTTCGGGTGCCGCAGGCGGAGTCGCGGCGGCAGCGGGGGGCGTCCCTTCGGGGGACGGAGTCGGATTGTCGGCCGGTGGTGTTTTAGCGGCTGGATTCACCGCGGCCAATTCCACCGGGCGCCGTGTTTTCGGGCGCGCCGGGTCGTGAGTTTCCTGAGGCCGGACGGGGTTGGTCGTCGCGGGTGAGGGGGCCGCCATCGGAACGGCCGCACTTTCCGGAATCCAGTAACGCCCGACCCCCACGCCGGCCAGCACCGCCGCACTCACAACCGCGACGGCGGCAATCCACCGCGACACGCGGGTGCGCGTCGCAGGAACCCGTGCGGCAGGCAGAGGTGTTTCGTGCGGGGCGGCAACACCCAGTCCGCCGGCGGCATCCCAGATGAGTGTGCCGTGCAGATCGAGATACGTGAGGTACAGCCAGCGGGCCTCCGGCGACGCCAGGACCAGCCGCTCGATCTCCGCCATGTCGGCGGCGGACGCACGCTGATCGCACACGGCATCGAGCAGTGTGAGCAGGCGTTCGCGGTCAGCGGCAGGGACGGACATCAAGTCACCAAAGGGGTCTGGTATCAGGGGACGGGAGCCGAGGGGGTCCACTCTTCCCGTCCATTTCCTCTCACGTTTCCGCAGCCAATTTTCTTTCGATGCACTCGAGGAGCGTTCGTCGAATGCGTCCCAGTGATTGATAGACCGAGTTCGCCGGCCGGCCGAGCGTTTCCGCCAAGGCCTTGCCCGATTCTCCCGGTGCATAGCGCTGTTGAATCAACTCGCGATCTTTGTCTCGCAGCTTCTGGATGCAGTGAACCAGTGCCGCACGACGGGCTTCCAGCTCATCGGCCCGAGCGACCGATTCCTCCGCGATGGCGTCCAGGAATTCTTCACTGAACTGCAGCCGTTCCCGACGGCGACGACTGCGATACTTCATGATTTCAAACGTGGCGATTTGCGCAACCCAGGCCAGGAAGTTCGTTCCCAATTGAAACTGGTGGAACTTGCTCCAGGCGATGACATTCGTCTCCTGCAGAATCTCCTCGGCGTCCACGGGGTGGGAGACTTGAGCCAGAATGTGCAAAAAGAGGCGTCGCTGATGCCGGGTGAAGAGCTGCACGAACTCAGAGTTCGGCCCACCGGGGGGTTCCGGCGTCGGCGAAGCAGACTCAGCGGGCGCGGCACTCACCGTGCGTGACCTCCCGGCGATCGATTCCTGCGGACGGAACTGATCGGGCGCAAGGATCGGGGGGCCGGAACCGGCCCCCCGATCATGTTCTCACATCGACGACTCTTCCAGCCCGAGACCGGAGAGGGCCTCGGGCCGGAGAGTGGTCTGCACGTTGGACGGACCAAGGAACTAGGAAATGAGTTCCTGGATCGGGCTGCCGCCGTTGGCGATCCGCATCGGGCGACCGCGCTTGGAGGTGTGGACGGTGTCGAGGGGGATCCCCATCTGACGGGCGACCGTCGCCCAGACGTCTCCGGGGAGGTAGCTCTTGCCGCTGGCGATCGAGGTGCCGTCCTTGTCGGTTTCGCCGACAGCGACGCCGCCGTTGAGGCCGCCGCCGCCGATCATCGTGGACCAGCTGGCGGCCCAGTGATCACGGCCGGTGTCCTGATTGATGCGGGGTGTGCGACCGAACTCGCCCATCCACACCAAAGTGACGTCGTTGATCATCCCGCGCTGCGTCAGGTCGGTGACCAATCCGGCGATCCCGGCGTCCAAGGCGGGGAGGCGCTGGTTCTTCAGGGTGTTGAAGACGTCGGTATGGAGGTCCCAGCCGCCGAAGTCGACTTCGACGAAGGGCACACCCGCCTCGACGAGACGGCGGGCCATGACCAGACCGCGGCCGAACTGTCCGCCGCCGCCCATCATGCCCCCCTGGGCCGGCGCCCCGGTGTACATGGCGAGGGTTTCGGGTTTCTCCTGGTCGACCTTGAAGGCTTCCATCTGCTTGGAGGTCATCAGGTTGACCGCCTTCTGATAGATGTCCTTGTGGGCCTGCGGATACTCGCCGCGCTGCGACTTGATGAAGCCCTCTTCGATCACGCCCAGCATTTCCAGGCGTTGATTGAGGCGGGCCGGTTCGAGGTCACCCATGTCGGCATTGCGGATGCGGCCTGAGGTGTCGACCAGGAAGGGAGCGTGGGCCATGCCCATGAAGCCCGGGCTGGTGCCGCCGCCGCCGATCGAGACGAACGCGGGGATTTCAAGTTCCTTGCGCTTGGTCCCGACTTCGTAGCTCACGACCGAGCCGAACGCCGGATGGACGACGGTTGGGTTGGGGACGTACGACGTGTGCATGTAGTAGCGACCGCGGCCGTGGTCGGCTTCGCGGGTGCTCATGGCGCGGATGACCGAGAGTTTGTCCATGACCTGAGCGGTCTTGGGCATGTGCTCGCTGATCTGCAGGTTCCCCTTGGTGGCGATCGGCTTGAATTCGCCGCCGTTCTTCGAACCCGGCTTCAGGTCCCAGATGTCGATGGTCGGCGGACCGCCGCTCATCCACATCAGGATGCAGGCTTTGTTGTTCTTCTTCAGCTCGGCGGCGTTGGCCTGCACGTGTGAAATGAACTGCAGGGCCGGGATGGTGGCGGCGCTCGCGGCCACATGCCGCATGAAGTGACGCCGGGACATGCCGGCTGGAGTGGGCAGAGACATCGCGAAAGCTCCCGGTGGGGTGAGTGTTGATGCGATCGAACGTGGCAGACTTGGAAACTTCCAATCCGGGCTGCGACGACGCGCCGCAGCCCGCAGACAGTCGTTCGGTCCCGCTGGGAACCGAACGTCAGGCTCAAAACTAGTGGACCAGAATGAACTCGTTCGAGTTCAGCAACGCCCAGAAGACATCCTGCAACGCCACTCGCGGATCGCGATTGGCTCGCACGAATTTCTGCAGGGCCGACATCTCGGCCTTGTTGGGCATCCGACTGAGGGCCGTCAGGAACAACTGCTGAATCTTGACGGTTTCCGCCCCCGGCGTGGAGAGGAGCTCGGACAGGTGGCTCCCCGCTTCCAGGCTGACCGCGCCGGACATCAATGTCGCCTGATCGCCCCCTTCCGGCCGCGGGTTGGTGTTCATCATCATCAGGGCTTGAGGAATCGTCCCGTCGAAATTGTTGCTCTCTTCCGCCATGTCGTTGCCGAAGGCGCGCACGAACTGCTGCAGCCATTGCTGACGCTGACGCTCCGACTCTTCCCACCCGGAGCGACCCGAACGGTGGGCGTTGGTGGCGACAATCAGCGAATCGTACAGCTGTTCCGCCCGCATCGGCTTGACGTACATATGGCTGAACAGGGCTGTTTCCCCGGCGGACGGGTTGTCGAGACTGTTCTTCGGGCCCACCTTGCTGGTCAGGCTGTAGGCTTCGCAGTTGGCGATCCAGCGGATCAACTGCTTGCAGTCATAGCCGCATTTGACGAACTCGACCGTCAGGCGGTCGAGCACTTCCGGATGAGTCGCCGGGTTGTGCGGTCCCATGTCGTCGATCGGACGGGTGAAACCGTACGAGAAGAAGTGGCCCCACATGCGGTTGACCATCGCGGCGGCAATCAGGGGCTTTTCGCCGGAAGTGATCAGTTTGCCGAACTCGATCCGGCGATCCGTCGAACCGCTGGGATCAATCTCCTGACCTTCGAAGATCGGGAAGGCGACCTGCATCAGGCCGTTGCGCTTTTCAAAGTAGACCGGTCCATCAAAGTCCCGCGAGACGATTTCGGCGTAGTCGTCTTCCATTCGCCCGGTCTGGGCGTTGAACTTCCGGTGTTCGCGCTTCTGGGCCTGGCGGAAGAAGCTGTTGTACTGCCAGAATTGGTCCTGCTTCCAATCGTTGAACGGATGGTTATGGCACTGGGTGCATTGCACCTGCAGACCCAGAAACAACCGCGCGGTGGCGGCGGTCGCCTGCACACCGTCGTCCTGATCCTGCATCTGCGCGAGGAGATAGTTCACCGCGCCGTTCTGCTCGTAATGCCCTTCCGCCGTGACGATGTCGAACACCACGTCCTTCCAGGGACGGTTGCGGCCGAACGCTTCGCGGAAGAACTTCTCCATGCCGGCCCGGCTGACAAACCGCGGGGTCTGCTGGCCGATGCACATGTTCGTCCAGACCGTGGTGAAGTTGCGGACGTAGCCCGGCTCCTCCAGCAACTTCTCAACCAGCTTGGAACGCTTGGTCTTGTCCTTATCCTTGGTGAACGCTTCAACCTCCTCCATCGGGGGAATGTGGCCCACGATGTCGAGGTAAACCCGGCGGATCCACTCGGAATCTTCCGCCATCGGCGAGGGAGTCACTTCATTGTCGGTCCAGCCCTGACGAATTTTTTCGTTGATGAACTGAACGATGATGTCGTTCCCGGCGTCCGGGCGACGCTCCTCGGCCGCGAAACCGGGCATTGCCGCAGCGACGACGAACAAGCCCACCGCCAGAATCCTCACTCCCCCCAAGCGGGCAGAGGTGGAAATCGAACCGCGAAGATCAGCCAGCTTCCAAACCATCCGACAGGTCCCTTGCGATTGTGCTGCGGGCATTTCTGAATTGAATGTTCGTGTCGACTCACGCATGAGCGGTGAACTTCCTTCGGAGGAAGGTCACGGTCGAATCCTCGGCACCGGTCCTGACGCGTTCCAGTCTCGGGAAGAGGGGGGTCGCTTCGGAGTTCCCTCGTGTCTTCTGAATTCTTTACCAACCGAAACGCCCCAAAGTTCGACACAAAAACCATTCTGACCGACGATTTCTCGCTCCGCAAGCGGAAATCCGCTGCTAAAATCTGCTCTGCAGGGGAGTTACAGCAAGATGGCCGCCCGCGATGCCGACCCGCGGCCCTACGCCTTCCCAGAGACTCCTGATCGGAATCGTCAACGAACGTCTTCCCCAAGGATTCGACGGGCGCTTGTCGCGTTCGTTCCAAGAACTGGCACCTTATTAGTATACGGATGGGAACATGGCAGAACCGGTGGCGGTGATCTCGGGGGGAGAATCGGGAATTGGCCGGGCCACGGCTCTGCGGCTCGCCCGCCAAGGATTTCGGGTCTTCGTCGGGGATTTTGTGCTTCGCGACGAGAACCGCACCCTCTTCGCCGACCTTGGGATCGAGAGCTGTTTATGCGATGTGCGCCGGGAGGCCGATGTCGCCAGCCTGGTCGCTCGCGCGATTGCCGGCGGGGGTCGGCTCGATGTCCTGGTCAACAATGCCGGGGTGGCGCTGGTCAAACCAATCACGGAAGTGACGGAAGAGGAATGGGATCGCTGCCTGGACACGAATCTCAAGGGGGCGTTTCTCGGCTGCAAGCACGCGATTCCTCACCTGTGCGCCGCCGGGGGGGGCAGCATCGTCAACGTGGCCAGCAACGCCGGTTTATTGCCCCGGGCGCATGATCCGGTTTACAGCATCAGTAAACTCGCCCTCGTTGGGCTGACCAAAAGCCTGGCGCTGTGTCATGCACCCGATCGGATCCGGATCAATGCCGTTTGCCCGGGGCCCGTCGGTGAAACGGGGATGATCAATGCCGATCTGGATCAAGCCGCCGACCGGGAAGCGACTCGTCAATCGTTCATCGCCGCAAGTCCTCTGGCCCGAGCCCTCCAACGGATGATCACTCCCGACGAGGTCGCGCAGGCGATCGAGTATCTTGTCGGTCCCGCCGCGGTGATGGTGACCGGCACGGCGATTGCCATTGATGGTGGAAAATCGTTGGGGGTGCCGCCGCGAGCGTAGCCGGGTCTCGGCGGCGCGCTTGCGGAAGCGATCGAACCCGTCAACCGCAAGCACAAGGATTTCCTGATGTCGAATGTGGGTGAGTTGAGGTCGAGGCGGTGTGTCCCCTGCGAAGGGGGCATTCCGAGATTGACGCCGGCGGAGGCTGCGGCCTACCTGGAGTCGCTGCCGGGTTGGATGCTGCTCCCCAACGGCGAACGGATTCGCAAAGCGTGGACGCTGAAGAATTTCCGCGCAGGGATGGCCTTTCTGCACCGCGTGGCAGCCGTCGCTGAGGAGGAAGGGCACCATCCTGATTTGCATCTGACCGGGTACCGAGACGTGGCGATCGAAATCTGGACCCACGCCATCGGAGGCCTCTCGGAGAATGATTTCATTCTGGCCGCCAAGATTGACGCCTTGCCGATTGAGCTCAGCACAAAAGCCGCCTGAGGTGCGCCCCTTCGCGCGGACGCGGTCGCCTACCGGCACTTGTGGGCGGATGGTCGGCATGTTATGAAGATGGCGTAACTTGCTGTTAGGTAATGCATTATGAATAATTCTTCGGATTGGCAGACGTCATGAAGGTGCTGGTGACGGGCGGCGCGGGGTTTATCGGCTCGGCGGTGATTCGGGACATCCTCACGGCAACCGATTGGCAAGTCGTCAATTGCGATAAGCTCACCTACGCAGGCAACCTCGAATCCCTCAGCCCCGTCAGCGGCGATCCGCGATACTGCTTTGAAAAAGTCGATATCTGCGACGCCGGAGAAGTCCGCCGGTTGTTCGAGCAGCATCAGCCCGACGCCGTAATGCACCTCGCGGCGGAATCGCACGTGGATCGTTCGATCGACGGCCCTGCGGCATTCATCCAGACAAACATCGTCGGCACCTACACCCTGCTGGACGCCGCGCGGGGATACTGGAATTCACTGACCGGCGCAACCCGCGCGGGGTTTCGGTTCCATCACGTCTCCACCGACGAAGTGTACGGGTCGCTGGGAGCGACGGGGTTATTCCAGGAGACGACTCCCTACGATCCCAATTCTCCCTACGCCGCCAGCAAGGCGTCGTCGGATCATCTGGTGCGGGCCTGGAATCACACGTTCGGACTGCCGACGGTGGTGACGAACTGCTCGAACAACTACGGGCCCTATCAATATCCCGAGAAACTGATCCCGCTCATGATCCACAACGCCCTCGCGGGGAAGGCGTTGCCGGTGTACGGGAAAGGGGAGAATGTCCGCGATTGGCTCTACGTCGAGGATCACGCCCGCGCGCTGCGGACCGTGCTGACCCGCGGGGTGGTGGGCGAGACCTACAACATCGGCGGTTGCAACGAGCGGAAGAATCTCGAAGTGGTCTACGAACTGTGTCGTCTGCTGGACGAACTGGAACCCACCTCCCCCCATCGGCCGCATGCGAAGCTCGTCAATTTCGTGACCGATCGGCCGGGACACGATCATCGCTATGCCATCGACGCATCGAAAATTGAACGCGACCTCGGCTGGACCCCCGCAGAGACTTTTGAATCGGGGCTGCGCAAGACCGTGCAGTGGTATCTCGACAACCGCGGCTGGTGCGAACGGGCCATGGCGGGGAGGTACGCGGGGGAACGGTTGGGAGTGGCGGCGCCGTAAAGTCTCAATCCGAAGCTCGAAGTCCGCAAGATAAGAATCGATCATTATAGAATTAATGAACCATTCCGTTGAGGAATGACGAACTAGGTCCCACTTCGTTTGCTGTTTCCAACCGAAGTGGGATCATTAAATGTCCTTCGAGTTTCGACACTCGGATTTCGAATTTCCCCCCCCGCATTGGCCCGCAAACACTCTCTCGAATTCTGAGCATCACCATGAATCGCAAAGGCATCATTCTCGCCGGCGGATCCGGGACGCGGTTGTATCCGGCGACGCGCGTGCTCAGCAAGCAACTGATGCCCATCTATGACAAGCCGATGGTCTACTATCCGTTGAGCACACTGATGCTTGCGGGGATCCGGGACATTCTGATCATCACTACGCCGCATGATCAGCCGTTGTTTCAACAGTTGCTAGGCGACGGCGGCTCCTGGGGCGTGTCGTTCCAGTACGCCGCACAGCCGCAGCCGAACGGCATCGCGCAGGCCTTTCTGATCGGCGAGACCTTTCTGGCAGGGTCGCCGAGTTGTCTGATCCTCGGGGACAACATCTTCTACGCTCACGGCTTGGCGAAGATGTTGGCGGAGGTGTCGCAACGGCAGTCCGGGGCGACCGTCTTCGCCTATCCGGTGCGCGATCCCGAACGCTATGGCGTCGTCGTCGTCGATGCCCAGGGCAAACCGACGGAGATCGTGGAGAAACCGAAGGAGCCCAAGTCACGGCTGGCGGTCACCGGGCTGTACTTTTACGATTCCCAGGTCGTGGAGATCGCCCGCAACATGCAGCCGTCGGCGCGCGGCGAATTGGAGATCACCGATGTGAATCGGGTGTATCTGGAGCGGAATCAGTTGCACGTGGAGTCCTTTGGTCGCGGCAGCGCCTGGCTCGACACAGGGACCCATGAGTCGTTGCTCGAAGCCTCGACGTTCGTGAGTGTGCTCGAATCACGCCAGGGATTAAAAATCGCCTGTCCCGAAGAAGTTGCCTGGCGGATGGGCTACATCGACCGCGGGCAGCTCGAAGCCCTCGCCCGTCCCCTCGCCAAGAGCACGTACGGACAGTATCTGTTCGAACTGCTGGCCGAGTAATTGTCGGAACGCGAGGATTTCATGGGTGCATCCGGTGCAGACTTAATTTACTCCGGAAATCCAATAAACTCCGCTGGAACTCGTTCCGTCAGCCAGACTTCGTTATCGGATAGGTAGAACAGATATCCCGCGAGGGACATCTCACGTGCGTTGATGTGCAGCACAGCAGGTCGGCCGTGTCGCTTACCGACGGCCGTCGCCGTCGTGAGATCGGACGACAGGTGAACATGTTGACGGCTGCCGGAGTGAAGTCCAGAGGCGCGGATCGAATCGAGAAATCTCGTCGCGGTTCCGTGGTACAGAACCTCGGGCGGTTCGACAGCCTTGAGGGCCAAATCAACTTCGATGGAATGTCCCTGATTTGCACGGATGCTCAGCCCGTCGGCGCTCATCGAGAATCGGCGCTTGTTGTTCTCTGCGACGACTCGATCAAGCAACGTGCGATCCAGCCGGCGACCAGTCGAGTTGATCCGTTCGATCAATTCATCGACGTTCGCCCAGCCGTTGTCGTCGAGCGTGAGTCCGATGATCTCTGGTTGATGCCTCAGAACCAGACTCAGGAATTTGCTGATGTTAACGATCGGGTCCGCCATCCTGATCTCCCAGGGATCATTTCGGTGTGCGACATCCCGCTGCGGCGCAGGTGGTTCCTCTTCCCAGCCCGACTACAATAGCTCGGCGGGGTTTGTGAGTCAGCAGGTGGACTGCTGCTGCAGTTCCCACAGACATTGACAAGGGACGGGTGATGACCGATCTGCCTCGGACTCTGGGGGACTTGCGTGCCAGCGGTTATCGCCCCGTCGGTGTGAAGCAGGAACTGCGGCGAAACCTCATCCGCAAACTGCGCGCGGATGAACCGCTGTTTCCCGGAATTCTGGGTTACGACGAGACCGTCATCCCCCAGATTCAACATGCGATCTTGTCGCAGCACGACATGCTGTTCCTGGGCCTGCGCGGCCAGGGAAAGACTCGCATGCTGCGGATGCTGGTTCAATTGCTCGACGAGGCGCTCCCGATCGTCGCCGGATCAGAAATTCACGACGATCCGTTCGCCCCGCTGTCGAAATTCGCACGCGATCGCGTCGGGACGCTGGGGGACGATTGTCCGATCGACTGGATCGGCCGCGACGAGCGGTATCATGAGAAACTGGCGACTCCCGACGTCACCATCGCTGACTTGATCGGCGAGGTCGACCTCGTCAAGCACGCGGAGGGCCGGCATCTGGCAAGCGAAGAAGTGCTGCACTTCGGGCTGATCCCCCGGAGCCATCGGGGCATTTTCTGCATGAACGAACTGCCCGATCTGTCTCCCAAGATTCAGGTGGGTCTGTTCAACATCCTCGAAGAGCGCGATGTGCAGATCCGCGGATTCACGATTCGGCTGCCGCTGGATGTGTGCATGGTCTTCAGCGCCAATCCCGAGGACTACACCAACCGCGGCCGAATCGTGACGCCCCTGAAGGACCGCATCGGTTCCGTGGTGCGGACGCACTATCCGCTGACGCGCGAGCTGGGGTTGTCGATTATCGAGGAGAACGCCTGGATTGATCGGGACGGTGCGCCGCAGGTGATCATTCCGCGGTTCCTGAAAGAGGTTGTTGAGGAAACTTCAAGACTCGCGCGGACCAGCCCCCACGTCAACGCCGCATCCGGGGTGAGCGTCCGCATGTCGGTGGCCAACTACGAGAATGTGCTGTCGAGCGCGGAACGGCGTGCGATCCTGCAGAACGAACCTGTCGCCGTGGCGCGCTGCGGCGATCTCGCCGCGATGATCGCCAGTTCGCGCGGCAAGATGGAACTGACGATGTCGGAAGAGCCGGGTCAGGAGGATCGCCTCGTCAGCCGTCTCATCGACGAAGCGGTGAAGAATGTGTTCGACCAATCGTCGAATCCCAAGGCGTTCCGCAACGTCATCGAGTACTTCGAGGGGAGCAACAAGGTCGAACTGGATGATCGCCTTTCCGCGGCCGAGGTTTTGAAGCGGGTCAGCGCCATCCGGGGTTTTCGGGAGCAAGTGGAGCAGTTGACCCGGGAACTTGAACCCGAACTGTCGCGTGGTTCATCGGGGGACGGAGTGCGTGCCGGCGTGGCGGAGTTCATCCTGCACGCATTGCATTGCCACAATCGCCTGAATCGGACGGCGAGAGACGCTGGCGTGGTGTACGGTTGAGCGAACTGGAAGCCCTGGGATCGCGATCCCTGGGCTTCAACGACTTTCCTGCGATTTCACTTCGCAGCAAACATCGCGTTCGTTCGGTCCCCGCGCGATAGTGCGTA
>JANRLN010000132.1:0-20746 GCA_033762515.1 Planctomycetaceae bacterium
CATTGCGACAAGCACAGGTTCGGCGATCCGCGGCAGTCTGGAAATGTGGGCGATGCACAGTTAACGTTCGGAACGGGCTTCGGCGAGAGTTGCCGATTCATCCAAAGGTGAGCCTGTAGCTGAATTCGCAAGAATTCAGTCGTCTCTGGGGTAAGTCTGAATTTTTGCGAATTCAGCCACACGAGTCCGAGACACCGCCCCGACCATTGCGAGCGCGGCGCCGTCGCACGGCTAATACCCCGCGGGAACGCCGTGCTTGCGGGGGTCGCTCCCGGGCTCGAGGCCGAGCGTGGTCCAGCGCAGGGCTTGTGTCGCGGCGATGCTGGAAGCGGCGCGCACCCGATGGCCTTTTCCGGTCAGCGCCGTTTCAAGATCCCGAATTCCCGTTTCCAGCAGCACCTCATCGGGTTGCCATTGATGATGCAGCCGGGGCGCCGAGACGGCGGCCTGGGCGCCCCGGTCAAATTCCAGCATGAGCAGCAGGACCTGAAGAGTGGCTGTGATGATGCGGGGGCCCCCGGAAGCCCCCGCGATCGCGACTGCACGGCCGTCCTTCAGGACGATCGTGGGCGTCATGCTCGACAACGGCTTTTTGCGAGGGGCGATCGCATTGGCGGCGCTCTGTTGAAGACCGAACGCATTCGCCTTGCCGGGGATGGCGGTGAAGTCGTCCATCTCGTTGTTGAGCACGATGCCGGTGCGCGGTTCGACGACATAACTGCCGAACGTGGTGTTGATCGTTTCCGTACAAGCCACCGCATTGCCCTCGGCGTCCATGATGCAAAAATGGGTGGTTCCCGAGTCACTGGGCGGTTCGAACCGGCCATAATTCTCCGGGGCGTGGGTCGTGTCGCGCTGAATCTTTGCAGCCAGGCGCTGAGCGTGTTCGGGACTCAGGAGACGTTGCACGGGGACGTCCACAAAATCGGCGTCACCCAGGAATTCTGCACGGTCGGCGAAGGCGTGCTTCAACGCTTCAACCAGCACCTGCGCACGGTCGCTGTCATTGAGTTGTTTCCACGGTGTGTTGCCGGGACGGGCGCTCCAGGCTTCCAGGATCTGCAACGACTCCAAAAGTGCGATCCCGCCGCTCGACGGGGGAGGCATCGTGAGAATTTCGTATCCGGAGTACCTTCCACGAAGGACGTCACGTTTGACGGGGGCCATCTGACTAAGGTCTTCGCGTGTGACCAGTCCACCGAGGGCGACGCTCTGCTCGACAAGGGCGGCGCCGATCGGCCCGTCGAGGAACGCGTTCGGCCCGTGTTCGGAAAGCATCTCCAGAGCGGCTTTCTGCGGTGAACGGAAGAGCTCGCCGGTACGCCACTCGATCCCGGAGTTGAGATAGCCGCTCCAGAGAGCCTGATAGGTGTTCCGTAACTCCGGTTTTCTGGCAAACTCGGTCAACAAACCTCGCTGCGTCGAGATCGTATGCTCATCGACGGGGACACCGCTGGCGGCGTGTCTCATTGCCGGTGCGAGAACGTCCTTGAGCGATAGTCGGCCGGCCTGACGATGAATCTCACAGAGCCCGGGAATCTGTCCGGGAATGGCCACGGCAAGGATGCCGCGCTGACTGGCGAGCTTGCGCCCGGCGGCCGTTGCTTGTACGAACATCTCCGCGGTTGCCGACAGGGGGGCGCGTTCTCGATAGTCCCAGGCGGTCGCCGTCCGGGTCGCGGCGTTCCAATGGATCAGGAAGCCGCCGCCGCCAAGACCGGAACTTTCCGGCCTGACGACCGACAAGACCATGGCGGTGGCAACGGCGGCGTCGATGACGTTGCCGCCTTTCCGCAGCACTTCCACTCCCGCCGCGCTGGCCAACGGATGATCGGCCGCCACGGCGCCGTGAAGAAAGTACTGCGGATCCTCGTGTGCAGCGCCGGGGAGAGACTGGCCGGCGAGCGCTGCGCACCAGACGACCACGGCGCGCCAAGTTGAACAAGAAGGCATGGACTCGCTCCGACGAAATGAGAGCACTTTCCGACAGCTTGGCGGAATCCGACGGCCAAAGCTACGCCCAGGGAAATCGACTTCGGCCCCGAAATGACTGGCTTGAATCGCAGTAGTGTTCCAACTACTATTCCTTCGTCCACGCAACGTGAGTTTTCCGGCTGGTTGATAGGGTGTCTGGAATCGGCTGCCGGCCGGTCTCGCGAGTGATTTCCGACGGTGTGTTTGTCGTTGAAAGGATGCTGCGTCCCATGTCTCCCAAGGCCAAGCCCGCGAAGAAGTCCGAAGCGGAAGCGATGTCCGCGGAAAATCACAAGATGCTCGACAACGCTCTCGGCCAGATCGAGAAGGCGTTCGGCAAAGGCTCCATCATGAAGCTGACCGACCAGGGGTCAGCCACAATCGGTGGAATTTCAACCGGGGCTCTGTCTCTCGACCTCGCGCTCGGCGGATATGGCTTTCCGCGAGGACGCATCATCGAACTGTTCGGCCCGGAATCCAGCGGGAAAACGACGTTGGCCCTGCATGCCATCGCCGCCGCCCAGCGGGCAGGAGGGATCGCCGCCTTCATCGACGCCGAGCATGCACTTGATCCTGCGTGGGCCAAGCGTCTGGGAGTTAACCTGGAAGACTTGCTGGTCAGCCAGCCGTCTTACGGAGAAGAAGCGCTGCAGATCGCGGAAATGCTCATCAAGTCAAACGCCGTCGATTTGATCGTCGTTGACTCTGTGGCGGCGCTGGTGCCGAAAGCGGAACTCGATGGCGAAATCGGCGACTCGCATGTGGGTCTGCAGGCCCGCATGATGAGCCAGGCGATGCGTAAGCTTACTGGGGCCATTTCGCGGTCGCGAACGACCGTGATTTTCATCAATCAGATTCGTGAGAAGATCGGGGTGATGTTCGGCAGCCCGGAAACCACGCCAGGTGGTCGGGCGCTGAAGTTCTACAGTTCTTGCCGCGTCGATGTGCGCCGGTTGAGCACCCTGAAAGAAGGTGAGAACACGATCGGCATGCGGATGAAGGTGAAGGTCGTGAAGAACAAGGTGGCTCCTCCGTTTCGTCAGGCCGAGTTCGACATGCTCAGCGAACGGGGAATCAGCTATGAGGGAGATGTTTTGGATCTGGCGGGAATTTATCGTCTCGTCGATCGCAGCGGCAGTTGGTTCACCTGTGGTGAGACACGGATTGGCCAGGGCCGCGACAAGGCCCGCGCCTATCTGGAAGAACACCCGGAAATGACGAAGGACCTGCACGAGAAGATCCTCGCGGCCTATCTCGCGGGCACCAAAGCTCCGGGATTGGTGTCCACCACGGCCGAGGAGTAGTCGGCGAGGATCGGCGTTCGCAAGTGCTTCATCTGTCGCGGTTGCGAAGAAATTGTTACGATTCCAGTGCAGGACCTTAACTTCCCGGCATTCAAGGCAGTCGCCTGTGGAACCGAAGCACTCGCTGGCTGAGGCATGCGCCAAGTTGCAGAGTTGCCTCTGCCGCGACTGGCCCGCCTGCCGCGTTCCGCGATGGTGTTGCCGTCGCTGGCAGCATCGTCGTCATTACCGAAGGCAGATGTGCGCGCTCCTCGCCGGCTGTTGTCTGCTGATCCAGGCTGCAGGCCAGTTGCCTGGGCAGGGAACGGAGGGACTCTCGGCCGCGATGGCGTTGGAGCAGTCCCTCACGCAGTTGATCGAGCAGTCCGAGCCCTCGGTGGTCAGCGTCGCTCGTTTTCGGTCGCCGCCCGGCAGTCTGATGATCGATGGTCGCGGCGCGGCACAAGGAATGAATCCCAACCAAACCGGCCGCAATGAACTGCTGCCGAATCAGTTTGCAGCGGGGGTGATTGTCGCCCCCAGAGAAAGTGAAGAACGCTACATCCTGACGGTCTATCATGCCGTGCGCGGAGGCCCCATTGCCGGCAAACCGGGCAGCGGGGACGGTTCGCGGCTGGAGGTGCGGTTCTTTTCGCGGCACGTCTGTCCGGCCGAGATCGTGGCCGCCGATCCGCGCAGCGATTTGGCGGTGCTGAGCCTGGATCTGAAGGACACCAATCTGCGGCCTGCCAAGCTGCGCCCCATGGCATGGGATTCGTCTCCCCCGGTGCGCAAGGGTCAACTGGTCATTACGTTGGGAAATCCCTATTGGATTGCGCGCGACGGCTCACCGAGCGCCGGTTGGGCGATGATCGCGAACCTGGGTCGACGCCCGGTTGCGTTAGCCGCCAGTTCCATGCCCGGTCCGCGAACTCTCGATGGCCTCGGGGGGCTGATTCATCTGGATGCACGGCTGCCGATTGGTTCCAGCGGCGCGCCGGTCGTCAACTTGACCGGGCAATTGGTGGGGTTGACGACATCCCTCGCCGCAGTGGAAGGCTACGAGCGTTCGAGCGGATTCGCGTTACCGATCGATGCATCGACGTCGTGGATCGTGGCAGACTTGTTGGCCGGACACGAAGTCGAGTACGGGTTCCTGGGAATCACCCCGGAATTGGCTCCACGTGAACGCTTGATGCTCGACGCTGTTTCGCAGCCGACGGCGGCGCTGGCGCGGGTGGTTCATCACCTCTCCCCCGCCCAGGCAGGAGGACTTTTGGGAGACGATGTGATTCTCGCGGTCAATGGGCAGGCGACGTTGTCGGAACTGGACCTGATGCGGCAGGTCACACTGCATCCGCCCGATGCCGTCGTCAGGTTGACGGTCTTGCGTCGCGGAAATGGTGAGCCGTTGACTCTGGCGATCAAACTCGGAAAATGGCCGGCCGGGGACGACGAAGGCATCATCGCCACGAAGCGGAAATGGCCGTTGTGGCGTGGCCTCGGCGTGGACTTTCCGACGGGACGCGAGAAATTCTTCCGGGGCGACTTGCAGCGCATCCGGCCCGGCGTGCTCATCAGCGAAGTTCATCCGGGTTCGGCGGCGGAGGAAGCGATGCTGGAAGCGGGAACCTACATTTCGCATGTCCATCGAACGCCGGTGCGGACGCCGGCCGAGTTCGCCGCTGCCGTGGAAGCCGAAACCGGCAGCGTGACCCTGCGCGTGATTGCGGCCGACGACACCACAAGGACCGTGACCGTGGCCGAGTAACGCCGCCGGCACAGAGTCGAGAGGGAGTGATTCCAGAGTCCGGAGCCAAGATTGTGCTCCACTCGTGGATCCTCTGGCTCTTGACTCTCGACTCATCGCTCTCGACACTCTGCGCTCGACGAATCAGCCTCATCCCCGCACTGGAGGGCGGGACGCTCCCATGAAAACCGACGAACTGCGCGAAAAGTACCTGTCGTTCTTTGAGTCCAAAGGCTGCGTGCGCCGCCCGTCCGATGTGCTCGTCCCGAAAGACGACCCCACGGTGCTGTTCACTCCGGCCGGGATGAACCAGTTCAAGAATCAATTCCTCGGAATTGGTCCGCTGGAATTCACCAAGGCGACGACGTGCCAGAAGTCGCTGCGCACCGGCGATATTGGCAATGTGGGCATCACCGCCTATCACCACACTTTTTTCGAGATGCTCGGCAATTTCTCGTTCGGCGACTACTTCAAGCGCGAGGCAATTCACTGGGCCTGGGAATTCCTCACGACGCAGAAGTGGCTCGGGCTGGATCCCAGCCGGTTGACCGTCACCGTCTATCTCGATGATGACGAGGCGGCCGGCATCTGGCGCGATGAGATCGGACTCGCCCCGCAGCAGATTACCCGTGAAGACGAATACGAAAACTTCTGGCCCGCCGGTGCGCCGACTCAGGGACCCGACGGCGTCTGCGGCCCCTGCAGCGAGATCTATTACTCCCCTCCGTCGGGCGGCAAGAAGGTCGAGATCTGGAATCTGGTCTTCACCCAGTTCAATCGCGTGGGTCCGCCTCCCAACAACCTGCGTCCCCTCCCGAAAAAGAACATCGACACCGGGATGGGCCTCGAACGGACGGCGGCAGTCTTGCAGGGCTTCGAGAGCAACTTCGAGATCGATATTCTCAAGCCGCTCTGCCTGGCGGCGGGGGACATCGTCGGCGTGAACTATGAGTTCGGCGGCCCCCAGGGACGTCCCCTGCGGCGCATCGCCGACCACGTGCGTGCCTGCACCTTTGCAATTCACGAAGGCTGTCTCCCCGGGAATGAGAAAGAGAACTACGTCATCCGGCTGCTTCTGCGGCGGGCATCGATGGAAGCATTCCGGCTGGGTCGACACGAACCCTGCCTGCATCAGCTCGTCGGCAAGGTCGCCGAAATGATGCGCACCCCCTATCCCGAACTGTCCCAGACCGTTGAAGTGGTGGCGCAGGCGATCAAACAGGAGGAGCAGCAGTTCCTCGGGGTGGTGGATCGCGGCATCCAAAGATTCCGCAAGATGGTCGACCAGGCCCGATCAAAGAGTCAGACGGTCTTGTCGGGAGAGGAAGTCTTCGACTTGCATCAGCAGGACGGATTCCTGGTGGAACTCACCGAATCGCTCGCTGCCGCAGAGGATCTGTCGATCGATCGCGAGCGTTTCAACGCCTGCATGGACGATCACAAGCAGAAGAGCGGTCGGGGAGCCTTCGCTGATTCGGTGATGTCGGAAGGCCCGCTGGATGCCTTGCGCAAGCAGGGGGGAACCGAATACCTCGCCTACGAAGCGATGTCCGCCGCCGGCAACATTGTCGGCATCATTGCCAACCAGCAATTGGTCAAGGCCTTTGATCGCGCCGGGACCGACATCCCCGTTGGAGTGGTGCTCGATCGCTCCCCGTTCTACGGAGAGTCGGGCGGCCAGGTCGGAGACACCGGCCGGTTGGTCAGCGACGCCTGCGAGTTCGTCGTCACCGATACGCAGAAGAACGGTGAACTGATCGTCCACATCGGCGTCCTGAAATCGGGTGTGCTGCATGTCGGCTCGCAGGTGACGGCGCATGTGGACGAGTCCCGCCGCGAAGGAATCCGTCGGGCTCACTCGGCGACCCACCTGCTGCATCATGCACTGCGGAAGATCTTGGGCGACAACGCCACCCAGCGCGGGTCGAAGGTGGAGCAGGACCAACTCCGGTTCGACTTCGCCCATCCCAAGTCGGTCACCGACGCTGAACTGCTGGCGATCGAAGACGAAATCAACGCCCGCATCGCTGCGGGGGCGTCGGTGGCCACGCGGGTCATGCCGATTGCCGAAGCCAAGAAACTCGGCGCGATGGCGCTCTTCGGAGAGAAATATCCGGACAACGTGCGCGTGGTCACGATGGGGGATTTCAGCCTCGAATTCTGCGGCGGGACCCATCTGACCAACACCGGTCAAGTCGGCCTCTGCCGCGTCGTGCGGGAAGAACTCATCGCCGCCGGCATTCGCCGCATCACCTGCCTGACTGGCCCCAAGGCCCTGCAGCGGATTCGCGAGACCGAGTCGCTGATTGAAGAATTGACCGGCCTTCTGAAGGCCTCGCAGCCGGAGGAACTGCCTCGGAAGATCAAGCTGTTGCAGGACGAACTGCGAACGGCGAAACAGGAGCTTTCCAAGTACACCGCACAGTCGCTGGCAACAACGGCGGCGGATCTGGTCTCCAAGGCCGAGACGGTCGCGGGGACGAAGCTCGTGGTGCACAAGGTGACGGAATGCGACCGCGAACACCTCAAGGAATTCGTCGATCGGCTGCGGGAAAAGACGCCGTCGATCGCCATCCTGCTGGGATTGGCGGCGGATGACAAAGTCGCCTTCATCGCCGCTGCCAGCAATGACCTGCTGCCGAAGGGTGTGAGCGCTTCCGATGCAGTGAAGGCCGCCGCGAAGGTCGCGGGGGGCGGCGGCGGCGGTCGTCGTGAACTCGCGGAAGCCGGCGGAAAGCTGCCGGAAAAGCTTGATGAAGCACTTGCTGCCGGTGCGGAATACTTCCGCGGCAAGCTGGGATAATCCTCGGTCGATTGCAGAAGCCCAGGGATCGCGATCCCTGGGCTTCTGCACGTGACGATGTCGATCCTCCGCTACTTGGCCAACTCGCGCGCACGCGCCAGCCGTTGCTCGGTTTCCTTGCGGTAGCCATCGATCTGAGTGTGCTCCAGCGCATGTTCATAGTGGGACACCGCCAGTGCCGCCTCCCCGCATTCGGAGAAGACGTCGCCGAGACCGCGGCGCCAGAAATAGGTCAACAGGTCCGAGCGTTTCTCCGGCGCCGACTCGGCCGACGTCTTGGCCGCGGCAATCGCCCGGGCTTTGTCTTTGGCGTTCAGCCAGGCCGCAGCCGCCTCCTTGTAATGCCAGGCCGCCAGCGTCTTGTCCCGAACGGCGGTGGCTTCGAAAAGTTCTGCCCCCTCTTTGTACTTGCGTGCCTTCACGTACTCGGCCGCGAGCTGCGCTGATTCCGCGACACTCAATTCCTTGCCCGCTTTGCGCTGGATTTGGGCCAGTTGTTCCAATGTCTCCGCGGCCTTCCGCGGTTCATTCGTCAGACGTACATAGAATTCCGTCAGAATGTATAACGCCGCTTCGTCGTCCTTGTTGACCTTCAACTGTTCCTCGAAATATTTGACGGCATCCTTCGTTTTGCCGCGCTGACGGACGAAGCTCATCATTTCCGTCCGGGCGATCGAACGTTCCGCGGCCTGCTCGCTGTGACGGATGATGAATTCCAGGGCCTTCAGTTTCAGCGTCCATTCCGGAGCAATCGTGTAGGCCGGCAACAAGGCTCGGTAGACTTTGATGCGGTACTCATCATCTTCTGCGAGTTTCAAGGCCTCCTCCAGCGGCTCCTGGCTTCGGGCGTACTCCATCTGCGCCAGAAATCCCGCTCCTACTCGCAGGGCCTCGTCCGCGGAGGCGTATTTGGAGTCGACGGCCGCGGACTGCACCTGTGCCGAATTCTCGCCCGCATCGGCGATGACCAGGGTCTCGGTGGGAGCAGTTGCCTCCACCGGCGAAGCTGCGTCGAACTGGGTCGCATCCGGCGCCGACGAGAGCCAGGGCGCCAACCACAGAGTTCCGAAGATCAAGACCGGCGCGAGCACGAGCAGCATGATCAATCCTCCCAGCCCGAAGGCTTTTCCGAGTTGCAGAACCGACAACGATGGCATGGATTCCGTGTGATGGATACGCCGCCGAGGTCGACGGCGAATGTCAACGGCCAATTCCTTGGGGAGCGCGTGCGTCTCGGGTTGCTGGAGATGGCGCAATGCCTGTTCCAGCAGTTGGACGGCTTCCGTCGCGGAGGCGATGCGTCGCGCGGGGAGCTTCTCGTGAAATCTGGCGATCAGCGGTTCGATCCAGCGGGGAATCGAGGGGTCGATCTCGCGCAGGGAGCGCGGAGACGTTTCGATGATACGTCGCAGCACGCCATAAGTGGTGGCGGCTCGAAACGGCGGACGACCGGCGGCCATCATGTAGAGAACGCTCCCCAGGCTGAACAGATCTGATCGCCCGTCGATGGCTTCGCCGCGTGCCTGTTCGGGCGACATGTACATGGGTGTCCCGGCAATGACGCCGCTGCGCGTGAGGGCGGCGTCGTCGACCACCCGCGCCAGACCGAAGTCGGCAAGCCAGACGCGATTGCCGGTGCGTTCCAGCAGAATGTTTTCGGGTTTCACGTCACGATGCACGAGCCCCTGAGCATGCGCGACTTCGAGCGCACGCGCCACCTGCAAACCGATCGTCAAGGTCTCCAGAACCGGGAATGAACCACTCCGCTGCACCCGCTGCTCCAGCGATTCGCAATCCAGGAACGGCATCACAAGATAGAGCAGCCGCCCCGTGGTCACCACCGCGTGGATCGGCATGACGTTCGGATGGGCGACAGCCGCGATGGCTTGCGCCTCTCGCAGGAAGCGGCGACGCGCCACACCGTGGGCGCCGAGATCAGGGCGCAGCACTTTAACGGCGACGAGCCGCTGCATGGACGACTGTCGGCCTTTCAGAACAACCCCCATCCCTCCGCGGCCGACGACGTCGAGAATCTCAATGTCATCCAGTTGCCCGATGGCGTCGGGGGCCGTTGCGGGAGACAGATAATGCACGGCAAAGTCTGTGGCAGAAGCCGTAAACCCGCTGGCGTCTTCGATCTCGAACGGCGCCGCCGACGGAGCACTTCTGGAGGCCGGCCCTTTCTGAAGTTGGCGTACGGTCGCCCAGTCGGCGTCCGCGGCGGCGAATTGTTCCAGTCTCCGCTGACATGTCGTGCATTCATTGAGGTGCTGCGTCAGTGCTTCCGACTCTTCATCGCTGAGGGCGTCGCCAAGACACCTCGCAAAGAGTGCCGACATCTGTTCGCATTGAAGTTTGGTCATGCAGCACCTCCGCACGTTTCGTTCGGATGGGGCAGACTCCGATGGAGCCGACTTTCAAGCCACTGTCCAACCCAGCAGAGCGTTCGCGGCTCGGCGGGAGCTTCGCTCTCCCAGTTTTCGTCGTCAATCCTCTCAGTCCTCGGCAAACTCGCTGACCTTCGTGCGCAAACGCGCCATCACGCGGCTGCGCGCCATGTAAATTGCACCGGGAGACATGCCGCTGCTGCGTGCAAAGTGCTCAATCGGTTCGTTCTCGATGCTGGTCTGCCAGAAGGCTTTCCAGGTGGAGGGCTGAAACTCCTCTTGGATTTGCCGTAGAGCCCATTGAAAGACTTCTTGGCGATAGTCGTTCGCGGCGCGCTGCTCGTCGTCGGAGGAGGTCGGGATGGACTGGTTGATCCAGTCGAGGAAATCCGTACCCCCGATCGCCTGCGGTGCGCGATCACTCCGCAGCAGAAACTTGATCACCGCATGGCGGGTGATCGTCACCAGCCAACGACGAAACGAGGCCTCTCGGCCGTCCGGCTTCCAGTCCCCGACGTGGCGGGCCAGCGACATCAACACCTGTTGCGTGAGGTCGTCGGCATCGGCGTTCTGCAGCCCTCGATTTCGAAAGAATGCCCGGAGGAAGGGCTCATACAATTCCAGAAATTCCCCCCATGCCGCCTGATCACCGGGCTGTTGCAGCCGGGCGACAAGTGCGGGTTGGGTTTCTGGAAGACTCATCAGCCGGGGTCTCACACGACGGGAGCTGACCAGACTCGCGCCGCCAGCGACTCGAGTTTGCCAGGATCCTGGTGTGAGTGAGAATCCCGCCCTCGGCAAAATCTCACACGAATTCTGGAGATGTTTTCCGCCATGGTCCGCTTACTCCGGCAGCTTCTTCCCCTTGGTCTCGGGCAGGAACGGCAGTACGAACAGGCCGAGCAGGAAGACCGTACACATCGTCATCCCCGTATACCGGTTGGCATTGGGGCCTTCGTACATCTGGTCGAGGAGCACCTTGACCAGGGGACCGGCCGCCGCGATAAACCGCCCCACGTTGTAACAGAAGCTGGTGCCGGTTGACCGCAACCGCGTCGGAAAGAGTTCCGGGAAGTAGATTGCGTAGCCGGAAAAGAGCGACAACTGGCAAAAGCCCATGATGGGGACGAGCACGAAAATCTGCCACAATTCCGTCAGCGTCCAGAAAACCATCACGGTGCTCAAATAGGCGGAGACGAACGCGATCGCGAAGGTAGGCTTGCGACCGATTCGCTGAGACAATGCTCCGAAACCGAACATTCCCAGGAAGGCGCCGCAGTTGATCATCAGGGACGTGTAGCTTTGCCAGCGAGTCAGCCGTCCCTTGATGCGGCTGTCGACCAGATTCTTGACGTCCTTCTCAGCATCAGTCAGCTCCTCCGCGAGCTTGTTGTCTTTCCGGGCGGCCGCGATCCGTTCGATGTCGACGCTCGGATTCTCCGCGGCGATCTCCGCCATCGCGTCCTTGATAACCACCGGTTCCTGGACGGAGCGGATGAGGTCGGGCGTGTAGAAACCGACCGACCACAGTCCGATGACCCCCGAACAACCCAGGAGCAGTCCCAGCAGGGCGTGCTTTCTCCAGATGGGAGTCATCAGAAGCTCCGAATACGATCCCAACTGCTTGCTGACGACGCCGTCATGGCTGGCCTTCTGCCACTGTTCCGGTTCTTTGAGATTGCGACGAATCACCAGTGCCAACAGCGCCGGCAATGCGCCGATCAGAAACATGATCCGCCACGGACTCCAACTGAGACCCTCTTCCGCAGCCAAACCCAGTCCCAGGTTAATGAACGCGGCGCTCACGTTGCCGATCGCAGAGAGGGCCTGCAGCAATCCCAGCGTATACGGGCGCGCCGATCCCGGCATGACTTCGGCCACCAGGGCGACGCCGACGGCGAACTCTCCGCCCACGCCCAAACCCGTCAGGAACCGATAGAAGGCGAAGTCCCAGGGGCCTGTCGAGAACGAACTCAGACCGGTAAAGGCCGAGTAGATGAGAATCGTCAGCATCATCGTCTTGGCGCGGCCGATGCGATCTCCCAGCATGCCGAAGAACAGGCCTCCGCAGGCCCAGCCGGCGATGAAAATCGAGGTCGACACGTCTCCATAGAACTTGCGGAGCCCGTCGACTTCTTTCATGGTGGGTGCGGCATCGGCGGGAATCAGTTCCGCCATGGCCGCAGGTCGCGCGAGGATAAACAGCTGCTGATCGAGGCAGTCGAACAGCCACCCCAGGGCCGCAACCAGCAGCACGAACCAGTGGTAGCGGTTGAGCTGCTTCCACCAGGGGCCGGCAACAGCGGGTTCATCCTTGGACGACGAGAACTCTTCCAGGCCATGCATCGAAGGGGGGCTCCCGCGTAAGGAGTGCGCTGCGATCAATAGTAAAGCCCAAGGACCGCGACCCCTGGGCTTCCGTGCAGAATCGGTTTCCGATCAGTCGGCACCAATACAACCGAATCGGCGACATGCTGCAAGGGATCGCGCGGAAGTTGTGCCGCATTCGGATCAATTTTTCCCGTTCCATGCCGCAGCAACCGCGGGCTGGGAATTGCGTTAGCCCACGATCGAACGGACAATCACCGCATTCTCCGATGCATCCGCCTCGCGATCGCCCCTTCCTCACCGTCTTTGAGATCGCCCTATGACTTCTCCGCACACGGAAAAGGAATCCTCCAGCTACGGTGCCTGGATGGCGCTGCTGGCGGCACTTCTCGGATGGATGTTCGACGGGGCCGAGATGGGAGTCTTTTCCGTCGTTGGCCGTGCGGCCGTGCAAGACCTGCTCAAGATTGCGGGAACGCCGACGCCCGAACAGGAATCGCAAATCGGATTTCTGTTCAGCGTGATCATCGCCTCATTTCTCGTCGGCGCCGCGACCGGGGGAGTGGTCTTCGGCTGGCTGGGAGACCGCATCGGACGCGTGCGGGCGATGAGCCTCAGCATTATGACCTACGCGATGTTTACGGGATTTTGTGGCTTCGCTCAAACGGTGCCCCAGTTGGGAATTCTGCGGTTCATCGCTTCCCTGGGAATGGGGGGCGAATGGGCCCTGGGCGTGGCTCTCGTCATGGAGATCTGGCCGAATCGCTCGCGGGCCACGATGGCCGGTCTGATCGGCGCGGCGGCAAATGCCGGCTACACCCTCGTCGGAGTCATTGGCATCGCACTGACCAGCCTGCTCGCGACCTTTGAAGGCTGGCTGCTGGGAAGCGGGTTGTCGACGGATACGGTCGACATGCTCATCGCCTTCAAAGGCTGGCGGCTCATGATGATGCTCGGCGTGCTGCCGGCGATCCTGACGTTTCTCATTCGCATCTTCGTGCCCGAGTCCGAAAAATGGGAGGAAGAGCAACGCCGCGGGGGAACATCGCACTGGGCGACCGTGGATCTCTTCGGCGTGCTCGTTGGTGCGTGCGGCCCGGGATTGATGATCTACGTCTGGGCGACTTCCGACGATGTCGCGTTTCGCATCGGAGGGACGCTGATTGGTGCACTCATCGCCACACTGGGATATCTCTATCCCGTATTTCGCTATCTCGCCCGCGAACGGGCTGCGAATCCGAATGCTCCGTCCACCACGCAGGCGATTCCGCGGATGCTGTTCGGCGCTACGCTCAGCGGCGTCGCACTGCTGGGCACCTGGGGCTCGACCCAATGGGCTCCTTCGTGGTCGGCTCAGTTGATGGAGAAAGCGACTCCCGAAGTCCGCGAGGCGCTGGGAGTGATCGGAGCCAATCCGCGCGAGTATACGTTGATCTTCCTGTCGATCGGGGCCATCGTGGGCACGATTGCCGCCGCCTGGACAGGGGATTGGCTCGGTCGCAGGTGGACCTATTTCCTGATGTGCCTGACGTCGCTGGTCTCCGTGTTCGGATTCTTCCAACTGCAGTCGCAGTTCGGCTGGATGTTCCTGATCAACTCCTTCCTGGTGGGAGCGATCAGTGCCTCGTTCTACGGCTGGCTGCCGCTCTATCTCCCCGAGTTGTTTGCCACCCGCATTCGGGCAACGGGGCAGGGCTTCAGCTTCAACTTCGGCAGGATCATCTCCGCCGTCGGTGCGCTTCAGGTCGGGGCGCTGCTTTCCGTCGTCAAGGGACAGAAGTCACTCGCGGGTGTCGACGGCGGCTACGCGGTCGCCTGCAGCTTTGTGGTTTTCATCTACCTCGTCGGTATGATCGCGATCTGGTTCGGCCCGGAAACCAAGGGCAAGCCGCTGCCGGAGTAGCACAGCAACGAGAGCGCAACAAAGAAGCCCAGGGATAGCAATCCCTGGGCTTCCGCTGCAGGCGTGAGCTTCGTTCGCAATCAGCTAGCTCAGAATTCCCTGGACCGCGTCGGCGTTGACCATTTCCCGCGGTTGGTTCAAGTGATTGTAGATGATCTTCCGCGGGTTCATGCCGACGCTGTGGTAGATCGTCGCCAGCAGTTCGATCGGATGGACGGGATTCTCGACGGGGGCTGAGGCGGTCTGGTCTGATTTGCCATAGACGAAGCCCCGTTTGACGCCTGCCCCGGCAATGATGCCGGTGTAGCAGTAAGGCCAGTGATCGCGGCCGTCGTCAGAGTTGCCATTGCCGGACGTACTGACCCCGCGCTTCGGACTACGACCAAATTCGCCGACCGCCAGAACCAGCGTCTCAGAGAGCAAACCGCGGTCGTCCAAGTCGGCGAGCAGACCCGACAGGCCAGCATCGAGCAATGGCGCCGACTGGTCTTTCATCCGCTTCGACAGACCCGTGTGAACGTCCCAAGAATGGTTGTCGGAGTTAGCCACTTTCGGCCAGTTGACCTGGACAACGCGGGTGCCGGCTTCGATCAGTCGACGCGCGAGCAGGCAGCTTTGACCAAAGGTGTTGCGACCGTACTTGTCGCGCGTCTCGGCCGATTCCGCTTCCAGGTTGAAGGCCTCGCGAGCCTTGCCGGAGAGGACCAGCGACAACGCCTTGTCGTAGTACTCGTCGAGGGCGTACTTGCTGACGGCCCGGTCAAGTTCCTGCAGGCTGGCGTTAACGGTGTCGCGCAGTTGAGCCCGGCGGGCGAGACGATCCTGCGGCACTTCCGCCCGCAGTTGCAGATCGTCGACCCGAATCCGGTCCATCTTGGCCATGTCGAGGTCGTCGCCGGTGGGATACAGGGTGTACGGGTCGTAAGCGCGACCCATGAAACCGGCGGTTCCCCCCTTGCCAATCACACCGCTCTCCTGCAGCGGGCGGGGCATCATTACGTACGGCAGCATGGGTTCAGTCGGCGGCTTGGCCTTGATGATGTGGCAGCCGTAGTTCGGAAAGTCCTTGGGACTGGGCGGCTCCAACTGACCTGACGGGCTGACTTTATCCGCCGTGTAACCGGTCATCATCTGGTAGATCGCGGCTGTGTGGTTGAACAAGCCGTTCGGGGTGTAGCTGACGGCCCGCAGCAGCGTCGAGCGATGGATTTCTTTCGAAAGCTTAGGAAGCAATTCGGTGAACTGCACTCCCGGCAGTACGGTATCGATCGGGTTGAAGACGCTCTTGACGTTGTCGGGCACGTCCGTTTTCGGGTCCCACAAGTCGAGGTGGCTCGGGCCCCCCTGCAGATAGACGAGAATGACGTGCTTGGCTTTGCCGAACCCGGGACCACCGTAACGGGCGTCCTCTTCCTTCGCGTGGGCCTTTTCGCTCTTGAGGAGCATCGGAAGCGACAGCCCCATCAACGACGTGCCGCCGATCCGCAGGAGTTCTCGACGGGTGTAGCCGTCGCAGGTGTCTTTGCCGTATCCACCGGGAATCACCAGCATGCGAACATCTCCTGGGAGCGTCACGAGACAGGGGGAACGAATCGACGACCGACGGCACCGCGCTCACCTTGGAATTCGGTACGGAGTCCCATCGGAAACTCGTCCGTCGACGCCCATAATCATAGCTGCCCACAGCGACAAATGTCAATTATTCGATGCGTTCCCGCGAATACGCCGCAACTGTCGATGGGGGTGAGAATTCCGTTCAGCGTTAGATTTGACAATCGCGGACTCCTTAGCCACTCTGACGCTTGTACCGAATTCATCGGCCGATTCCGCCGCATCCCCCTTCAGGAAAGTGCTTCACGATGCGTCCTCGTGATGCTCTCTGTGTCCCCGGTTTGCTCGTCGCCGGCCTGTTTGCTGCCTCCGCCTGGGGTGCTGACTCCGATCCGGCGGCAACCCCGTCGAAATTCGAGCTCCTCGACGGCGACCGCGTGGTCATGTTGGGCGGCACGTTCATCGAGCGCGAGGGGCAATTCGGCTACATCGAAACCGCCCTCACCGCCGCCTATCCTGATCGCAACATCACCTTTCGCAACCTGGGCTGGAGCGGCGACACCGTCTGGGCCGAGTCCCGCGGCATCTTCGATCCCCCCGCCGCTGGTTATCAGCGGATGATCGACCTCGTGAAGGAACTGAAGCCGACGGTGATCCTGCTCGCCTACGGGCAGAACGAATCGTTCGCCGGGGAAGCGGGGCTGGAGGCGTTCGTCAAGCAGTATGAGAAGTTGTGCGACGACCTGACCCCAACGAATGCCCGCCTCGTCTTCATCACACCCTACGATTTTGAACGTGTCGCTCCTCCGCTGCCGGACGCCAGCCGCAACAACGCCAATCTCGCATTGTACGGCGGCCAGATCAAAGCCTTGGCAGACCGCCGTGCGGGAGCCGTGGTGGAGTTATTCGGCTCACTGGGTGCCGACGACCACCTGCAAACGGAGAATGGCATCCATCTGAGCACCGAAGGCTACGCATACCTGGGACGTCGATTTGCTCAGGCAACGGGGTATGCACTACCTGACGACGCCGAGAAGAAGCTGGAAGCCCTGCGAACCAAGATCGTCGCCAAGAACACCCTCTTCATCCACCGCTGGCGACCACAGAACGTGACTTACCTGTTCCTGTTTCGCAAACACGAGCAGGGGAACAACGCGGTCGATATTCCGGAATTCGACAAGCTGACGGCTGCGGCCGACCAGGCGATTGCCGAATTGCGAGTCAAGTTGAACCAGTAATCCACAGGGAGGCTGCCATGTCGACCTCAGAAATCGTCTCCGATCCCAAAATCATGATGGGCGAACCTGTCATCGCGGGGACGCGCGTTACCGTGGAATTGATTCTGGAGAACTTGGCGGACGGAGAATCGACGGACGAAATTCTGGCCGCACATCCGCCCATCACTCGTGATGGGATCTTGGCGGCTTTGAAATTCGCGTCCGAGGCCTTGCGGGCCGACATTGTCTATCCGATCGCAAAGCAAAGTGCATGAAGATCGTCGCCCATGAGAGCGTCGCTGCTGGAATCGTGTTGCGATTGCGGCAGGATGGAATCGACGTCATCTCCATCGCGGAACTTTCTCCGGGAATCGATGACGACAGCGTCATGAATGAAGCCAACACGAATGCTGCGGTGCTTTTGACGGCCGACAAGGATTTTGGCGAGCTTGTTGATCGTCTCGGACGCGTTCACCATGGCATTGTCCCCGTTCGACTTTCCGGTCTCCCCCCGGAATCAAAGCCCGACTTGGTCGGCGACGCAGTTGCAGAACACCAGCACGAATTGGCGGGTTCATTCACAGTGATCAGCCCCGGTGCGATTCGCGTTCGTCGAGCACTACCGTAACTTCAGATCGACCCAGTCAGTTCACTCAACACGGACGATTCCATCCATGAATCCACGCGTGATCTCTGTCTTTGCCGTCATTCTGGCAACGATCACATCGTCGGCCTTCGCTCAGCGCGAACTCACCGATATCCCCGTTCCGGATGCGGCGGAAGAGCAGAAGACGTTCATCGTCGCGGACGGCTTCGAGGTGAACCTGTTCGCGGCCGATCCGCAGATTCATAAACCCATTCAGATCAACTTCGATCCGCAAGGGCGGTTGTGGGTGGCGGCGTCGGAAGTCTATCCCCAGATTGCACCGGGACAGGTCGCCAACGACAAGATCCTGATCCTGGAAGACGCCGACGGCGACGGCGTCTCCGACAAGACCACCGTGTTTGCCGATGGGCTGCTCATTCCGACGGGCGTGATCCCGGGAGACGGCGGCGCGTACGTAGCCAACAGCACTGAACTGCTGCACCTCTCGGACACCGACGGGGACGGCAAGGCCGATCGCTCGCGAATCGTCCTCTCCGGCTTCGGCACCGAAGACACGCACCACATCATCCATACCTTCCGCTGGGGACCCGAGTGCCTCTTCTACATGAACCAATCGATCTACATCCACAGCCACGTCGAGACGCCGTACGGGGTGCGACGCTTGAATGCCGGGGGGATCTGGCAGTTTCGGCCGGAGACGTTGCGGCTGGAGATCCTGGCCCGCGGTTGGGTCAACACCTGGGGACATGCTTTTGACCGCTGGGGGCAGTCATTCGTGACCGATGGGGCAGGGGGGGAAGGGATCAACTACCTGGTCCCGGGCGCGGCCTATCCGACGGCGTACGGCGTCGCCGATATTCTCCACGGCCTCAACCCCGGCAGCCCCAAATACTGCGGTTTGGAAATCGTCGACGGCCGTCATCTGCCCGACGACTGGCAGGGGAATCTCATCACCCACGACTTCCGCGGCCATCGCGTGTGCCGGTTCGCGGTTGAGGACGAAGGCTCGGGCTTCACCTCGAAGCAGCAACCAGACCTCATCAGTTCCAACCACGTGGCCTTCCGGCCGATCGACGTCAAGCAAGGTCCCGACGGGGCGATCTATATCGCTGACTGGTACAACCCGATCATTCAGCATGGCGAAGTCGACTTCCGCGATCCGCGCCGCGACCATGTGCATGGTCGTATCTGGCGGGTGACGGCGAAGGGCCGTCCGCTGGTCGAGCGGCCGAAACTCGTCGATGCGAGCGTCATGGAACTTCTGGACTCCCTGAAGGCGCCAGAATCCTTTACGCGTCAACAGGCCAAGCGCGTCCTGAAAGAACGCGATCGCGGCGAGGTGCTGGCGGCCCTTGCTCGCTGGGTGGATAACCTCAATCCTGCCGACCCCGAGTTCGAGCACCTGCGTCTCGAAGCGCTGTGGATTTACCAGGCCCACGAGGAAGTCCGCGCCGATCTGCTGAAGACTGTGCTCCATTCGCCTGAGCCGCGCGCCCGAGCCGCCGCAGTGCGCGTACTGACGCACTGGTCCGATCGCCTCGATCACCCTGCCGAATGGCTCGCGGACGCTGTGCATGACGAGTATCCACGCGTCCGCCTCGAAGCCATCCGCGCGCTCGCGGCGATCCCTTCCCTCCGTGCCGCGGAATTGGCCCTGGCGGTGGTGGATCACCCGCGCGACACGTTTCTGGATTACGCCGCCCGCCAAACAGCCCGCGAACTCAAGCCGGTCTGGCTGCCGGCGATGCAAGCGGGACGGTTCGACTCTCAGGGCCAGATTCAACGCTTGATGTTCGCGATTGAAGCGGGACAGGCCTCGGAGTTGATTCCGCGTCTGGTCGACGACCTGCAGGCGAATCGCGTGGCCGAGGAACTTCGGCCGCGGATCCTCGAACTCTTGGGAGCGCTGGGACAACCGCAGCATCTGCGGATCGTGCTCGATCGCGCTCTCCTTCCGAATACTCCACCGACGGAGACCGCTGAACTGCTGCGGGCGGTCCTGACGGCACAACGTCGTCGTAATACGCAACCCGAGGGCGACCTGCTTCCCGTCGCTCAGTTGCTCTCGTCACCTTCGCCGGAAGTTGCAGCACTCGCTGCGGAATGCCTCGGAAGTTGGAAGCTCGTGGCAGCCATCCCCCAACTCCAGGCGACGGCAGCCGCAACAGAGCGATTGGACGCGATTCGCAAGGCGGCGATTGTCGCCCTGGCCGCGATGGATACCGAAGCCACCCGCAAGTCGCTGCAGGATCTGGCGGCGACAGACCCAGCCGAATCGGTCTCCGGGGCGGCCGTCGCCTCACTCGTTCCAACGCAGCCGCAAATGGCGGCGAATCTCTCGGTCGCCTGGCTTGCCAAATCGAAGTCTCCCGAGCAGCAGACGCAGGTTCTTCAGGCGTTTCTGCAGAAACAGGGCGCTCCAGACCTCCTCGCTGCCGCGTTGACCAACCAGACGCTGCCAGAGGACGTCGCCAAGATCGCCCTTCGTTCAGTCAGCGGCAGCGGTCGCCAGGAACCCAAACTGGTGGAAGCCTTGACCAATGCCGGAGGGATTCGCAGCGAAGCGAAGCTGTTGACTCCCGAACAAATGGCCGCAATGGTTGGCGAAGTCCGCTCCCAGGGTGACCCCGCCCGCGGCGAGGCCATCTTCCGCCGGGCCGACCTCTCGTGCTTCAAGTGCCACGCCATCGGCGGGGCCGGGGGCAAGGTAGGTCCGGACATGATCTCGATCGGCGCCAGCGCTCAGGTGGACTATCTCGTCGATTCGCTCCTTGCTCCGAATAAGAATGTCAAGGAAGGCTACCAGACAGTCGTCGTCGAAACGGATTCCGGCAAGGTCGTCAGCGGAGTCAAGGTTCGCACGTCGGACGAGGCCCTGATTCTGCGCGATGCCGACGATCAAGAAATCGCCGTGCCGCTCAAGTCCATCGAAGAGGAGCGTTC
>JANRLN010000133.1:0-5493 GCA_033762515.1 Planctomycetaceae bacterium
CCGATCTCGTAGTCCCGGCAGACCTGCGGCCGAAAATCGTGATGCTTGCAGCGACGCGTCACCGGGTCGTGCCACAAACACGTCTCCTGGGGCTCCTGCCCTCGCACCAGACCGGAAAAATGCTCGTCGATCTCCGCTGCCAGTTCCGGCGGGAGATCAGCCGGTCGGTAGGGATGCGGACCATCGAACCCCGGCCGACGGGCATAGATCACAACGGGTGATCCGATTCCCAGACAGCAATACCCACAGTCATCGCACGACGTGGGGCCGAGAATCGGGAACAATTCGCTCACGTGATTCACCCCGGAAGCCCCCCCTTGGCAACGGGTGGGCTTCGAGTGCGACGAGACGTTGTCCATCACACCAGAATCGGCAACAGCGCGGTCGACCCGTGCTGCACTTCGCGGGTCACGATGGATCCGATCAGGGTCGTTGCTGTGCAGTCCTCAACCTGGATGCGGGCCAGCGAGCCCGCCAGCCTCGGGTTGCCGGGGAAGACGACGATGCGATCGCAAGTGGTCCGCCCGGTGAGTTGCACCGGTCCGGTGGCGGCGTCGGTCTCGCCCCGTTTCTCGGCGTTCTTGCTGACGCCTTCGACGAGCACTTCCACCGTTCGCCCGATGAAGCCCGCGTTGTCTTCCGCACTGATGCCGTTCTGCAGAGCCAGCATTTCGTTGTTGCGGGCCTTCTTGACGTCTTCAGGAACATCATCGGGCATCAGGTCGAACGCTTTGGTGCCCGGCCGCGGGCTGTACTTGAAAATGAAGCTGTTCTTGAAGCGGAACTCGCGGATCAGGTCCAGACTCTTCTGGTGCGCCTCTTCCGTTTCGCCGCAGAAGCCGACGATGAAGTCGCTGGAGACCGCCGCGTCGGGAAGCGTCGCCCGGATGCGGCCGTGCATCTCGCGGTATTCGGCGATGGTGTATCCGCGCTTCATCTTTTTCAGCAACTGATCGCACCCCGACTGCGCGGGGACATGCAAATAGCGCGAACACTTGGTCAGGTCGCGCACCGCCTGCAGGAGATCGTCGGTCATGTCGCGCGGATAGTTCGTGACGAACTTCAGCCGCACAAGGCCCGAAATCTCCTGCATTTCGGCGAGCAGGTCGGAGAGCCGCCAGGTGCGGCCGTCTTCGACGAATTTGTAACTGTTCACCGTCTGACCCAGCAGCGTGACCTCTTTCACCCCCTGCTCGGCGAGGACGCGGCATTCGTGCAGAATGTCGCGCGGGGAGCGGCTTTGCTCGGGGCCGCGCGTCATGGGGACGACGCAGTAGGTGCAGAATTTGTCGCAGCCGAACATGATCCGCACGAACGCCTGAAACGGACTCGGCCGCATCTCAGGTTCGCGCAGCGGGTCGTAACTCTGAAAGCTTTGTGACACTTCGAGCCGCGTGCCATCGCGGCGGGCGAGGCTGACGGCGACCGATCGCCGGCGAGTCTCACGGGCTTCATCGATCAACCGCGGAACTTCACCCAACTGTCCCGTACCAACGACGAGGTCGACATGGGGGGCGCGCTGAAAGACGAGCTCCTGATCCTTCTGGGCCATGCACCCCAGGACGCCGATCACCTGTTGCGGACGGGAGTTTTTGCTGAACTTGAGGCGGCCCAGAGCGCTGTAAATCTTGTGCTCGGCGTGTTCGCGAACACTGCAGGTATTGAACAGAACGGTGTCGGCGTCGCTCACGTCCCCCGTCAGTTCATAGCCCTGCCTGCGCAGGGCGGCGACGACGAGTTCACTGTCCAGCATGTTCATCTGGCAGCCAACCGTCTCGATGTAAAGCTTGCCGTTGTGGGTGGTCATGGGCATCACTCGGTGGGAGTTGTCAGCCCCCTCACTTCGCAGCAGTCACGACGGGGGGTTGCTTCACCGCGGTTTTTTCGGTCGCTTGAGGAACTTCGGGCTGGGCCGCCGGCGCCTCCCCTTCTCGGCGGGCGATTTCTTCCCGTTGCAGCTTGAGAAGGGTGCGACGTCGGTGCTGCTCCATGGAGGTGAGCAGCATCTGCACGCCCCACAGCGCCGCGACTCCGTAAATCACCAGGCTGACATTCGACATGCCGACACTCCGTTGTCGGTCGTCCTCTACGGGGCCGCTGCGACGTGCTGCCGCATCGGGACACCCCTAATCGCGAACACGTTCGACGTATTCACCCGTCTGCGTGAGCACCTTGACCATGTCCCCGGTATCGACGAACGCCGGGACCTGAATTTCGACGCCGGATTCGAGCTTGGCTGTCTTCGTGATGTTGCCCGAGGTGTTCCCGCGGACCGCCGGTTCAGTATAGATGACCTTCATCACCACCGATTGCGGCAGTGTGACTCCGATCGGCTGATCATTCCAGTACAAAAGTTCACAAACCGCGTTGTCCTGCAGGAAGCCCGCCTGCTCGCCGACGAGGTCTGCCGAGACGGCGAACTGCTCGAAGGACTGCTGATCCATGAAGACGTAGCCGGACGAATCCTTGTACAGGAATTGGCCGTCGTTCCGGCGAATGTCCGCGGCTTCCAACGCATCGCCGCTCTTGTAGGTGCGATCCAGCAGCGATCCACGCAACAGGTTGCGCATCTTGCATTTATAGAGGGCCTGCCCCTTGCCGGGCTTCACGAACTCGACCAGCAGCATTTCATACGGCTCCCCTTCCAGAATAACCTTGGAGCCCTTCTTGAAGTCGCTGGTGCCGAGCGTCGCCATTGGTGTTTTTCTACGTTCGAGGATACCGTAAGAAACACAGTCCCTATTCCGCGGGGCTGCGGTTCACGCCGGGAAGAATATCAAACCCGTTGACGTGAGGGAATCCTAACGACCGCAGCCGACATTCCCAAGGCCTCACTCGACTTCGATTGCGCAACTCTGGTTCCAGGAAACAACGCCGTTGTCCGCCGCATCCGCCCTTCCTCGTCCTGTGGTCACGCGCGCGCTCTGGCAGCAGGAACTGGCGGAGTCGGTCCGCGATGCTGATCAGCTGTGCCATCTGCTGGAGCTGCCGGATGACTTCCGGGAGCCTGCCCGGCGAGCCGCACGCCTGTTCCCGCTCTTGGTCCCCCGCAGTTTTCTGGCCCGGATGCAACCCGGAGACCCGGACGACCCCCTCCTGCGGCAGGTCCTGCCGCTCGACGACGAGTTCATCAACGTCGACGGCTTTGCCGTCGACCCCGTCGGTGACGACGCGGCTCAACTCGTCCCTGGATTGCTGCAAAAATACGCGGGTCGGGCCCTGTTGATCACCAGCGGGGCCTGTGCCGTCCACTGTCGTTATTGTTTTCGACGTCACTATCCTTACGAATCAGCTCCCCGACGGATCGAAGATTGGCTCCCCGCCTTCGAGGCCTTGCGTCGCGATCCCACGATCCGCGAGGTCTTATTGAGCGGCGGCGATCCCTTAACGCTGACGGACGCTCGACTGTCGCTGCTGCTGGACGGACTGGAATCGATCCCGCACCTCACTCGGATTCGCCTCCACACACGGTTGCCGATCGTGCTCCCTTCGCGGGTCACGCCGGAGTTGCTGACGCGGCTGCGTCGGTCGCGGCTGACGCCTTATGTCGTCGTCCACGCCAACCACGCGCGGGAACTTTCGGGAGACTGTGCCGACGCGGTCCGCAACTTGGTTCGCGCCGGGATCACCACCCTCAACCAGGCGGTTCTGCTCCGCGGAATCAACGATGACGTCGAGACGTTGACGGCGTTGTGCGAACGTCTGACCGATCTCGGTGTCCTCCCGTATTATCTGCATCAACTCGACCGCGTCCGTGGTGCGGCGCATTTTGAGGTTCCCGAGGCCCGTGGGCGGGACTTGGTGGCCGCCGTCCGCCAGCGTCTGCCGGGCTACGCAGTTCCGGAGTACGTCCGCGAGATCGCTGGCGAGGCCCACAAAACGCCGTTAACTGGCAGCTTTGCCGATTGAATCTCGGTCCGACTCCATGCACATCGCACCGGAAGACCTGCGCCGCTGCTGGTTTCTGGCGGGTCCCACCGCCAGCGGCAAGTCGGATGTTGCGCTGATCCTTGCCGAGCAGTTGGGAGCGGAGATCATCGCCCTGGACTCTATGACGCTCTATCGCGGGATGGACATCGGCACCGCCAAACCGACCGCTGCAGAACGGGCGCGGGTGCCGCATCATTTGTTCGATGTGCTCGATCCCGATGAGGAATACAGCGTCGCCGAATATGTGACGGCCTGCGCAGCGATTGTTCCGGAAGTCTTATCGCGCGATCGCATGCCGCTGTTCGTGGGGGGAACCGGTCTGTACCTGCGATCTCTGCTACGCGGCGTGTTCGAGGGACCGCCGGCCGATTGGGAATTGCGACGGCAACTCACCGAAGAGATGGAGCGACGCGGCGTCGCAGTGCTTCATGAACGTCTGCAGGCGATTGATCCGGTCACGGCCGCACGACTGTCGCCCAACGACGTGCGCCGCGTCATCCGCGCCCTGGAAGTGCATGCCGTGACCGGAAGACCCTTGTCGGACCAACAGACGCAGCCGCCCCTGCCGTGCGGTCTCCGCCCGCCGCATGTCTACTGGCTGGAACCGCCGCGGGCCTGGCTGCACGAGCGGATTCGCCGCCGAGTCGAGCGAATGTTCGCCGCAGGGCTGACGGACGAAGTCCGTCGACTCCTTGATGGCCCGCGCCCGCTGAGCCATACCGCACGACAGGCGATCGGGTACAAGGAGGTGATCGATTGGTTAGAAGCCGGGAGCGGCGATCCGGCAGAGGTGGCGGCGCTCATCCAGACTCGCACTCGCCAATTCGCGAAACGGCAGCACACCTGGTTCCGCAATCTGGAAGAGTGTACTTCAATTGCGATCGCCGGAACGGAATCGCCGGAAGAGATCGCCGCGGTGATCATTGAAGGTGCCAGGGAGCAGGACTGATGCCGTCGAAGCCCAGCGCCCTTGCTGTCGCTGTGGGCTGGTTGTGGTGTTAACGCCTTCGCCTGACGATCGCCGCCTCACGGCAACGTCAACAACGGGCGCCCCTGGACCAGGACGTAGTCTTGATCCACGGCGATGTCCTCGAAGTCTGAAACGGTGCCGTCGCTCCACGAGACGTGAAGCGTTGAAATTGACTCCGCAAGTCCCACGCTGATGACCAGTCGGCGCTCGTTGGACGATTCGTAACCATCGCCCGCCGTCAGTTGCACGGTCTGGGTCCGCCCGCCGCATTGCACTCTAACGATGGTGCCGATGGCGTCGCGATCCACCGTGCGTCCGTGCAATCGTAGGCTGATCGCGTGGTGCTGATTGGCGGTGCGATTGGTCAGAAGCGCGGCGGAATCTTCGAGATGTGAAATCGCAATGTCTTCCCGGCGGTCGCGATTCCAATCGAGTCGCGCCAGGCCGCGGCCCAGCCACTCATTCTCAAAATACGGTCCGACACGCGCGGCCGGGAGTTCGTCAAAGCGCCCCTCACCGCGATTGCGAAACACTTGCGGACGCATGCGGTAGGGGAGTCCCTGATGGCGGAAATCGTCGACGTGACCGTTGGC
>JANRLN010000134.1:0-8769 GCA_033762515.1 Planctomycetaceae bacterium
GATCGGCGTCGCCACCGACCTGCAGCGCGGCGAGATGCTGTCGATCGACAAGCTGCTGCATTTGCCGACGACCCTCACGGAAGTCTATTTGTTCAATTTCCTGAGTTCGCTGCTCTCAATGACGACGCTGACGTTCGTCCCGCCGCTGCTGGGGCTGATTGTGGCGATGACCCTGACGTATGGACCGTCGTCGCTGGTGACGTTCCCCTTGCTGGCAGGATTCGTGCTGCTGGTGTGTGCGGTGACTTATCAATTCCGCGGCTGGCTGGCGACGCTGATGGAAGACAAACGCAAGCGGCAAACCGTGGTGGTTATGGTGACCGCTTTCATCGTCCTGGGAGCGCAGGCGCCGCAGCTCATCAACGTCGTGTTCTGGCAGCACATTGGTGCGGGGGGCGGAAACGACGCCGCGAAGCTGGTGCTGGGCCAGCAACAACTGCTCACGCGGCTCAATGCCCAGGAGATCTCACCCGACGAGTACCAGCGATTGCACCAGGAACTGCAGCAGAACTGGCAGGCGGAGCGTGACGCGCGGTTTGCGTCAACGATGAACCAGGTCCATCGCATCATGGACATCGTCAATCTGTCGATCCCGCTGGGTTGGCTGGCGTATGGTGCGCAACGCGCCGCTGCCGACAATCCCTTGCCGGGGCTGGCCGGAGCACTGGGACTCTTGGGTCTGACAGCGCTGTCGCTCCGGCGCTCGTATGTGACGACCAGGCGCTATTTCACCGGCGAGTATTCCGGGAAGGCGCCGACAGCGACCGCGGTGTCGGTTGCCAAGGCGAATTCGAATTCTGCGCCGCCGGCGACGGGCAACATGGTGGAATGGTCGTTGCCGGGGTGCTCGGAACCGGTGGCGGCGGTCGCCTGGTCGACGTTACGCGGACTGACGCGGGCGCCGGAAGCCAAGCTGATGCTGCTCAGCCCCTTGATCCTGCTGCTGATGTTCGGCGGAGCCACCTTCATGACGCGTGGGAAAGCGAACGTTCCGGACGTCGTCCGGTCCTTCATTCCGTACGCCATGCTGGGGCTGTCGATGGCAGGCGTGGCGCAAATCACGCAGAACCAGTTTGGCGGCGATCGATCGGGGTTTCGGGCCTATGTGCTGAGCGGCGTCTCGCGACGCGCGGTGCTGCTGGGCAAAAATCTCGCCCTGGCGCCGGTCGTCCTGCTGCTGGCCGTGCCGTCCTTGGCGGCCGCACAGTGTCTGCTGCCCGCCCCGTGGACCCACTTCCTGGGAGCGGTCGCCCTGCTGCCGTCGGTGTTTCTCGTGTTGTGCATGTTGGGAAATGTCGCTTCCATCGTGGCGCCAATTGGTCGCGCCAGCGGTTCCATGCAGCCGACGAACTTCAAGGGGGTGACGGCCCTGATCCAGTTCGTGCTCACCATGCTGTCTCTGTGGGTCATCGGACTGACGATCCTGATTCCCATCGGCCTCGACGTGCTGCTGCAGTATCTGCAGATCTTGCCTTCAATCGTCCCGCTGGCGCTGATTCTGGCGTTGATGGAACTGGCCGTCTGCGTTGTCCTTTACAGGTCGATCATCGCCTCGCAGGGGGATTGGCTGCAGGCGAAAGAGGGCCGCGTGCTGGAGGCGGTCGTAGAACGGGGCGAATGACTCGCTGTGACCCGGCGGCCCGATCGATGCGAGGGGACCATGCCGAACGCCGCTTCGTCGCCAACCACCACAACGCCTGCTCCTTCCCCCGCGAATTGGCATCGCCGTGTGATCCGCCTGGTGCTGCTCTTCCTGGTCACGCCCTACGTGGCCGTCACCATCATCATGGTCGGCGTCCAGCGGCAGCTCATCTTCGTGCCGACAAAGACTGGGCGACTCCTTGCCAACGCGGTGGGCGCCAGCGTCGAGGATGTTGAGATCCCTGCCGCGGACGATCTCACGCTGCATGGCTGGCGATTTCGGGCCCGCCTCCCCGCAGGAACCGATGCGGCGAACTCTCTCGTGCTCTACTTCCCCGGCAACGCGGGCTGCCGGGAAGATCGCATCCCCGATTGCCAGGACTTCACGCGTCTGGGGTGCGATGTGCTCCTGTTCGACTATCGCGGCTACGGCGACAACGGCGGCTCCCCCAGTGAGGAACACTTCGCCGCCGACGCCCGCCAGATCTGGATGTTCGCCACGCAAGAACTGCAATACCCTCCCGAGCGGCTGATTCTCTTCGGCGAATCGCTGGGTGGAGCCGTGGCCACGCGGCTGGCTGCGGAGCTCTCGCTGGCGGGAGATCCGCCGGCGGCGTTGGTCCTCAACTCGACGTTCGCCTCGATGCCGCGCACGGTCGCCTGGCACTTTCCCGCGTTTCCGTTCCAATTCCTGATCTGGGATCGGTTCCCGTCAATCGAGCGGATTCCGCAGGTCGCCAGCGCGGTGCTTCAGTTCCACTGCACGGCGGATGAAACTGTCCCCCTCGACCACGGCCGCGCGCTCTTCGCCGCCGCCCCGAGCGCTGCTCGGTCTGGCATCGAGAAGAGATTCGTCACCATTGAGGGGGGCGGGCACAATTACATCACGGTGGGACAGATGGGCGCGGAAATTGCCGCACTCATGGAATCGCTCGAACGGCATTGATTTCTGACGTCGCCGTCAGCGCGGCGTCACGCGTACGCCAGGTGCCACGCGGTCGCTGGGATGCAGGATCACATGGTCGCCCGGCTTCAATCCGTCAAGAACCTCTGTCAGACGTCCATCGCTGTGTCCTGTCTTGACGATCTGGCGCTGAGCACGGGAGTTCCGTACGATGTATGTGGCCCACTCACTTTCCTGCCGAAAGAGGGCGCCGCTGGGAATCCGCAGGATGTCCTCGGCCTCCCAGGTGACGATACTCGCTTCGACGCGGAATCCGTCACCCAGCCGCGGACGCTGCTCGGGAGGGGTGACGATATCGGCAATCACCCAGACACGCTGCTCTTCAATTCCCAGAGCAGAGACCTTCGTGAACGCGGAAGGTTCGATCAGTCGAACACGCGCCTCAAGCGGCTCGTCTCCCCCCCAGTGTTCGAGCTGCACTCGCGCGCCGGGTTTAATCCGAATCGCGTCCGTGGAGAGAACGTCAATCTCCACTTCCAGATCGGTGGGATCGCCCAGTTCAATCAGGCGATCTCCGGTCGTAACGGGCGTTGCATTCTCTTCAAAGATCCGGAACACCCGCCCGGAAATCGGCGCACAGATCTCATGCCGAAACAAGGGCTGCAGTTCGGTGGGACGATCCGAAAACCGCACGAACGCCGCTCGGGCCTGATCCCGCTCAAAGGCGGCGATCGTCTGATGGAATTCCGCGGCCCGGACGTCGTGCGCGGCAAGTCGGTACTTCAAACGCACCGTATCGTATGTCTCAGCAGTGATGGTTCCCTTGCCCATGAGCCCCTCCGCCCGACCGAGTTCGCTCTTGGCCACGTCGATCGCGTCTTGCGCACGCTCGACCAGAATCGAAGACTGCTCGCACTGCGCTTCGGCAGCCTTCAGCCGGGCTTCCGCCTCGGCCCGCGCCCGATCATCGAGCAGACTGGTGTCGCTGGCTTCAATGGTCGCCACGATGGTCTTGCCTGTCAGCACCGTGTCGCCGCTTCGTAGGGGAGTCCGCAACAGTCGGCCCGCCAGCGGTGCCGCGACGATGTAGCGTTCTCGCACGCGCGTCCGACCATCCTCCTCGACGGTAACTGTCAGCGGGCCGCGATCGGCGGCAGCAAGATCGACGTCAACGGCAGGGGGGGTGAAGCCATAGATCAGCAGACCGACGAGGACAACGCAGACGCTGCCAGTGATCCAGTATCGCGATGCCGCACCTTGCGCCATGACTTCACTTCATTCCCGCGTCTTGAGGACCGCCACCAAATCGAGCCGCGCCAATCGGCGGGACATCAGCCAGCCAGAGGCGGCGGCCGCCATCAGGAGCACGGACGCAGCGAACGCGTCGGTCCAGCGCGAGATCACGAGTGGAATCCGAAACAATTCTGTATTGTATGCCAGTCGAATCACAGCGTCGGCAAGCAGATGGCCGATCGCGAGACCAACCGGCAGGGCCAGCAGCGTCAAAATTCCCAGTTCCCCCAAGAGAATTCGCGTAATCTCTCCGCGTGAGAATCCGATCACGCGCAGCGTCGCCAATTCGCGGCTGCGCTCGGACAATGTGATTCGGGCGCTATTGTAGATGACTCCGCAGGCGATGATGCAGGCGAAGCCCACATTGAAGGCACGCATCTTCAGAATGTTGTCCACAATCGTTTCCCGTAACGACTTCAGCGCCGCCCCCTTCAAAGCCACCCCCACCAACCGGGGAGTCTCCTTCAATGCGGCATATGTCTCGTCAACTCGGGCGGCATCCAGGGTGAGAAACACACCACTCACGGCATCAGATTCCTGCATCAGTTGATGCAGCTCGTCGATCCGCGCAAACGCGGCTTCCCCTTGAAAGTCGGACACCAGTCCTGCCACGCGCAGCGCGCGGACCGGACGTTTGCCTTCCAGAACTTCCACGCGAAGGGAATCGCCGGGACCAACAGACAATGCTTCAGCGAGGCTTTCAGACAGGATCAACCCCGTCGGCGGCAACGGCCGGACATGGCGATGCACATCAGCAATGCGATACAAGCGACTCTGTTCTTGAAGACCCATCAATCCGAGCAGCCGTTCCCGAGGACCGGACCGTACCCGCACGGCGACGGATCGATAGGGTTCGACCGACAGCACACCGGGAAGATGGGCCACGTCCGCCACCACGCGGTGGTTCGTCGGTTCTACGAAGGTGAGCCACATGTCCTGCCGCTGCGCGACATTGAATTCCGATTCCATCACGTAATTCAGTCCGTCGAGCATGAAGCTGCCAAGTACCAGCACCGCGACTGCCAGCGACAAGCCCAAACAGTTGAGCACCGCCCGACCGGGTCGGCGGGCCATGGATCGCACCACCATGCGCACATCGACCGGTGCCTGTCGAAACAGGGATGACGATTCCAGCCAGGATGTTCCGAACGTGATTGGCACCTCGGGTCTCATCGCCTCGGCGGGAGGCAGGCTCATGGCTTTCCAGACCGGTCGCGCCACCGACAACACACCGGCCGACGTGCTGATCGCGGCGGCAGCGAGCGCGACACGACTGTCGAGCTGGAATTGCAGCGACGGGAAATGGAAGAACCGGACATACATGGCAGCGACGCCTTGTCCCAACCACACGCCGACGCCCATGCCCAGCAGCGTTCCCAGACCGGTCATGACCAATGCGAGTTGAATGTAGTGCGCTCCGATCTCGGTGTTGGAGTACCCGAACGCCTTCAAGGTGGCGATCTGCTCGCGTTGCGTGCCGATGAGTCGCGAGGTGACGACCTGCAGCAGCCATGCCGCCACGACGAGAAAAATCGTCGGGATGACCAGGGCCATTCCACGCAGTTCGTTCATCTCGTTGGAAACAAACTTGTGCGAAGACTGATCCTCGCGGCCATACGCCCCCGTCCCGCCAAACTCGGCCGTCAGGGCGTCGGCCCGCCGCACGACCTCGCGTTCGAGTGCCCGCGCGGAGAGTGACAAGCTCGCCTCGTTGAAAGCTCCTTCCATCTGGAAAGCGGCCTCCAGCGCGCGGCGGCGCATCCAGAAGATACCGAAGCGGCGATCATCGGGGAGGATCTCTCCGGGGCGAATCTGGTAGATGAACTCCGGAGACAAAGCGATCCCCACCACCCTCAGGTCCTGCCGGCGACCATTGAGAATCGCCCGCACCGTCGCCCCTGGATGGAGTCCGTGGGCCGTCGCGAAACCGTCACTGACCAGAGCTTCGTCAGTCCGCTCCGGCTCCGGCCAACGTCCTTCCCGCAAAAAAAGGTCGTTCAAACGCGGTGGACCTCGATCGGGAATGGAGATCAGTCGGCCACTCGCCGGCTCCTTCAGATCAGCCAGATCCAAATTGACGTACTGCGCGATCCGAGTCTCGACGCTGAGCACATCCGGGATCTCGGCCAACCGCTCGGTGAGCGCGATGGGAGCACGCTTCACCGGAATAAAGACATCAGCAAACCGGTAACGGTCGTAGTACGCGGCCCGAGTCCGATAGAGCGTCGACAACACGCTGAGGGACATCACGAACGTTGCCACGCCGCAGGCCATCACCAGTCCGATGGCCAGAACGGGACCCCGCAGGATCCACAAGTCACGCAGAAGCTTCCGGTGGAGGGCGGTCATCGATTCACCAGACGAGTTCGCGGGCCTGACGCCGTTGCGTGTTCCGTTCGGTCCGCACAATTCGTCCATCGGACATCGTCATGACGCGATCAGCCATCTCGGCAATGACGGCGTTGTGCGTGATGACCGCCGTCGTCGTCTTCAGCTCCCGATTGACCCGTTCCAACGCTTCCAGGACTGCGATCCCCGTCTGGACGTCGAGGGCGCCGGTCGGCTCGTCGCAGAGCAGCACATCCGGCCGCTTGGCGATCGCCCGAGCGATGGCGACGCGCTGCTGTTCCCCCCCGGAGAGCTGAGCCGGAAAGTGGTCGACGCGATGCCCTAACCCCACCAGTGCGAGTGCCGCATCCGGAGTCATGGCGTTCGCAGCGATGTCAGTGATCAGTGCGACGTTTTCACGCGCCGTCAAACTGGGGATGAGGTTATAGAACTGAAAGACGAATCCGACGTGGTCGCGACGATAACGCGTCAGTTCTTTATCCGTGGCATGAACCAGATCGTGATCGCGGAACCAGACGTCGCCCGACGTGGGGTCGTCGAGACCGCCCAGGATGTTCAATAACGTTGATTTGCCGCTCCCCGAGGCGCCGAGCAACACCACGAATTCGCCGGGGTACAACTCCAGATCGACACCCCGCAAGGCGACGACATCGACCTCGCCGACACGATAGATCTTGGTCAGCCCGCGGGCGCGGAACGAGGGCGCGATTTGCAAATGCTGGGTTGCTTCCGCTGAAGTCGGATCAGGGCTCACTCAGTTTCCCATCCAGAGCACCCACGTCTCCGTCTGACGCGATGGCAGCCGCTAGGGCTGCAGTTCCGGCAACTTCGACATCGATCCGGCGACTTCCGTCGATCCAATCAGTATCGCCGGATTCTGGTCAATTGTCTTGAGCGCCAGGCTTCAACTTCGGGTGACTGAGATCATCACCAGCCAGTCGGTGCGGAGTCTCTTAGATTGTCTCATACTGAAGTTTGACGCAACTTCAGCATGGTTTCACCAGCAAACTGCGCAGCCGCGAGCTTCGTTCGGACATCGGATATTGCTCGCGGCGAAGATTTCCTACTGTGCCCACACTGTCTCCCGTTCAAACGGAAACATCGGTCGGCGGCGGTGGTGGAATTGAAGTTGTGTCATGTCGGCCGAGGTCACGCCCGGCGTGTTGACTCGAATGATGCTCGGGCAGACCGGCTTGTAAGCGGCGAGCGGCGCGTTGACCCCCTTGGCGACCAGAATCTGAAACGCTCGCGGATCGAGGCCGAAACTCGTCAATTGCTTCAGGCTGAAGGGGAGCGCCCGCCGCGACGTCAGCATCACCATCAGTCCGCTCTCCGCCTGCACGATCGCCGTTCGACCTTGATCGAACTGCGTGAATCCGCCGTGACGCGCTTCGGTTTCCGAGTAGACCCCGTCCGCAATCTGCAGGACTTTAAACTCTGTCTCCAATGGCGGGCCGTGCAGCGGATCGGTCTTGCCTCCCACCGTGAGGTCGATGAACTTGCCGACCCCCGCCGCTTCCGCCTGTTCGACGGCGACGGGATCGTACAACACCACCAGCGATGGCCCGACCCGTCGCTGATGCAGTTCCCACGCCAGCCACGTCCCGTCCGCCGGGCCGCCTCCCCCCGCGTTGTCCCCCATGTCGAGCAGGCAGACCGGTCCCGGCAACAACGCCGCCTGCTCGACGGCGTCGCTCACGGAGATAAACGTCCCTGCCAACGGTTCCCGCAGCTCCCACAACTGCCGGCCCAGTTCGTCCGCATTCCGCTGCGCCAAGCCGCGATCCCCATCGGCGACCACGAGCACCGCCGATCCCATCTCCGCCACGTCCGCATAGGGAAACCCCAGCATCAAACTGACCCCAAGGATGCCAGATTGGGCACGCACTGCATCCAGTTGGCGGCAATATTCCTCCAGCGGCGCTTCCGAAGTGCATTGCCGCTCGATGTTGATCGCCATCGGGGGATACGACGCCGCCTGCACCGGTTTCACTTCGCCGCGCAGGGTACGCAGCATCAGCGTCGCCGCCTCTTTGCCCCGCTCGCATTGATCGATATGTGGATTGCTGCGGTAAGCGAACAACGCATCGGTTGCCGCCACCATCGCCGGTGACAAGTTGACGTGCGGATCGAGCGTTCCAATGATCGGCTTGTCGGGTCCGAACCATTCGCGGACGACCGACAACCAGTAACCGTCGAAGTCGGGATAGGGATCGCTCACGGTCGCCCCATGCGGCGCAACGAGGATTCCGTCGAGTTCCCCGGCCTGATCGAACGCTTCCTTGAGCAGCGCCGTCAGCGCGGTGACTGTCTCGGCGGTCACGGCTCCAAAGGGATAGGCCCGGGCCGCAAAAATCGGCGCCGCTTCGACGTCGTCCGCCGTGGCCAGTTGCTGAAAGAAGCCCCCGATCTCGTGGAGTGCGTGTCCGAAGTGCTGACGGACGGCGTCGCCGGTGAGCAGCACGTCCTGCCGAAAGTGCTCCAGCGTCGTCTTTTCGGGGAGAAAGGTGTTCGATTCCTGGAGGATCGCGATGATGCCGACGCGATACGTCATGGGGTGACTCCTGGCGGGTTACGGCGAG
>JANRLN010000135.1:0-1844 GCA_033762515.1 Planctomycetaceae bacterium
AAACTGGGTTCGGGTGGCCGGGGTTGGACTGAGACTTTGCGAAGGAAACCCCGGAGCCCTGATCAGAAATCACCGGGGCTTCGCGAAGCGCTCCAGCCCTTGCTGTTACCCACATTTTTACAATCCGTCGCTGGAGCGCGGTATGGGACGAACATCATTTTCTTGTGCGGCGACAGAGGGTTGCGATTTGTCCGCGAGATTCGGTCTGCCGTTTGCTTGTGTCGTCGAGTGCACCGCCAGGGAGTGATGGCGGCCATCTTTGCCGCAGGGACACGATCCGTTCGCGTCTTTGTCGGGCAAGGATGTGTGGCATATGTCACTGGTGCTGGATGTCGCCGAGTGGGCCGAGGAACAATTTGGTTCGTGTGATCTGGGGGATGTGCGGCGAACGCGCCGCGCGGTGAAAGTGGCGACGCACATGGCTGCGCATCCCGACGGCACGACGCCCCGTCAACTGGAAGAGTGGTCTGACCTCAAGGCGGCGTATCGTCTGTTCGATCAGGAGGACGTCACGTTCACCGCGCTGGCCGAGCCGCACTGGCGTCGGACCCGCGCTCAAGCGACGGGGGTCTGCCTGGTGATCAACGATACGACGGAGACCGACTTCGGCATCCACCGGCACGTCGAAGGTCTGGGTCCGACGGGAGACGGCGGCGGCCGAGGGTTTCTGTTGCATTCGGCGCTCTTGGTTCAGGCCGACACGCGGGAAGTCATCGGCCTGGCGGGGCAGGAGTTGTTCTATCGCCAGCCGATCGGACGCGCGAAGGAAAGCTCGTACCGGCGGACGCAGCGCGCGCGGGAATCGGAAGTCTGGGGGCGCGTGATCGACCTCGTCGGCCCGCCCCCCGACAGCGTGAAGTACCTGCACGTGGACGATCGCGGGGCGGACAACATCGAGGTTTTCTGTCATCTCCGTCAGCAGCGGTGCGGCTGGGTCATCCGGGCCTCGCAACTGACGCGGATCGTCCAGACCCCGGACGAGCGCCGCGTGAAACTGCAGGACTGGCTGGCGGAACAACAGGTGTTAGGAACCTATGCACTGACGGTGCGGGCGACGAAGAACGCCCCGCCGCGGACCGCCAGGCTACAGGTGCGCACCGCCCCCATCACGCTGATCTCGCCGCGGCGCAAGACGCCGTATCTGCGTCAGATCGGTCCGCAGGAGATCTCGGGCTGGGTGGTCGAGGCGCGCGAAGCCGACCCGCCGAAAGGAGCGACCCCCGTGCGGTGGGTGCTCCACACGTCCGAACCGGTCGCCGCCTTCGACGAGGCCTGGCGGATTCTCGAATACTACGAAACACGCTGGCTGATCGAGGAATTCCACAAATGCCTCAAGACCGGCTGCCGGCTGGAAACGCGAATGTACGCCACCGCCCCGCGCCTGGAAGCCGTGGCCGGCCTGCTGAGCGTGTTGGCCGTGCGGCTGTTGCAACTGAAACAGATCGCTCAACAACACCCCGATCTCCCCGCCGAACACGCCGCACCAGACGCCTGGCTGTCGATGCTCCGTAAACTCCGCCGGCGGCCGATCGTCACCGTTCGCGATTTCGTGCGCCAACTGGCGGGCCTCGGCGGCTTCCTGCTCCGCAAAGGCGACGGCGAACCCGGCTGGATGACGATCTGGCACGGCCTCGACAAACTCCTCCTCTGCCTAAGAGGCGCCGACGCCGCACGACAAAAATGTGGGTAACAGCAAGGGCTCCAGCCCCGGCCACCCAGCTTAGATAAAGCCAAGGCCGGCAGTGGCCTTCAACTCCGCTCGGCGGCTTTGGCAATCGCCTCGAGAGATTCCCAGCGCTCGTAGGCGACCGTCAGTTGATCATGGAGCGCCTCCAACCGCTTGT
>JANRLN010000136.1:0-2644 GCA_033762515.1 Planctomycetaceae bacterium
GCAAAGCCATCCGCAAATGGCCCCGCAAAAAACCGCATGAAGCCGCCGGCGCCCCGCAACTCATCCCGCTCAACGCCGAACTACGACAAGCACTGAAACCCTATCTCCCACACGTCTCATGAAAATCGTTTACGGCGTTGAGGGGCACCCTGCGTATCACCTGACGCCGCTTGGAATGGTTGTTGCGAAACTCGTCCAAACAGGACTTCGCGAGTTCAATGCCAAACAGCCAGTTGACGCGGTTGCCGATGCGGTACCGATCCCCACTGTTGACGAAGGCGGCGAACAATCGCATGCACTGGAGCCGGCAGCCGGGTCGGTTTCAAATGGATAGTCATCACCGCCGGCCCAGTGATGCGTGTCGTTCGTCGCCTCACCGCACCCACACCAAATGTCCGAACTGCTTCACAAGTGCATGACGAAAGCGACCACTGCCGAGGGTGACCAGCGGAAGTACGGTCCCAACTGGGTTACATCACGTCGGGGAGCGCTCAAGATCTTCGATGATCGCCTTGAATGTGGCGACTGGCGAATCGACTACACTGAAATTAAGGATGCTGTCCTGTGTTCGTTTCGATCGTTCTTCCTTCGGATTCCCGGATACATATTGACAGTCGAAACGAATGATCGGACATACCACTTCGGGCTGAACGGATGGGGCCAATTCTGGAAGGGCAACCTCCCATTCGCAACCAGACGCGAGAAGGGAAAACTTGGGTTCACGTGGTTCAGTATCATCGTGCGTCTGACCCTTTTCGGCTACATTGGTTACCTGTTGTGGCAATGGTTCACCAACCGTTGACGGCGAACACGTTGCCATGACAAAACGGCGACGAACCATCGCATGCACGGGAGCGGCGGTGGGCAGTCGGTTTTGAAATCAACGTCAACTCCCGCCGCCCCGTGATGCGGGTCGTTATACAGCAAGGTTCCCGAGCATTTATGTCCACACGATTTGAGATCCTGAAGAACGGTAAACGGGTCTGCATTTCCGGAATCAATGGGGATGGCGTGCTCTCCGTTGGACTCAGTTACGTTAAGCACGCCGATCAAGAAGGCGCTCATAACCTACACATCGGCGGTCTTGGCATGTTTGATGGATCTCAGCAGCGCCAAGTTCATGCCGCGTGGCCTGCCCCATTAATCAGCCCAGGCGATGAAATCACCATTCGACTTCTGCCGCCGGGTGTATTCGACGAACCGTTGGGTATGACCGCCAGTCCCAAGAAGACCGTCAACGATCCGGACTTTGGGCCGATGAGTTACTACATCGACTCCTGGGATGCTGAGGTTACATTCGAAAGCCATCCGCTCAAGTCCGCACACCTCCATCTACGAGCGGGCGAAAGCGGACCTTCTCAGGTGCAACGCGATCTCATCCGCGATCTGCGTGCACGCCATGCCCAGTTGTGGCCTCAAATCAGTAGCGCACTCGTCCGATGCCACCCCGAAATTGACACAACTGAGGAGCTTTCCAAGCGATTGCTGCCTCACATCGGTATCGATCTCGATGATGACCCGAATACAATCCAGATTTCGTACAGTGTGGAAGGCGATCCTGAGTTTCGCGGGTATTTTGTCACCCTCCGGAATTGGGAAATCGCCGAGGTATGCATGGCTGAGTGACGCGGCGGCATAACCAGTCACTGCACCCGACGGCGGCCGCATCACGGTGTCTTGGAATTCAACGTCTCACCAACGGCCGCCGCGGGTGAGCTTGGTCGTTCCCCAGTGCCATGCGAGTTCGACTCTCTCCACTCGGCTTACGCTCGGGCCTTACTGCGGCAGGCGAACGGGGCGTCTGCAGTCATTTGAGCGGATCTTTCCACGGGCCCCCCCCAGCCATGCCGGACATTCCTGATGTCGCCCACAGATGCTGCGTTCGTCCGCACGGTGACCGTGCTGCCAGTCGCCGACATCGAGGAATCGGTTCACTGGTATCGCCAGGCCCTCGGCTTCGAGGCGGTCTATCTGCACACTGGAGACGACGACAGCGAACCGACGAATTACGCGATCCTGCGTCGCGGCGACGTGCAGTTTCACCTGATTCTCGATGAGCCGTCGCACCGCCTGTCGTGGACCAAGGCCGGAGCCGGGTATCTGTACCTGTTCGTCCGCGATATCGATGCGACGTTTGCCGAGGTCAACTCGCGCGGCGTCCCCATCGCGCGGGGACTGCAAACCGAAAACTGGGGCGCCCGCGGGTTCAACCTGACCGACCCGAGCGGGAATGCGGTTCACGTGGAGCAGGTCAGCTAACGGCACACAGATCACTTTTCACCGTACGCGGGCTTCCAGATCCAAGGCAGTGCGCCGGTCCGGTGGGCGTAGGCTTCCCATTTCGCGCGGAGCTCCGTCACTTTCTCGGGATGGGTTGCGGCCAGATCGTGCAATTCCGTGCGATCGTCGGCGAGGTTGTAGAGTTCCCAGGCGCCCTTCGGGCCTTTGGCCACGAGCTTCCAGTCGTCGACGCGCACAGCGCGATTCCCTTCATGCTCCCAGAACAGCACGTCGCGGTCGATCGGCTGGTTGGCGAATGCAGGAACGAGACTTCGGCCTTCCAGCGGCGTGAGGGCTTCCCCATTCCGTTCCCGCGGATACTCGGCGCCTGCGACGTCCACGCTGGTCGCCATGATGTCGATCA
>JANRLN010000137.1:0-13167 GCA_033762515.1 Planctomycetaceae bacterium
GAGCAGCAAGCCACCGGCGTCACTCCCGACTTCCTGCGCTTGTCGGTTGGGACGGAAGCGGTCGAAGACATTATCGCCGACTTGAAGCAGGCGCTCGACGCGGTGTAGTCACCGGTGAGTTCGATGTAGGGTCCGCTGTGCGGACCGGAATCGCTGACGATGACCCGCCGACTTCATGGTCGGCGGCGCTCGTGCCAACCGGCGCCTGTGACGCGGGCGTCATCGCACCAGCAAGCCGAGATCGATGAGTTTCTCCCGGCATTCATCCCGTTCGCGGCAACGGTTGAGGCTGCGCCAAGTTTCGTCCTGAACCGTCAGGAAGTCGGCCTCAGAGTAGGGAGGCGGCGTCATTGACTGTCGGCCATGCTCCATCAGGCGCTGGATCACTCCTGATTCCAGACGGCTGAGGGTGTCTCCCTGCAGGCGATAGTCCTCAAAGGCTTCCCAGGCAATCGGAAAGAGACGCTGCACGATTTCGCGCCCGATGGTCGTGGCGTAGTCGCGGATTTCTTCCTGGGCGTGGTTGTCCATTCGCAGTCGCAGGAAGTGCAGCAGGTTGTGCAGATCGACCTTCCAGTAGGCTTCAGTATAGGTCGACAGGGGTAAGTCTTTGCGAGCCTGCTCGCGGGCCACGCCGGCTGCGAGCCGTTCTTCGTAGACCCGGCGGGCCTGCTCATGCAGTGCACGCTCGGCCTCGGTGAGCGTCTGGCCGACATCCAGCGAGAGTGCTGCTCCACTCCCCTGACGATTGTCTTGCGCCTGCGAGCGCCAGTGATCGGCGGGAGTGACCTGCATAGCGTCAATGGCGACCGAGTACCGCGTGCTGTATTCGTTCACGTTCGCGGTGCGATGCCGAATCCACTGCCGCCAACAGTCCATGGGAACGCGGACAAGGAGCTTGATTTCGGCCATCTCGAACGGCGTGGTGTGCCAGTGCCGCATGAGGTAGCGGATCAGCGTGCGATCGTCGGAGACCCGCTTGGTTCCCTCGCCATAGCTGACGCGGGCCGCCTGGACAATGGCCTGATCGTCCCCCATGACGTCGACGAGACAGACAAAACCGTCGTCGAGCACGGGAAATTTCTTCCAGCGAAGTTCCTCAAGGAGCGGCGCAGCGGGCATGGTGATCCGTGATACTGAAGGTGAGCCGAAATTCAGTGCCGTCGGATCAGGCAGCAGTTGTGCTCGACGCCGGCGACACGCACCGTAACCGCTTGCCATTGTGCAAGTAGCGACGAGATTCGCTGCCGACGACTCCGGGACGCTGGGCAAGCAATCGTGCAATTCTCGGAAAAACCGTAGACAAAGTCCACCGCGTGCCGCATCTTGAAGGATGGAGACACTTCTCGTGGACGGTTCTTCCCCGTCAGATTGGGCTGAACAGATTGCCGGCTGCGCTCGCGGTCTGGCAGGGGGAGATGTTCCAGCTCTGGGACAGTTGTTCGACTTGACCGCGGCGCGGCTGCTGCGATATGCACAGACGATCACCCGCGGTCGGGAAGATGCTGAGGATGCCGTTCAAGCGGCGATCGTACGAGTTGCGCGCAATCCGCAATCCCTGGCCGCCGTCCGATTGCCCTGGGCCTATTTGCTGAAGATGGTCCGCAACGAGGCCCTACGGATTCTGGCTCGAAAACGCCCCTTGACCGAATTGATGGACGGGGCCGAGAAAACCAACCAGACTTCGGAAGGTCTCGAATCGGCTGAGCGTGACGCCGAGGTGCGATCCGCGCTGAAGCGACTTCCAGCAGAACAGGCGGAGGTGGTGATCCTCAAGATCTGGGAAGGTCTGACCTTTCAAGAAATCGCAACCGTGACCGGAGAGTCGCTGAATACGGTTGCGAGTCGATATCGCTACGCGCTGGCGAAATTGGAGTGTTCGCTGCGGCGCGTGGCCAGTGAGGTGGGTTATGTGGCAGAATGACGATTCCGAACTCACGGCAGCGGAAGAATGGATTGCTTCCGTTGCACGTCTCCCCAAGACGACGCCGGGATTCCGTACCCGTGTGTTGGAATCGGCGTTTCAGGCGCAGCGCCGCAGCATGTCGTGGCATCGGGTGCAGACGCTGACGTCATCACTGCTGGCGGCGACGGTCCTTTTGTGCCTGCCGGGTTATTACAGCACGCTGCGCGGCCCGATGACCGTCAGCCCCGCTTCGCCTGCGCCCATGAACTTTCCTGTCGCGGCAGCAGGCTTGTCCGGCTGCGACAGTTTTGAATGGGCGCTTGTCGAGTCGGCTCTTGCGGCGCGCCATCATTCAGCGCGGATCCTGCAGCAGACGCTCTGATTTCCTCGAGCTGTTGGCGGCGGACCGATGTGAGCGTCGGACACATCGAGCATCGTGCAGCCGGATTCCCCGGCCGAACAACGGGCGGCCGGAAATGTGCCGGAGACTCCCTGCGGGAGCGTTCGCACTGCCGGGCGCTGTGGCGTATCATGCGGCCGGATGACGAGAGGCCGCTGATACGTTCTTGTTGGGATTCGTGGTCATGAGACTTGCCAAGATTCGGTTGCCGAATGGTTCTGTCGGCGTCGTGTGGTGGGATGGCGATCAACTCAAACCATTGGACATGCTCCAGGTCGACAACGTGCGGCATCTTCAGGATGTTCTTCACGCTCCCGATCCGCAGGGACTGGTGAAGTATCTGGTCGATCCAAAAACCCCTCCTCTTGCCGCCGACACGGCACAGTTCCTGGCCCCCATCGACCGACAGGAAGTCTGGGCCGCCGGGGTGACCTACAAACGCAGCCAGGTCGCGCGGATGGAAGAATCCGAAGCGGCGGCGTCGCACTACGACAAGGTCTACACCGCGCCCCGCCCCGAGATTTTCTTCAAGGCCACCTCGTCGCGAGTCTCCGGGCCAGGGGAACTCTTGCGCGTGAGAGCCGACAGCCGCTGGTCGGTTCCAGAACCAGAACTGGCGCTTGTCATCTCGCCGGACAAGAAACTCGTGGGTTTCACCATCGGCAACGACATGTCGGCTCGCGATATTGAAGGGGAGAATCCACTCTATCTGCCGCAGGCCAAGGTCTATAACCAATGCTGCGGCCTGGGACCGTGCGTGCTCCTGGCCGATCAGCCGCTGGATCGGCCGAACACCTTGATCAAACTGGCCATTGCCCGCGGCGGAAAGACCATTTTTCAAGGGGAAACCAACGTTGATCAGATGAAACGTCAATTCGACGAATTGATCGGATGGCTGACCAAGGAAAATGACATCCCGAACGGCGCGTTTTTGCTCACGGGGACAGGCATCGTCCCCCCCGACGACTTTACGCTTGAGGACGGCGACGGAGTCGCCATTGAGATTACGGGGATCGGAACACTGGCGAACCCGATCGTCAAGGCATGAATCGAAGCCCGGGGTTGGCGAATCCTGTGCCCCTGCTGTTTATTGTCCGGCCGCCCATTCTTTTCCCACCACAAAGCGACCAATGCCCGGCGCGACCCTCACTGCCGATCTCTGGATCAACGAGTATCTCACCCCCTGCGACGTCTGGCAGCACGGGGTGACGCAGGTGCTCGCGCATCGGCAGACACCGTTCCAGGAAATGCATGTGGTCGAGAGCGGCCCCTACGGCAAAGCGCTCATCCTCGATGGTAAGTGGCAAACGTGCACCGGCGACGAGTTTCTGTATCACGAGCCGATCGCCCATGCGCCGTGCACGCTTCATGGGCGGCCGGAGCGGGTGCTGATTGCCGGCGGCGCGGATGGGGGCGTTCTACGGGAAGTCCTGAAATGGCAGTCAGTGACCGAAGCCGTCGTCGCGGATATTGACGGCGACGTCATCGCCGCCTGCAAGGAGTTGCTGCCGGAGATACATCAGGGCGCGTTCGACGATCCCCGGGCACGGATCGTCGTGGGAGATGCGCGGGAATTGATCCGTTCCACGCCCGGTCATTGGGACGTGATTATCGCCGACCTCACGGATCCCATTGAAGAAGGGCCGGCGTATCCGCTCTTTACGCGGGAATTCTTCCAGCTTTGTCAGGCGGCGCTCCGCTCCGGCGGGGTGTTCGTGAATCAGGCGGGGTCGCTGTCTCCCCCGCTCGCGGACATTCTGATCCGCGTCGTCCACACCATCGACAGCGTTTTTGCGCAGACGTCGGTGGTCACGGCCAACGTCCCTACCTACGGTTCCGCGTGGGGGTTAGCAATTGCCAGCGATCAGCCGCTCGATCTGCGTCCCGATCCGGCGAGGATCGATGCACTCATCGGCGAACACGTTCGCGGCCCGCTGCGCATGTTCGACGGCGAATCGCTGCTGGGGATGCTGCAGACGCCGAAGTACCTCCGCGATCGCCTCGCCGTCGAGACGATGATCTACACGGTCGACTCGCCGCCGAAGTTCTTTGGTGGTGAGGCGTAGTTTCGGGGAAATCCGAAACTCGAAGCACGAAATCCGAAAGAGTTCTCAAACTCTCGATCCAAGACGGCTCTCGGGACGGAGCTGGTTGGGAGTTCGAGTGCTGGTGCATCGATCGGGTTTCGAATTTGAGATTCGCCGATTTCTCGAAAGACTGAGGTCACTGACGTTCCCGGCTCGCCGTCGTGTCGACGGGGAAGCCCCACTGGACCGTGAAGATGTCTGACCATAGGGTGGTCTCGGCGAAATCGCCGCTCGGCTGACGCTCGAACTTCAAGACGCCGATGTCTCCCAAGCGGGGGTACAGTTGGGCGTTCGATCCCTTGAATTCGGGTTCGTGGAAGGTATGCCCGGAGTTGATCACCACGTACCGATGCGGATTGAGCGGGTTCGGGAAGATCAAGGGGACGCCGTGTTCGGCCGTCGGATAGGTCTTGCCGCGAACTTCCAGTGCCTCTTTCGTCCATTGGATCGGCAGCCGATCGACCACCCGGGCCAGAACCGCGTTCGACCCCGGATCGCCGAAGAGGATGAGGTTGTGCGTTTCGAGTTGTTCGTCACTCAGTTGCGTATCGTTCACGATGGGCAGCTTGCCTCGCAGATACTTGTCGTACTCGCGCCCAAAGCGGTCCAGCGTCCAGTTCGCCCAATCGGCGTGGTCGGCGGACCACGGGGTGCCGGTGCCCCGCACGCACACGAACGAACGAGTGAAGGCGTCATCGATCGGTCCCTGCAGATGCCGCCGCTTGCTGGTTCCGGGTTTGGTGAGATATTCGTGCGAAGCTCGGTAGTCGAATCCCTTCCAGCCTTCTGAGGTGCGTTCGAAGTAGACGTTCGGCAGCAGCCCGCCGGCAGCGCTGAGCAACGGCAGCCGCTCGCCGCCGTCGATCGAGACGAAATCGGCCACATCGCGCGACAACGACAAGACACCGACGTTCTTGGTCGTGACGCGGACCAGCGACTCGGTGTCGGCGATCTCGGCATCAACGTCTGAGTGCTCGTAGGGTGTCAACTGTTCTTCCACCGTGACCCACTCGCAGGTGTTGTACTTGGGGGTGCAGGTGGTGAAGCGGATCTTCTTAAGTCCCGGGAAAGCTGGTCGTCCCTTTTCCGTCGCGGTCGCATGAAAGGCCATGAATTCCTTGAGACTGTCAGGATGGAATTTATGCTCTGTTTGAGGGCCGACGAGGACCGGGATCGACACGCCGAGTTCTGCGGCGCGGTCGTGCATGGTCTGGGCGGCAAGCAACTGCTTATCGAGCTCTCCGCCGTATCCGATGATGGGAATGTTCGCCGCGTTCAGCGTGTACTCGACGCCGTCATAAATGCGCACTAGACGGTGATGCAGGGGCGACAGGGGTTCCTTGAGATTCAGGTACTTGACCGTGTCCGAAAAGCCGGCTCCTGCCCCGACGGACGACCATTTATCGGGATAGTGCAGCCCCAGGTGCCAGGCGCCGGCGCCCCCCATCGAGAAGCCCCAGAGGGTCACTCGCTGTTCGTCGACCGGAAACAACCGCCTGGTTGCCCCCAGGGCTTCGAACACATCGACCTCTCCGGCCCAGCGATAGGCGTTGTTGGTGCGGCCGAAGACATCGAGTTGAATCCACCCAATCTCGTCCTTGAGAACTTTGCCGTCATGTTGGCGGACAAAACTGACTTCGTTCAGAGTGTCGCCGCGGCCGTGGAGGACCAGGTGCAGCGGCCAGCGGCGCCGGGACGCCGCATCGAAGGACTTCGGCAACGTCACCGCAAACGGTTGCACCGAACCATCCAAATTCGACGTATATCCAAAGACCGTGGTCATCCCGGGACGGCCGACCCACGGGGATGCTCCCTGCGCAAGTTCTTCGAGCCGCCTCTGTCCCAGCGCCAGAACCTGGTCGGTCATTTCCAGGTAATTGGGCTTGTGAAACTCCTTGTGGCGGACGATCCATTCCACGGCTTTCGCGCAAACCGCAGCATCGTCGCGACGACTGGTCGCGTCGTCGGGAAGCGCGGTCACCTTTTCCTGCAGTTCGCTCGCGGCACGGGTCCATGCCGCCAAGCGATCTGCCGGGACCGTTTCCACCGCGAGGGCGGAGACGCCGAGCGCCATCAGGGCGCCAGACATCACCAGACCCGTGAACGAGCGCAACATCGCGTGATTCCCGTTGTGTTGGGGGTGGAGACGTTCCCCGAGACCGACTATTGCTGAGGTGCAGGCGCGGTTTCGGCGGCAATGAAGCCGATCGACTTGTGCGTGCCGTCGCAGAAGGGCTTCTTCTGGGAAGCTCCACAGCGGCAGAGGGCGATGTTGGCTCCCGCCGCGGTGGGATAGGCATTTCCCAAATGATCCGTCAGCGTGACGGTTCCGGTGACCAGCAGCGGACCGCTTTCGCGAACCTTGATCGTGACGGCGTCGGACATGGGAACATTTCCTGCGAGAGAATCCGCCGCCAACCCGCGGCGCGGGCTGGTGCGACAAAATCGACAACCTGGCCGATTGAGGATAGCCCCGCCCACTGCCTGACTCAACAGGGCCGGTTCGATTCTGCGATCTAGCCCTCTTCCTGTTCGCGCAATTTCGCGAGCACCGCGTAGTCTTCCAGGGTCGTCGTATCTCCCACGGATTCCCGCCCGGCGGCGATGTCACGGAGGAGCCGCCGCATGATTTTGCCGCTGCGGGTCTTGGGGAGGGCCGCAGTGAAACGAATCTTGTCGGGAGTCGCGAGCGCGCCGATCTGTTTGCGGACGTGGGCTGCCAGATCCCGTTCCAGTCCTTCGCTGCCGTCGCCGGTTTTCAACGAAACGAAGCAGCAGATCCCTTCCCCCTTGATGTCGTGCGGGAAGCCCACAACCGCCGCCTCGGCAACCAGCGGATGCGACACCAGGGCCGATTCGACTTCCATCGTGCTCAGACGGTGCCCGGAAACATTGAGGACGTCGTCGACTCGACCCATCACCCAGGTGAAGCCGTCTTCGTCTTTTCGCGCGCCGTCGCCTGCGAAATAACAGCCGGCGATGGTGCTGAAGTAGGTCTGCTTGAAGCGCTCGTGATCGCCGTACAATGTTCGCAGCATCGACGGCCAGGGCTGCTTCATCACCAGCAACCCCCCTTGATTGGCGCCGAGGCTGCGGCCGTCTTTGTCGACGATGTCGGGCACCACTCCGGGGAGCGGACGCGTGCAACTGCCGGGCTTTGTCGACGTGACCCCAGGGAGCGGGCTGATCATGATTGCCCCGGTTTCGGTCTGCCACCAGGTGTCGACGATGGGGCAGCGTTCGGCGCCGATCGTCCGGTGATACCACATCCAGGCTTCGGGATTGATCGGTTCGCCGACCGAACCCAGCAGACGCAGACTCGACAGATCGTACTTCGCCGGCCAGTGGTCGCCCCACTTGATGAACGCGCGAATGGCGGTGGGTGCGGTGTAGAAAATCGAGACCTTGTACTTCTCGATGATCTCCCAGAACCGGCCTTCATTAGGCCAGTTCGGCGCACCTTCAAACATCACGACCGTCGCCCCGGTTTGCAGTGGGCCGTAACAGATGTAGCTGTGACCGGTGATCCAGCCGATGTCGGCGGTGCACCAGTACGTATCTTCTTCCTTGATGTCGAAGACCCAGTTCGTCGTCATCTGCGTGCCGAGCAAGTACCCGGCAGTGGTGTGCAGCACCCCTTTCGGTTTGCCGGTGCTGCCGGACGTGTAGAGAATGAACAGGGGGTGTTCGCTGTCGACCTCGACCGGATCGCAATCGGCGGTGACGTCGGACATCAGATCGTGCCACCAGTAGTCTCGATCGGGAACCATGTGCACCTGTTGACCCAGGCGGCGGACCACCACGACTTTCTGGATCGTCGGCGACTTCAGCAGACTTTCGTCAACCGCCTGTTTCAGCAGCACCTCTTTCCCGCGACGCCAGCCCCCGTCGGCGGTGATCACCACTTTTGCTTGAGCATCGTTGTTGCGGTCGGCGACGGCGTCGGCGCTGAAGCCGCCGAAGATGATCGAATGCGTGGCCCCGATTCGCGCGCACGCCAGCATCGCGATCGTCAATTCAGGGATCATCGGCATATAGAGGGTCACCCGGTCGCCGGTGTTGACGCCGAGTCGTTTGAGCACATTGGCAAACTTGCAGACTTCGCGGTGCAGGTCCTGATAAGTCAGCACGCGCGTGTCGCCGGGCTCTCCCTCCCAGATGATGGCGGCCTTGTTCTTGCGCCAGGTGGAGATGTGCTTGTCGACGCAATTGACGCTGGCGTTGAGTTTGCCGCCCGTGAACCATTTCGTTTCGGGCATCTGCCCGTCGATGACCTTGTCGTACTTCCTGGACCAGACGAGCTTCTCGTCGGCAAGCTCGCCCCAGAAGCCGGCGGGATCGTCCTTGGCTCGCTGCCACATCTGCTGATACTGGTCTTCGCCGCTGATGTTGGCCTGAGCCGCGAAATCGGCCGGAGGGGGGAAGAGTCGAGTTTCCTGAAGCGATGAATGAATGGCTTCGGACATCGAAATGCGGCTCCGGGTGCGGGTTCCAGGGTGAGAGCGTCAGAGGCAGGAGTTGGCGGCAAGCCTGACATCTTCGCGATCCGGGAATCCCGATCGCGACCAGAATTCCGACGATCTTACGACCCGGAAAACCGCAGTGTCAAACGCGCCTGCCGCTGATGGGCTGCACGCCGTTGGAGAGGCTTCCTTGCAGGAAAGATGCGGACACTGTGCCGAGACAGGTTCTCGCGTATCGGGTACACTCCGCAGGGGGGTGCAGTCCGCCGCGCGGCATTGCTCCGTAAATCCGGGTCTGATTCCTGCGGAGAGTGTCGAATTGATGCCGTTTCGCTCACAGCGGACGACCGTGTCGCCGCACGAGGCGGTGATCTTTTACCCGTCCTTCGGCTACCGCTGCGGCGCTGAGACGTGGGCGGTCGTCGTTCAGGGGTGCGTCTACCATCAGCGCATCACCTGGCTGCGACGCAAACCAGTGCTGTCGGTGATCCGCCGGGCGATGCGGGTGGGCCGGGACAGCGAACTTTGCTTCCGCCAGCGGATGCGGCAGTTCCTTGTTCATTTTTCCGCCGGCCGCCTCGTGACGGTGCAACTCGGAGCCGAGATTGCGACGCTGGGACCCACGGAAGCAGCCGGACTGTTTCGGGGGGAACTGCAGATTCCGGCGCGGGTCGTCGACGCGAACCCTGGTGGCGGTGGTTCCGGAGAGACACGTTGGGTGCAATATCACGCCAACTTGCCCGAGGGGGACTCCCGGTCCTTCGTGGGAGAGGCACAACTCCTGGAGGGTCAGGGGGTCTCGATCATCTCCGACGTGGACGACACCCTCAAACACAGCAACGTCCCCGACCGCGGCGATCTCTTTCAGAACACCTTTGTGCGGGAATTCGTGCCGATTCCCGGCATGCCCGAACTCTATCGCGAATGTGCTCTGCGGGGCGCCGCCTTTCATTATGTCTCCGGCAGCCCCTGGCAGTTGTACGAACCCCTGGCCGAGTTCTGGCAAAGTCAGGGATACCCTCCTGGTTCGTTCCACCTGAAGCGGTTCCGGTTGCGGGAATCGGCCGGCAAGCTGCGTCGGATGTCCCCCCAGCGTCCCCACAAGACGGCTGCGATCGAGCCGATTGTTTCCGCATTTCCCGAACGCAAATTCATCCTCATCGGCGATTCCGGAGAGCAAGATCCCGAGATTTACGCTCACTTCCTGCGCGAACGATCGCAGCAGGTGGTGCAGGTCTACATTCGCGCCGTGCGGGGAATGGCGGTCGATCTGCCGCGACTTGAGCAGACCTTTCGCGATGCGGCGCGAACATCGTGGACGGTCTACGAATCGGCAGACCAGATTCACGAGCCGCTGCTGAAATGGATCGAGGCCATGAAGTCGACGCCTGCGAATTCCTGCCGGTCGGTCTCAATTCCCGATCGCATATAGCGTTGTCGCCGTCCGGACGAAGAGTTTCCCGGCAGACACTCCCATCGAGGCCTGACAAACTTCGTGGAGCGAGTTCTGCGCGACCAGCTTGAACTCGGCGCCGGGCTGCAAGACGTAGGTCGTGCCATCTTCCGAGAGAAAGTATAATCTGCCATCCGCGTGCACGGGGGACGAGGAGAATTTTCCGGCGAGGCGATCCTGCCAGACAATTTCGCCCTTATCGCCGTCGTAGCAGGTGAGGACGCCGTTGTCGGTGACGGCGTAGACATGGGGTTCCACGTAGATCAACGACGACTGCGTCGGTGTCCCCTTGAGCTGCTCCCAGACGATGTGGGTGGCAGTGACCTCGCCCTTCGCACCGTCCAATCGAACCGCGCGCACCGTCGGAGCTTCGAAACCTGACGAGGTGTAGAGCAGCGACTTCCCAAACACCGGCGAGGGGGTGACCCCTTCTCCCTGCGAATACGCCGACCACAACAGTTCGCCGTTCAAGGGGTTGAAGCCTTGAATGCGGTCTCCCGCGGGGCTGATCAGTTGATCGCGGCCATCCACCTTGAGCACCAGCGGGGTCATATGCGACACCCGCGACATGCCCCGTGCCGTCTTCCAGCGCTCCTTGCCGGTAGCGGAATCTAATGCCAATACGAACGCCTGATCCCAGGGCTCTTTCCAGCCGACTTTGACATCCGGTCCGGGACTGCTGCCGTCGCGCGGCATGATGACGAGGTCCTGATAGACGATCGGCGACTCGCCCAAGCCGTGCTTGCTGTAGAACGGGAAGTCCCGATTCGTCCACACGACGTCGCCCGTCAGTGACACTGCCGCCATGCCGCCGTCGGCGAAGCAGACATAGATTCGATCGCCATCGGTGCAGGGGGTGGGGGTCGCATAAGAGTTCTTGTTTTCCTTACGTTTCAATTCCTGCCGAAAGACTTCGCGGTCCCAGACGATCGCCCCTGTGTCACGATCCAACGCCAGCAGATGACACGCAGAGCCGTCATCGAGAGCGGACGTGACGTAGACGCGATTCTCCCAGACGATCGGCGACGACCAGCCCCCGCCGGGAATCGGAGTCTTCCAGGTGACTCCCGTTTCCGTGTTCCATTCGATGGCGAGTCCCGTTTCTGAGGAGTGCCCCTGCCCGGTCGGGCCCCGGAACCGCGGCCAGTTCTCTGCGGTTGCCGTAGAAGACCAGGCGACGGCACAAAAGGCAGCCAGACGAAACGCGAGGTGACAGGTCATAACAGCTCATCCCGGCGAAAAGCGAAGTGCATCCTGACGTGACATCAGCCCGAGAGTGTCGACTGATCCCTGGGGGCGAGTCAAGTTGACGTCGCTGGTCGGGCAGGGTTGGTGAAATACTCGCGTAAAAACAAGGGGCCTTGTTCTCCACCCGCACCTGGTCGACAATAAACGGGACTGCTGCGGCGCAGTTCGTCGAAATGGTTCCCGCGGCAGCGCCACCCGAGGACGAAATAGGACACGGATCATCATGCGACCGATTGCGATCGCCCTCTTCGCCGTATCAATCCTGACTCCATGGGCCTCGGTTCGCTCCGATGACTGGCCGCAGTGGCTGGGTCCCGAGCGGGACGGGGTGTGGCGTGAGACGGGGCTGATTGAGAAGTTCCCCGAAGGAGGACCGAAAGTCCTGTGGCGGGCGCCCCTTGGAGGTGGCTATGCCGGCCCGGCAGTGGTCGGCGCACGAGTCTACGTCACCGACAAACAACTGGCCGGAGACGCCCGGGACCCCGACAATCCGTTCCAACGGGGGCGCACCAATGCCACCGAGCGAGTCCTGTGTCTGGACGGCAGGTCGGGAGATGTCGTCTGGAAACACGAATACGAGTGTCCTTACACTGTCAGCTATCCCGCTGGACCGCGGACGACTCCGGTTGTGCAAGACGGCCGGGTCTACACCCTGGGTTCGGAAGGACATCTCTTCTGTTTGAAGGCCTCCGATGGCAGCGTGATCTGGTCCAAGAACTTCAAAACAGATTACGGCAGAGAACAATCGCCGGTATGGGGCTACTCGGCCAATCCGCTTCTCGACGGCGAACAGCTGATCTGTCTCGTCGGCGGCGCGGGCTCGACGGTGGTAGCGTTTCACAAAGACGACGGCCGGGAATTGTGGAAGGCCCTCGACTCCACCGGCGAGCACGGTCCCGGCTACAGTTCGCCTGTGATCGTTGAGGCGGGTGGGACGCGGCAACTGATCGTTTGGCACCCTTCCGCCCTGTCGTCGCTGAACCCCCAGACTGGCGAGGTGTACTGGCAGGAATCGTTTCCTTTGCAGGCGGGTCTGGCGGTCGCCACTCCGCGGAAACACGACGACCTGTTGTACGTCAGCGCCTTCTACAACGGTTCGCTGATGATGCGGCTCGACCCGCAGGCCCCGAAAGCGACGGTCGCCTGGAAGCGCAGCGGCCAGAACGAACGGCTGACCGATGCCCTGCACTGCCTGATTTCGACTCCGGTGATTGACGGCGAATTCATTTACGGCGTCGACAGTTACGGCGAACTCCGCTGCCTGGATCTGGCGACGGGAGATCGACGCTGGTCGACCTTCGCCCCCACAAGCGGTCAATCCGCCCGCTGGGGGACGGCCTTCCTCGTCAAGCAGGCGGACCGCTATTTCCTGTTTAGCGAGCAGGGGGACCTGATCATCGCCCGCCTGACGCCCGACGAGTACATCGAAGTCAGCCGAGCTCACCTGCTGGAACCGACCGGCCCTGCCCAGCGCCGCGAAGTCGTCTGGACGCATCCAGCGTTCGCCAATCGCTGTGTGTACGCCCGGAACGATAAGGAACTGGTGTGCGTGTCGCTGGCGAAGGAGTAAACAGAGTTCGTGGGAAGTTGCCCCAATCCCGCGCGAACGA
>JANRLN010000138.1:0-54002 GCA_033762515.1 Planctomycetaceae bacterium
TTTCGGGATGCACGCATCGCAGAGATACTCTGGAGTGATTCGAAAATGCGAAAGCCCAGCATCCAAGGCGATGCCGGGCTTCAGGAGAGTCAGGCCAGGATCAGTCCGGCCGAGATGTCGATCCAGGTGTGGAATTCACTACCGGGAGCGAGAGTTCTCCAGCCGACGTCCAGTCCCTGTGCGGCGAGGTTGATCGCATCGGTGGGGCAGGTGTAGGGTTCCAGGCAAACGCAGTTGCGATTGGGGGGGGTGAAGGCGACGATCTCGCGAAAGATCGGCGGACAAGTTTGGGTCACCTGCAGCCCGGCGCGTTCGTCCACAATGAGGCAATCAAACTGCGGGCCGACGCAGTCGACGTTTGTCAGGACGTCGTCGAGTTTCAGCGTGTCGAAATAGGCGCCGTTCCGCAGATCGCGACTTTCGTCGACCGGCAGCGTTTCACCCGTCGGCAGCGATTCCGCAAGTTTCCAATAGTGGCTGACCGGGGCCTCTACCGTGCAGGCGCCCGGTTGGCTCTCGGGGCTGAGCGGAACCTTGAAATAGGCGTGTGTGCCGAGGCCCCAGGGGAGCGCGCGGCTGCCGGGGTTGCTGATGCGGAAATTGGCCCGCAAGCGGTTGTGCAAGAGTTCGTAGTCAACTTCCAGGATGAAGTCGGCGGGCCAGAACGACAGGCGATCGGGAGCGTCGACGCTGAGCTGAAACTGGCCGGTGACGAAGTTGTCTCCCTGGTTGATCACGCGCCAGGGGCGGTCGAAACAGAAACCGTGAATGGCGTTTGGCTGGACTTCCGTAACGGGGAGCTGATAGTCGCGCCCTTCCCACGCGAATCGACCGGCGCGAATCCGGTTTGGAAAGGGAAACAGAATGGGGATGCCGCTGCGGGTGGGACGTTCCTTGCCGGTCTCGAATCCCGGGACGGCGTCGAGGACGTCGACGGGGCGGCCATGGACCATGGCGCGAAAGGAAAAGCAGTTGAACCCCACTTCGGGGAACACCTGGGCGGTGGCTCCGGTGTCTGCATCGGCGAGGGTGACGACCGCCATCGGCAAGGACCTTGATAGCTCGAAGCCAAGACTGACACGCTGCGGCCGAGAAGGAAGCCCGACAGCAAACGGGCGAGTATACCAAATCCCCCGGTAGCGCGAACGCGGGAACAGTTGCAGATTGAAGAACGCGTCGCGACGATGCCGAAGCGAGATTATTCAACCAGCCGGACTGACTGCATGTCTACTGATGCACCGTTCTCGATTCGACCTGCGACGCTCGCGGATGTTGCCGATCTGGATCGGTTTCTTGCGCCCTTTATCGAGCAAGGTCGGCTGTTGCCGCGTACGATTGACGAACTCGAAGACCTGACCGATGACGGGTTCCTGGCGATCGTGGATGGTCAGATCGTGGGGTTCGCGGCGCTCGAGGTCTATTCGCCCAAACTGGCGGAGATTCGCAGCCTGGCAGTCGATCCGCAGTTTCGTCGGCATGGGATCGGTCGCGGGCTGGTGCAGGCCTGCATCGACAGGGCCAAAGACCGGCGCATTTTCGAGATATTGGCGGTCACCTCGTCCGAGGAATTCTTCCAGCGCTGCGGGTTTGATTTCACGCTGCCGGGAGAAAAGAAAGCGCTGTTTCTGCAAACGCGCGAGAAGTATTGATTCGGGCGGCGACGGGACTCGCCACAATTCCAATCTTTCCTGACGATGCCTGAAAACTGGCAAATTCCGCGGCGGAGATTCCGTGACCCCGCCCGTCAGCCGACGCGACGCAGGAGTCTGGGCAATCCGAAGTCGACGGCCAAGTCGGAAGCGATCGACATCCAATCGCAACCGCAGACGCAAGTGAGCGATACTCAGTGTCAATTCCCGGAAAAATGCGGTCAAAAAGTCGCGGACCGTAGCAGCGGAGATCGTTCTGTCCCTAGAATCCGTCGCGCACAACGAAGCGGTAGACGACCTTCCGCTGAAACTCTCCGAACTTTCACCCACCTCAGGGACCACTATGCAAGGCTCGCAAAGCGTCATCGACGCCCTCAACGCCGGACTGACCATCGAACTGACCGCGATCAACCAGTACTTCTGCCAGGCCAAGATGTGCAAGAACTGGGGGCTGAATAAATTGGCCCAGAAGCACTATGCAGAGTCCATGGGAGAGATGAAGCACGCCGAGAAGCTGATCGACCGCATTCTCTTTCTGGAGGGGGTTCCCGAGATCGCCCGCTATGACGTGATTCGCGTCGGGACGACGGTGCCGGAACAGTTTGAAAACGATTTGAAGCTCGAATCACACGGAGTCTTGAGCTATCGCGACGCGGTGAAGGTCTGCGAAGAGGAGAAGGACGCCGGCAGTCGTGATCTGCTGACGAGCATTCTTGTCGAGTCCGAAGAGCACGTTGACTGGCTGGAATCTCAAATCGGACTGATCCAGACGATGGGCCTGGAAATCTACCTCGGTCATCAGATTGGTGAATCGGGGGAAGGCCACTAACAGCGACCGGCAACACATCGCCAGCACCTTCCCGGAAGCCGAGGGGCACATTCCCTCGGCTCTTTTGCTGTTGCGGCCGAACCCTTTCAGTAGACGACTCTTCCCATGTTCGCGTACTCTGCTGGCGCTCGCGGCAGCAGCAGCCGCCGCGGAACCTGCGACGCACAGTGAGTTGACAGACGATGAACGCCGCTCCCCCCGGACCTGTTTGCCCTCCCCGCCGGATCCTGATGGGTCCCGGTCCTAGTGACATTCCCGCGCGAGTTCTCGCGGCGCTCGGGGCCCCCACGGTGGGGCACCTTGATCCCTATTTCCTCAAGGTGATGGACGAGTTGCAGGGGATGCTGCGTCAAGTCTTCCGGACGCAGAATCCCCTCACGCTCGCCGTGAGCGGCACCGGCAGCGCCGGGATGGAGACCGTCGTCGTCAATCTCATCGAACCGGGCGATCGGATGATCGTCTGCGTCAATGGGGTCTTCGGCGGTCGCATGGCCGATGTCGCACGTCGTGCCGGGGCCGAGGTGACCATTCTGGAACGGCCGTACGGCGAAGTCTTTGATCCGGCCGAGATCGCAACGGCGCTTAAGAGCGTCCATCCCAAGGTCGTGGGGATTGTCAGTGCCGAAACGTCAACGGGCGCCCACCAACCCGTCGAAGGCATCGCGAAGCTGTGTCATGAGCACGGGGCGTTGATTGCCGTCGACTGCGTGACCTCACTCGGCGGCGTCCCGGTGGAAGTCGATGACTGGGGGCTGGACGCGGTCTACAGCGGTACACAGAAATGCCTGAGTTGTCCGCCCGGACTGGCTCCCGTCACTTTCAGCCCGCGCGCCGTCGAAGCGATCGACAAGAGAACGCGGAAGGTGCAGAGTTGGTATCTCGACATGCAGATGGTGAAGGACTACTGGGGGAGCAGTCGGGCGTATCACCACACCGCCCCGATCAACATGAATTACGCACTTCATGAGGCATTGCGGCTGGTCCTGGAGGAAGGCCTGGAGACGCGGTTTGCGCGCCATCGCCGCAACCATCTGGCGCTCAAGGCGGGTTTGGAGGCCATTGGTGTTGAGTACGCGGGCGTGGATGGGCATCGGCTGCCGATGCTGAACGCGGTCTTCGTCCCTGCCGGAGTGGACGATGCGGCCGTGCGGAAGCAACTCTTGACCGAGTTTGGTATCGAGATTGGCGGGGGTCTCGGTCCCTGGAAGGGGAAGGCCTGGCGCGTGGGTCTGATGGGGACGGCATCCTCCGCTGCCAATGTGCTGTTGTTCCTCTCCGCCCTGGAAAAGTGCCTCCTTGATCAGTGCTACCATCTGACGGCGGGGGCCGGAGTGGCGGCCGCCAATGCCGTGTATCGTACGGCGTAGCTCCTCAGGTATCGTGCCGGTAGCGGTTTCTCCAAGATGGCCGCGAATCTTCTAAAGTGAGAAATCCCGGGGGAATCTCAATCGATCAATTTCAAGACGTGCGGCCATTGAAGTCCGGCGTCAGAATTGGAACTCGGTGGATCTGTAAGATTTGGGAATTGAGATTTGGAGTTTCATTCTCACGAATGATCGCAACAGGAAAGCGACCTTCCCATGACACTTCGTATTGCCCTCGGGTGTGACCACGGCGGATTTCCTCTCAAGACGCGCGTGCGGAAGCTGATCGAAGCGGCCGGGCATACGGTGGTCGACTGCGGCACCGATTCGGATTGCGCTGTCGACTACCCGGACTTTGCGCGCAAAGTCGGGGAAACGATCCTCTCCGGCCAGGCGGACCGGGGCATCCTGCTCTGCGGCAGCGGCGTCGGGATCAGCGTCGCGGCGAATAAGATTCCCGGGATTCGCGCGGGACTGTGTCACGACAGCTACTCGGCTCATCAAGGGGTCGAGCACGACGATATGAACGTGATGTGCCTGGGCGCCCGGATTGTGGGCGAGGAACTCGCCGTCGAACTTGTGAAGGCGTACATTGGGGCGACGTTCACCCATGAAGAGCGTCACGTACGGCGCTTGAATAAGGTGCTGGAAATTGAGCGCGATGGGATCGCCGGGAAATTTCCCCAAAAATAGACCGCGATACCTCAGCCGACGAATTTGCCCAATCCCCGATCCTTAAATCCCGATACCCGACCCTCATGTTCACTGGACTCGTCGAAGGATTGGGAACACTGTCCGCAACCGTGCGCGAGGTCGCCGGTGTACGGTTGGAGATCGCCCCGCCGGCGAACATGCTGCCGGGGGCTGCCGACAATCCTTGTCGCATTGGCGACAGTGTGGCCATCAACGGTTGTTGTCTGACGGTCATCGCAAACTCAGGGGACGTCTGGGCCTTTCAGGCGGGCGAGGAGACCCTCTCCAAAACGAACCTGGGAAGCCTCGCCCCTGGAGATCGCGTCAACCTGGAGCGATCGCTTCCCGTTCAAGCCCGACTGGGGGGCCACTTCGTTCAGGGACACGTTGACGGCGTTGGCTCGGTCGACAACATCTCCCGCGACGGAGATTGGGTCACGATGTGGTTTCGCGTTCCCGCTGAACTTGCCGCGATGATGGTCTCTAAAGGCTCTGTCGCGGTAGACGGCGTCAGTCTGACGCTTGTCAACGTCGAGGCGGATCGGTTCAGCATCGCGCTGATTCCTCATACGTTGGAAGTCACCACGCTTGGTCGCCGGGCGGTGGGGGATGCGGTGAACATCGAGACCGACATTCTTGGCAAATATGTGCAGAAGTTTCTCGCACGCCCTCCAGCATCGATGTGAATTCTTGTACGCGATTCCAGCCCAGGGATAGCGATCTCTGGGCTGCTCGGGTATCCTCAACGGATTGGCCCCCAAAACTCTCGCGTTTCGTCCGGGCATGAAAGACGCAGACCGTCAGACCCGCAGTCATCTGATGCGGCTCTTTGAGCAGCAGCGTCGACAGCCGCGCCACGATCTGGGCCAGAATTTTCTCATCGATCTCAACCTGCACGAGTTGATCGTCAGGCACGCGGGCCTGTCAACGGCCGACGTCGTGCTGGAAGTCGGCACCGGGACCGGCGGGTTAACGTCTCATCTGGCCCATCACGCGGGGCACGTGATCTCCGTCGAGTTCGACGAGCATGTCTTCAGTCATGCGCAGCACCATCTGGCCGGACGCTCGAATGTCACGCTGATTCACGGCGACGCGCTTGCCAACAAGAGCACGATCGCTCCGGAAGTGATTGCCGAGATTCGCCGGGCGTTGATCCGCGTTCGCAAAGCAGAGAGGATCGCCTTTCCTGGAATCGATGCCGACGCGACAGAGGCTGACAACCCTTGGGTTCCGCAGGCGGCGGAGACGACGCTCAAGCTGGTGGCCAATCTGCCGTACAACATTGCCACGCCGTTGATGTCGAACCTGGTGGCGTCGGATCTGCCGTGGTCCCGGATGGTGGTCACCATCCAACTCGAACTCGCGGAGCGCATGCTCGCCAAACCGGGCACGAGCGACTATAGCGCTCTCACCGTCTGGCTGCAGGCGCAGGCGGAACTCAAGCTGATCCGCAAGCTTCCTCCCACCGTCTTTTGGCCGCCGCCGAAGGTTGACTCGGCAGTGCTGCTCTTGGACCGCTGGCAGGCTGGCCAGGACAAGCTCGCTGATCGAGAGTTCTTCCAACAGTTTTTGCGTCAGGTGTTCACGCAGCGAAGAAAACAGTTGTCCGGCGTCATTCGACGCGATTGGCTTCCACACCAGAGCCTGAGCGACCTGGAGGCGTTGTTGGCGAAGCACGGGTTATCAAAGGGTTGCCGAGTCGAGCAAGTGGACGTAGCGACGCTGGTGGCATTGACGGCGTCGGTGCAAAAACTGATCTCAGCGGCCTCAGCGAATCCGTAAAGTCCAAATTCCTGGTTCGCGAGGTATGATCGGCAGCAGTCCTCGGGATCTCGTTCAACCGTCGGGAGTCGCACGATGGCGATCACCAAAGAAGACCTGCAGAAGGTGCCAGAGCCCTACAAGACATTCATGCAGGCGTTGTGGCCCGTTATTCGGACGGATGAAGACGGTTCGATCGTGCGGGTCACCGGGATTCCGTATCACATGATCGAGAGCATCGTCGCTGACCGGCACGGTTACTCTCAGACCCAAGTGCAAACACTGTCTCAGCAACTGCAAGCACGCGGCTGGATCGAGGTCGACAAGTTTGGATTTTACCGCCCGGCAGGTCAGGGAATTGAAGCCTTACGTGCGATCAATCACGCCGAACCCGTGGCCGCTGTTCCCGAACTGCCCGAATTCTAGGAGTTCGTGATGCAGGAGAATCGCGGACGCACAGCCGACTGGTGGGTTCCCCACCCGTTGGGCAATTACCGACATTCATTTTTCATTTCCCATGTTCGCGAGGATCTGACGAACGTTCGCCGACTCAAGCGATCCCTGGATCGCAGAATCCGATTGTCTTCGCCGCATGTCCCGCCTTGTTTTCTGGATTGCGACGATTGGCCGCACGGCAAACCCACCGCACCTGCAATTCGCGACGCGCTGGGAGCCAGCGAGTTTCCCGTGGTTTGGGTGACGCCGCGTTTCATGAACTCGAGCCGCGGCTGGATCTGGTTCGAGTTGGCCTATGGTCAATTGATCGAGCAGTCCCTGAATTTGGGGCGCCCAGACTGGGCCCTTCCTTATGTTCTGGCAGTTTTCCGAGAAATCGACATTGAAAGCGTCGCACCTTCGCCGCTGTTGGAGTACTGGGGGCGCAGCGTGGTCGCCGCCCACGAGTCGCTCAATGTCGCCAAGATCGCTGAGCGGCTGGCCAAGGTGAGAACGCGACACCTGCCAGAACGAAACTCCCCGTTCGCAGCGTCCTGAAGCGGACTGCCGCCGGTTCTGGAATTGATTGATCCTAACGCCGAATCCCCAACCCATCCCAGGATTTCCCCGACCATGGAAGATCGCATCGTCTACCGCGGCATCACCTTTGACGACGTGCTGCTCGAACCCGGCTACAGTGAGATCGTGCCGACGGAAGTCGACACCGCAACGCAGTTCACCCGCCACATCCGGCTGAATGTGCCGATCCTCTCCAGCCCCATGGACACGGTCACCGAAAGCGATATGGCCGTCGCCATGGCTCAGGAAGGGGGCATCGGCATTGTGCATAAGAACATGTCGGCCGAATTGCAGGCCCAGCAGGTGGAACGCGTGAAGCGGGCGGAGCACGGCGTCATCGTCGATCCGGTGACGCTTCCCCCCGACGCGACTGCGGGGACGGCCTGCGACATCATGGAACAACGGAACATCGGTGGGGTCCCGGTCACTCTGAACGGGAAGCTGATGGGCATTCTCACGCGTCGCGACCTGCGATTTCTGCCGTCGCGCGAGGTGCTGATTTCCGAAGTGATGACCAAAGACAAGCTCGTCACGGCACCGGAAACGACCACTCTGGAGGCCGCAGAGCGGATCCTGCTTGAGAATAAAGTGGAGAAATTGCTCCTGGTGGACGATTCGTATCAATTGAAGGGGTTAATCACGATTAAGGATATCGACAAGAATTTGCGATATCCGCGGGCGTCCAAGGACAAGCGGGGTCGATTGCGCGTCGGGGCGGCGATAGGCGTCTACGACTACGAGCGAGCCGAGCGTCTGATCGACAAAGGTGTGGACGTGCTCTGCGTGGACAGCGCGCACGGGCACTCAAAGAACGTGGTGGAAACGGTCGCGGAATTGAAGCGGCGGTGGGACATCGACGTCATCGCCGGAAACGTGGCGACGACCGAAGGTGCACGAGACCTGATTCGCGCCGGGGCGGACGCCGTCAAGGTGGGGATCGGGCCGGGATCGATCTGCACGACGCGAATCATCGCCGGCGTGGGTGTGCCGCAACTCTCAGCCGTGGCCAATGCCGCGAAGGCAGCGCAAGACACCGATGTGCCGATTATTGCCGATGGGGGAATTCGCTACAGCGGAGATATCACGAAAGCGCTGGCCGCCGGGGCACATGCGGTGATGCTCGGGGGCCTGCTGGCGGGGCTCGATGAAAGTCCGGGGGAAGTGATCCTGTTTCAGGGGCGAAGTTACAAGCGTTACCGGGGAATGGGGTCTTTGGGTGCGATGGTCAAGGGGAGTAGCGAGCGCTACCGTCAGGGAAGGATTGAAGACGGCAAGCTCGGCACGTCGAAACTTGTGCCGGAAGGGGTTGAAGGCCGAGTCCCTCATCGAGGCTCACTCCACAGTCTGCTGTATCAGTTGATTGGCGGGCTGCGGGCCGGAATGGGGTATTGTGGCGTTCGTACGATCGCCGAACTGCGCACGGAAGCTAAGTTCATTCAGGTCTCACCGGCGACGGTGAGGGAGAGTCATCCTCATGACATCACGATCGTCGAAGAATCCCCGAATTACTCGGTGGAGCATGCCCCCGTGGAAACCGCGTGACCTCGCGGGAGCTTTGTTGCTGGGCGCGTCGCTCGGAACCGCCGCGTTCGGGCAGGATCAGCTCGCCGCCGTCGAGCCCGTCGAACGCGCCGCGGTGACGCCTCTGGAACAATTGCAGCAAGAAACAGCGCAACAGCGCTGGGCGCGGGTCAAGGCCCGCTATCAGCCGGTCGTCACCGACGTCGCCAGGCCCGGGGCGCTCGCCGCAGGGACTGTGCAGCCCATTCCCGACGACGGCGAGTCCGAGACCGCGAAGCCGCGGTCAGCGCCGCCGTTGCCCGATGCCGTCGAAGAACCGGCCTGGGTCGTGACCGCCGCTCCGGTGGAGACTCTGACCCAGCCCTTGAATCCCGATGTGCCCGCTCCGGCTCGCGCGGTCCCCGCTCGCGAGTTCCGTGAGCCTGTCGCCACGGCCGATAGCCGAGACAATGCCGATCTCATGCCCGCAGATCTGGACCTGATGGAATTCATCGAAGACGAAAATATCGAAGAGGCGGCCGGTCGACGCGAGGTGGTCGAAAGCATGACCGCAGCGGTTCGCGGCGGCTTGCGCAAGATCGGCGACATTCAGCCCTTCTACGACGTGCAGGTGGACAAGGACATTCGCGAGTACGCCGACGCTCGGGCGTCGGATTATGGAGTGAAGTTCGGGACGGAAGAGTTCCAGCCGCGGATGTTCGCCGATACGGCGATGGTTTGGGAACCGACGAACTTCTATCACTATCCGCTGTACTTCGAGGACGCGACGCTCGAGCGCTATGGGCACACCTATCCGTTTGTTGTGCAACCGTTCGTCTCAGTGGCAAAGTTCGGCGGTCAATTGTTGGCCCTCCCCTATCAGATGACGCTCGACCCGATCGACAAGCCAATGTACGCCCTCGGCTGGTATCGTCCGGGCGAAGTGGCCCCCAAGCTGAAGTACCAGATTCCCTGGAACGCTCAGGCGGCCGCCGTCGAGGCCGGCGTGGTGACCGGCTTGATCTTTCTGATCCCCTAGGGGCCGAGGGTCGCAGGCTCACCGGCGGATTTCTCGCTCCGCGACCAGGATTTCCTTCGGGAAGGCAGTCTTTCGGCGGAAGTCGACGAATTGTCGCTCTAGTTTCAACGTGACAGCGCCTCGGCGACCGATTGGTCGCCGAGGCGTTTGTGTTTTCCTTGCTTTCCCGCAGCGTTATCATCGAGGCGGGTAGGGAGCCGTCACTCGGGAGAAGCGCGCATCATGAGTCTTCGTTGCTGGTTGTCGATTCTCGGAATTTCGTTCTTGATCAGCGGGGGGCCATCCGGCGGGAATGCCGCAGAACCGGCACGTGCGTTGATGCTCACTCAGAGCAAGGGCTTCACACACGGTTCGGTCAATCGTGGCGACAAGCCTCTGGCGGCTTCTGAAATCGCAATGACCCAGCTCGGTCAGCAGACCGGGCTGTTCAAAGTCGACTGCACACAGAACGCCGAAGCCGACTTCACGAAAGCCAATCTGCAGAAGTATCAGATCGTGATGTTCTACACGACCGGCGCGCTGCCGATCGCGGAGGCCGACCTGGAGTATTTCTTCAAGGAATGGCTGACCACCAAGGGACATGGTTTCGTCGGATTTCATTCAGCTGCGGACACTTACGGCGACTACCAGCCCTATTGGGACATGGTCGGAGGCACCTTCAACGGCCACCCGTGGAACGCCGGGGAAACGGTCACGATTTCGGTCCACGACACCGCGCACCCGGCGATGAAGCCGCTCGGGGCGGAGTTCGAGATCAAGGACGAAATCTACCAGTACAAGAACTGGCAGCCGGAGAAGGTGCGGGTGCTGATGAGCCTCAACATGGCTAAGTGCAAGACCAAGGCGCCGTATATGGTCCCCGTCTCGTGGGTCAAGAACTACGGCGAAGGCCGGGTCTTCTTCACGAATCTGGGCCACAACGAAGGGACGTGGACGAACCCCAAGTTCCTGGAACACGTGACCGGCGGTGTGAAGTGGGTCCTGGGCCAGGACGAGGGAGATGCCACCCCGAACCCGGAACTGTCGGCGCAGCTCGAGGCGAAAGCGAAAGCTGACGCGGAAGCGGCGAAATAGCAGGAATCATCCGAAGATCGACCGAGGGCCGAGGGAAGAAGTCGCCTCGTCTGTTTTCCCGTGGACTCCTCGCACATTCGCGGCGAATTCCAACTCGTCTTGCCCTGGATTTGGCTCGCGACTACATTCGCGGACCGTCGCCGATCGGCAATTTCTGCTGAAGGGCGACGGACGCGAAGCGGCTCGGCCCGGTGTCGAGTTCGACGGGTCATTCACGGGCGAATGTCGATGCGGCAGGACCTTTCCCAGCGGCTGCGCTGTCCCAAGTGCCAACAGCGACTGGGGCTGACGATCGAGTCCGGCAGCAGCGACGACGTCGCCACCGGCTGGCTCGACTGCTGGGACTGCGTGGCCCGATACCCGATCGTTGCCGGAATTCCTCGCTTTGTCCCGTGCGAGACCTATGCCGACAGCTTCGGTCTGATCTGGGACGCGTTCCGTCAGGCGGTTCTCGACAGCCGCCATGGACTCACGCAGAATCGCGACCGATTCTTCGCGCAGACGGGTTGGGAACCTGCTGATCTGCGCGGTAAGTGGGTCTTGGAACTGGGCTGCGGGGCGGGGCGATTCACCGAGATCGTCTTGCAGGCTGAGGCGCACGTCGTCGCGGTGGACTACTCAACGGCGATTGACGTTTGCCACAAAAACCTGGGCGACCATCCCCGACTGCACTATGTGCAGGGGGACGTCTACGGCTTGCCGTTTCGCCCGGCCCTGTTCGACTACGTTTGCTGCTTCGGCGTCCTGCACCGCCTTCCCGACGCCCGGACTGCGGTGTTGCATCTGGGTCAGCACGTCAAACCGGGCGGGAAGTTGGCCGTGGACATCGCGCCGCCGCGGTGGATCCGTCGGTTTGGTCCGACGGCATGGCTGCGGATGCTCACCCGCCGGATGTCGCGGGAGCGAGCGATCCAATTCGCGATGGCGCTGACGAACTGGCTGTTGCCGATTCAACGGCTGCTGGGGCGCATCCCCGTGGTCGGACATCGACTGGAACGCCTGCTGCCGATTGCTCCCGTCGATACACTCGGTCTGTGTTCGCCCCAGGTGCAGCGCGAGCGGGCGCAATTGGCGATGTGCGATCGCCTCACTGCGACCCATCATCACCCCGGCTGCGCGGCCAAGCTCGGCGAATGGCTCGCCGACGCCGGACTGGAGCGACCCGAGGTCTTCCAGACCAACCTGATCATCGGGCGCGGCGTCAAACCGGCGACGTTTCAGTCGGGCCACCGGGCTGCGTAAAACTTCTCTGACCGGCCCCAGCTCCGAAGGATTTGAGTCTGAAACGCAGAGGGCGCGGAGATCGCAGAGATTGCTCTCACTCCCTCTGCGATCTCCGCGCCCTCTGCGGTTCACCACCCTGACCCTCCCTTGCGGACGCTCATGGAAACAGCTCGCCGTAGAGCCCCTGCAGTTTCTCCGCGGGAAACGTCACCCAACTGAATTCGCGGCGACGGAGGATCTGGTTGGCGGCCAGTCGGCGATTCATCTGCGACAGTTCATCGGCGAGCCGTTGTCGTTCCGTGGACAATGTGCCGGCCAATGCGGCATTGACTGAGCGTAACCGTTGGTAATGCCGACGTCGTTCCAGGCGCGACATCGATCGAAACTCAACGGATTCATGATTGAGACTGTCGACCAAACGACATTTTTCCGCGGCGAGGGCGGCTGACATTGCCGAAGTCTGCATGTCGCCGTGGCGGTCCGGGTTGTGGTCAAGATCTCGTTGCTGATGGAGCAGTCGGCCGCGGTCCTCGATGGTGACGTCCCAACTCCCGCCCAACGGCAGATGCGCCGTCGCAGACACGGTCAGAAACGAGGGCGGATCGACATCGAACATCCGCCCCATCAGGGCATCGGTCATCTCGTCGTACTTCGCGCCCCCCAGGCCGTGGACGAACAGGTCGGCCAACCCCAACCTTGCGAACATCGTGGTCGTCAGCGCCCGGGTCCGCAAATGAATTTCCCTCTGTTGCAACTCCTGCAGCTGCTCGAGGGCGGCGGCTGCATCGTGATCCCCGCCGAGCCGCAACTGCAGAATTTCTTCGCGTCGATCCCGCAGCGTCAGCTCCGTACCGCGACGGCGGACCCACAAGCGGTCGCGCTGCGTGTCGCCGCGACGCCAGATCCAGAATGGTGCTTCGTACCAGTCCTCGGTTCGAGCCAGATCGGGCACGGGATGTGAGCGGCTGCGGACTCGATTGAGCACGCGATATTCCCTCAGCACCGCATTGTGATGTTCGACGAACTCCGGCAATCGCGCGGCAATCGCAGCCACCATCCACAGGAAGGGCGCCAGAGTGCACACTCGCGACATCGGCAACTCAAGATTGGGCAGACCCCACTGATGCTCCATCGCGGCGCGAGCGGCAGTCAACGCATCCACCAGACCCCCGCCACGCCGGGACTGACTCCGCGCCGCGGGCCACGCATCACACACGAGCGGCTCGATACCCCAGGGAGACAACGCATTGCTCAGCCGTTCGGGGAACGTCGCGAACAATTCGGGATCAGTGACAGGCACGTTCTCCCAGGGCTGCAACGCCCGCGGCGCATCGAAGGGAATCGGCTGCAATCGCGGCTCGGCGCGCGATCCCACCGGGATGGAGACGGATGCCTGAGCGGAAGCATCGCTGTCCACAATCAAATGCAGACTGACGCCGCGGACTTGCTGCGCCAGCCGCCCAATCGCGAAGTTCTTCGCCCAGACGCCGGGGTGAAACAACTCTGGCTGATGACCGCCGACGATCAACGGACCTGTGGGTCCTGAGGGGAGGGGGAGGCGCAGCGTGTCCGAGGTGTATTCGCGAGCGGCGGTGAGACAGGATTCACGACACCATAACCGCCAGTCGTCCCAAGACAGTCCCAGCAGCCCGCCGGACAGTTGTCGGAACAACGTCTGGTTTTGGACCAGCGTCGCCTGGGCAGCAGTCCATGGGGGGATGATGACGGCCGAGCGGTCCTCGCGCGGGGCGCGCATCACGCGCCGCATCACGCGGCCGCGCGTTGCTGTGGCGGACTCTGAGGCTGACTGCAGGTTCAATCCAGAGCCTATCAGGCGAAAACGATGATGGGACGATGTCCTATTGTGCCCGCGGAACTGCCGGACTGAAACCGATGCACGCCTGGAATCCCGGTCCCTGGGGACGTAAAGAGCGTCGGCACCGCCTTCGCCGGAATTCGAACTGCGGCGGGCGTCGCCCGAAATCCAATCAGCGGCGTCGCCAGTCGATGGCCGAATGAAGTCTTATCCCGGGGTCGCTGCGACCGCCGCGGCGCCGGTCGCCGGGACGGGTTCGCCGCAGGGAAATTCCAACGCGGCGATCTCGCGGTGCAACACCGAATAGTAGTGGGTCAGCCGCCGGTGTGCGTCGTCCAGCGCGCCGCCAAACGAGCGTTCTTCGTCGAGGTAAATCAGCGGTACAGGGAACTCTTCGATCTTAAGGCAGTAGCGGGCCGCCTGAACCCACACCTGCAGCGGCATGGCATAGCCAAGGTCTGTGATGTGCAGATGCGCCAATGCCGGCACCCGATACGCCTTAAACCCGCAGAAGGCGTCGGTGATCTGTAGGCCGAACCGGCGGTTCAGCCATGCCGTGATCTCCATGTTGATCCGGCGCCGATCCGCCGGAGCCACGCTGTCCCCTTCAAAGACCTGCAAGTAACGGCTGCCGGAAACAATGTCGATGGGGTGCTGCGGGTCGCGAAACACGGCGGCGGCCATTTCTGGGATGAGTTTCGGCTCGTGCTGACCATCGCAGTCGATGGTGACCAGCACGTCGTAGTCGTGTTCCCGTGCAAAGTCAAAAGCGGTGCGCAGCGCGGCCCCGTAGCCTTGATTCTGCGGATGTCGCCGCCAGACGACGTCGTTTCGAGCTGCCAGTAACTCCGATGTTCCGTCAGTGGAACCGTCATCGACGACGAGAACATCCTGACTGAAGCGGATCACTTCATCGAGAACCGGCCCCACATGGCGAACTTCGTTGAAGACTGGCAAAGCTGTCAGAACGCGCGGCATGAACGCCAACTCCGTGTAGAGGGCCAGAGGCAATCGCGTGAGGTTGCGCGGGATTTAGCATTCTAGATCGACCGGAGAGCCGGTCAACAAGTTCGCTGCGGAAGATGATCCCGGCCTCGTGTTCCGCAGAAGCGACGCTGCGAGAAAATACCAGCGGCAGTTCGCCGTCTTTCACGAATTCGTGGGAATCGGGAATTCGTGAAACACCGCTAGAACTGATGGATCAGTTTCAATCGCTCAACTCAGTGGTTTGCGACCAATAAAGTAGTAGTGGGGAGCGCGGACGAACGGAATGTAGGGCACCTTTCCCCGGCGCTGAACGAGTTCGACAGTCTCGAATCGATTCTGCAGATAAGGGATGTGGTCCGGACTCAGGAACACATTGTCATTGGCGAACCAGGTGGGCCAGAAGGTCCGGGTGGACCAGGCATGTCTGGAAAGTCCATCGACGGGATACTTGCGGGCGACGAAGAAATCCACGACTCCGATGACGCCCCCCGGCTTGAGCATCCTGTGCGCCTGATCAATCGCGGCGAACCAGTCGGGAATCATTGTCAGTGAGTACGACATCGTCACCACATCTGCAGCGCCCTCTGGAGGCAGGAATTTGGTTGCATCCGCATGCACCGTGGTGACATTATTCCAGCCGCGGGCGGCGATTCGCTCGTCGGCCACCTTCAGAAGGGACGAAGACAGGTCGACCAGATAGGCTTGCGAGAATTGCGGCAGCCGGTTTCCCCAGCGTTCCGCGTTCTCGCCGGTTCCGGCTCCCAGATCCACCCACACGCCCCCCGGAGCTGCCGGCAAGCGGGTGAACAAGTCTTCCCGTCCGTGGAGCAACCGGCGTCGGAAGGCGTCGTAGCCGCCGGCCTGACCTTTGTAGAAACTTTCCAACCGTTCTTCGTGGGTGTTGCCGGTGGCGCGTGAGACGACCAGGTGCCACAAGATCCGCAAATCGTTAAAAAATCCCCCGGATTTCGGCGCGGGAGCCTGTGCCGGTGCCGTCGTGTTCGTCACGTCTCGCAAGTCCTCGGTATCGTTGTCGGATGCCATGTCGAGTGGGCATCGTCGCGAAATTACCGCTGGGACTCAAGCAGCGCACCGGTGAACGGGGGGACGTCAGTCCCCCCGCTCGCAGCGTGATCAGCGCGCGATCCACTTCTGGGATCCCTCTTCGGAAGTCTCCCGCGGAACTTCGCAGAGCGGATTGGGATCGAACAATCCGGCGAAGCGGCGGTCGAGCAGGTAGTTGAACCGTCGCGACTGCACGGTTCCCCGACCGGGCAGGTGAATCAACTGCTCGTCCTCAGGAAGACCCAGCAGTTCTTGCGACTCGCGGCCGAAGAACCAGCCCCATTCCTGCGCGGCGAACATGTTTTCAAAGCCGAAGGATTGAATCACCGACAGGTTGTCCAGAATGGTTCGCCAGTCTTCCACATACTCGGCCTTGAGCTGAGCCAGCGACTGGAAAAAGAGCCACGCCTGCAACCCGAATCCGCGGCACAACGTCACGATGGGCTTGAGCAGCTTGAAACGACCGAGTTGGGCGCACTCGTCCAACAGAAAGAGGGTGCGCATCTCCATGCGGCGGCGTCGGCGGAGAATCGTGGCCATCAACGTCGCCAGCCACAGACGCAGCAGACCTGCGTGGGATTCCAGCTTGTCGAGGGGGAAAATCAAGTACAGCGTCAGTGGTTTGCCGGCGATCACATCCTCCAAAGCAAAGGACGAACGCGTGACGGAGTCAGCGATCTGATCGCTGCCGAAGGGCTTCAGGTAGGACGTGGCCGTCGCGAGAACGCTGGGGCGCGTCTCACGCTCCGCCTGATTGATGAATCCGGCCAATTCACGACGCGCCATCGGTGATGTGACCGTCTGAGAGTCCAGCAGCCGGGCGATGTCGACAATGGGGTCGTCCGCGAGCATGAGGTCGCGCACTGCCAGAATGTGCCGCTGCGCGACATCCGTGTGATTCCCGAAGTGCGCCAGCAACGCTGACAACAGCGCCGTCCCATGCAGATCCCAGAACCGCTCGCGCAGCGAAGAATTGCCGTCGGCCAGATTGCTGGCGAGGGTCATCGCCTCGCTTTCGAGGTCAACTCCCGGCAGGCGAAAAAAATCGAGCGGATTGAGGCCATCGCTTTTCGGCAGTACGACATTGAACGGGTCAATGGCCACGACGTGGTGTCCCATTTCCCTTCGGCGGCGGGCAGTGACATTGTAGAGTTCGCCCTTGAGGTCGAGCACGATCATCGAGCGGTGGCTGGTGAGCAACGTGGGGACGATCACGGAGACGCTCTTCCCTTTGCCCGTGGGGGCGAAGGTCCCCAGGTGCCCGTCCCCCGCGTAGATGAGCGGATCGGGGCTGGGCTGGTAGGCGGGAGCGGCGGAGGCGAAGCCGAACGGCTGCACGCTGGATTGCTGCCAACCCAGCGCGAGGGCGTTGGGATCGCGCTGTTCGTCGGCCGAGAACTTACGGGCGGAAGCCACCATGTCCTGGGATCCATGGGCGCAAGGGAAGCGTAACGCCACGGCGCGCGCACCAATGCCGCGGCGGGTCCTCCCGCAGGGTCTCCGACAGGCATCGGAGACGCGCAGGAGGAGCACAATTTGACGACGGAAGATTGCTGAGACCAAAGGCCCTCACCGCGACGTGGATTCACGGGGGGCAAACGCGAGGCTTCTGGGGGGGCGCGCCGACTGTCATGGGAAGATCCATCACCCGGGACGTTCGCAGGTCATCGCGTTGCCGCACGGCGTCGGCGGCGGTCAACCTGGCGAAGAGCACTTAGCAAACCAACGACGGCGTCCACTCCCTGGATCACAACGTGCGCTGCAAATCGGCCGCATGAAATCCTCAGGGCCGTGCTTGGACGTCGATAGGGTATCATCGAGCAGAATCGAATCTAGATTCCTTGAAAAGTTTGATCTGCGCAACGCGCGAGCCTGTTCTCACCTTTGGTGCCAATTCCTGATGCAGTCCCTTGGTCGGGGAAGGTTGCATTGACACACTGTCCGCCGCCCATCGGCCGGAACACCTGTAGTTTCCCGACGCATCTCACCTCGTATTCTGGAGAAGTTGATGTCCAAGCGCGCCCCGAGCAGTGATCCTGATTTCCACGGAACCTTGGCCCAGTTGCGCGTCGTGGCCGCGCTGGGTCACGAAGTCCGCACCGGCAAGCATCCCTCGATGCACCAGTTGCTCAGCCACGTCGCCAACAATGCCACGCACGCCGACCGCGTGATCAAGGAACTGGAGGCCCAGTGGAAGCGGACGCTCGTGAATCGGCACACGCTGAAGCTCACCCCAGACGGGGAAAGGGCCTACCAGTTCGCACAGAACCTAATCAAACTGCACGAACAGGGGCCGTTCGTGCGGCAGCGCGAAACGCTGCGCGTGGGAACCAGCAACCGTGTGATGACCACCTTCCTGGCGTCGAAGATTCGCGCGTTTCTGGAGAGCCGCCCCAAGGGCAAAGGTCGCGTAGACGTCGATCTGGAGCTCACGGAGTCGACCCGCGATTCGCTCCTTTTCGCCCTCGAGAACGAAGACATCGATTGCGCAATCTTCGGTGCGATGGACGATGTGATCCCGGACGGACTCCGCCGCGACCTCATCAGTGACCAGCATGCAACGGTCTTGATTGCCGCGCGGGATGGGCATGGCGTGTACAACGAGAAATTATTCGCCGATGGCTATAAGGTAAAGATCAAGGAACTGGCGACCGCAGACGTCTGTCTGATTCGATCGGACCTCAAGGGACCGCTGGCCCACGTGCCGGCGCCGCAAGACGGCTATTCCCGCATTGTCGTCGACAACTATGCGTCGGTCGTGTCGGTGGTCAAAAGTGGAATCGCCGTCGGCCTCGTGTTCGACATGGGCCTCGACGACGACGTCCTGCGGTTCGAACTGGACCCTGTCGACGGCGCCAAGACCCGCAACGTGGCCGTCTGGACGCGGGTTGACCGGGTGCTGTCGCCGATCACCCGCCGCTTCATGAGCGTGGTCCTGGGACGCGACGTAGATGCCAGCGCCGCAGGATGACGCCGGCCCCTCTTGAGCGTCGGCGGCTGAGGGTTGAGAGCTAAGGGCTGAGGGAAAGAATCGATGTAATCGGTTTCTGAACTCATGGCTCTTAGCCCTTAGCCCTTGACCCTCAGCCCTTAGCTCCCCCAAGAGTTGCCCGTGGAAATCAGCATTCGAGCGTCCGCGCCAATTCGGACTGGTCAAGATCGTGTCGACTGTTTAGAACCGTGGGGCTTCCGAGCGGCGTTTGGAGGATTGGACCGGCCGATGTCTCGCAGCCCCTTTGACTTCACCACCGCCATGCGGCGGCTCTGCGAGGATGTGGTCCTCCACACCCCGGAACTGGAACATGTCGCAATGCCCCAGGTCGCGGTCGCCTTTGCCCAGGCGCGTCGCCGCGTCTTGCATGGCCTGCAGGCCAAACTCACTCCCATGCGCTTTGAGAATGGTGCGCTGATCACCCGCCGCGGCAGGCACCTGTGGACGGTCCGCCGGATGTTTCACGGCGAAACCGAGATCCTGTACATCCTCACGTTTTATCTCCCGCGGTTCCTGGATCAGCCGGTTGAGGAGAAGTTGATCACCGTTTTCCACGAGTTGTTTCACATCAGCCCGCGCTTTGACGGCGACATCCGCCGCATGGAAGGCCGGTATCACGTCCACAGTCACAGCCAGAAAGAATATGATCGCGAGATGGGGGTGCTCGCCCGCCGCTATCTCGACCGGCAGCCGAACGATCAGTTGTGGGGTTTTCTGCGGATGCGGTTCGATGAACTCAGGAAGCACCACGGCGGCGTCATCGGCGTGAAGCTGCCGATTCCCAAGCTGGTTCCGCTGCCCGAACGGAAGAGCGCCTGAAGTCGCCGACCCCCGCCGATGCTTCGGATGATCGATGGAACCTGCCCTTGCGGCGTGCGGTTTCGGGATCACCCGCCCCGATTTCCCGGTTGCGGGCCACGACCGAATCCATCAAACTTGATCGATTCTTCGCGTCGGTCGAAAGGCTCGTCGTCCACGGGGGATTTTGCATGCAGCGTCGCGTGCGGGGTGTGGTCGTCGGTTGGCTCATAGCCGGACTTGGCGTCGTCATCGGAATCCATCGTCCGCTCGTCGCCGACGAGTTTGAGACGACGGCCGCCCCCGTGCTGTTGCGACGTTGCATCGAATGCCACAACGAACGTGACGCTGCGGGGGGATTGGTGCTGACCTCTTCCGCAGGAGTTTTGCGCGGAGGAGATTCCGGTCCGGCCGTCGTTCCACGCGACGCCGCTGCCAGCCGGATGCTGCAACGCATCATTGCAGGAGAAATGCCGCCGCCTCGGCAGGGAAAGCCGCAACCGCTCTCGGCGGCGGAAGTTCAGGCTCTCAACGATTGGATTGCCGCCGGCGCTCCTTGGCCGGACGACCGTCGTCTCGACCTCTTCGAGCGGACGACCGACGTACGTGCGGGTCGTGACTGGTGGTCGCTGCAACCGCTGGTGCGTCCTGCCGTGCCGAAGCTGACGGAATCTGCAACGACTCCGATCGATGCGTTCGTCGGCCAGTCGCTCGCGGAGGCGGGATTCATGGCCGCACCGCCGGCCGATCGGACGGCGCTGATTCGCCGTCTCTACGACGATTTGTGGGGCCTGCCGCCGACGGCACAGGAAATTGCGGCGTTTGCGGCCGACGAGTCCCCTACCGCCTACGAGCAGCTAGTTGATCGGCTGCTGGCGTCGCCGCACTTTGGCGAACGCTGGGCGCGTTACTGGCTCGATCTGGTGCGCTATGCCGATACGAGCGGTTACGAACGCGATCAGGAGAAGCCCTTCGCCTGGAAGTATCGCGACTGGGTGGTCGATGCGATCAACGATGACCTGCCCTACGATCGCTTCGTCATGGAGCAACTCGCCGGCGACGAGTTGCCTGATCGCAACGAGTCGACCGTCATTGCGACGGGCTTCCTCCGCCTGGGGACGTGGAACGACGAGCCGAACGATCCGGAGGAGTACCAGTACGACCGACTGGAAGACCTCGTTCACACCACTTCGACGGCATTTCTGGGCCTGAGCGTCAAGTGCGCCCGCTGTCACGATCACAAATTCGACCCGATCGCGCAGGAAGACTACTACCGTTTGGCCAATGCCTTCTGGCCCGGGGCCATCCAGGCCCGCGGACGGGAACTTCTCGGTGGTCCGTCCGCCGAGGAACTGGGAATCGCGAACGTACTGGGCTGGACCGACATTCGTCGTGATCCGCCCCCATTGCATCTGCTGAGGAAGGGTGATCCGCTCCAGCCATTGGGGGTTGTGGAACCGGGCCCGCTTTCGTTTCTACCGGTGCCGGCCGGAGGACTGGCCTCCCCGCCGCCGGAGGCCAGGACAACGCTGCGACGGTTGCAGCTGGCACGCTGGCTCGTGGACTTACGAAACCCCGTGACGCCTCGAGTGGCGGTCAATCGTCTGTGGCAGCATCACTTTGGAAAAGGACTCGTCCGTTCCCCCAACGATTTCGGATTTAACGGCTCGAAACCCACTCATCCAGAGTTGCTCGATTGGTTGGCCGCGGAACTGGTGGAGAACGGCTGGAAACTGAAGCCGCTCCACAAAATGATGGTGATGTCGCGCACTTATCGACAAGCCTCGCTGCATCCTCAACAAGCTCTCTACGCCGAACGCGACGCCGCCAATCACTACTGGTGGCATGCCGAGCGCCGACGACGGGATGCCGAATCGCTCCGCGACGCGATGCTGGCTGTCGGAGGACAACTGGATCGTCGTCAGGGCGGCCCCAGTTTCCGTCCCACACTGAGCGCCGATGCGCTGGAAGGGCTGTCGCGAAAATCCGGAGCCTGGCAGGCCTCTCCCGCCTCCGAGCAACTTCGCCGCAGCCTCTACATGTACGTGCAGCGCAGTTTGTTGTCGCCGCTGATGACCACGTTCGATTTCGCCGACAGCACGCTCCCCTGCGGTCAGCGCGATGTGACCACCGTGGCGCCGCAGGCGCTGGCGCTCCTCAATAACGAGTTCGTTCACGAACGCAGTCAGGCGGTCGCCGAACAGATTCTGGATCAGCAGTCAACACCCGCCATGGGCGACCAGCAGATCGTCGCCGCCTGGACGTCCATTCTCGGGCGGACCCCCTCACCGCGTGAACTCGCCGCCGCACGCCGCCATGTCGAGGCACAGTTCGTCCACTTTTCTCGGGACGAGACGTTCGCTTCGGCCGACGTGCCGGTGACGGCAGGTTGTGTGCTGAATCTGTTCGCGGATCGTGGTGTGACCGTTGACGGAGATGGTCGGGTCGTGAGCTGGATGGACGCATCAGGCAGTGGACATCACGCGCTTCAGCCGCAAATTGATCGGCGGCCTGTGCTGGTTGCCGCCGCGGTTCACGGCCGACCTGCAATCCGGTTTGACGGTCGAGGGGCGTTTCTGTCGTTGGAAGGGCAAGTCGTCACGCAGCCCGCATTCACGGTCCTGGCGGTGATCAACGACGCCGGCGGCCGCGGGCACCGGGAGATTCTCTCCAATTGGAATGGTTCCGCGGGAAATTCGGTTTCGTCTCTCTTTCTGGGGCTGACCGCGGAAACCACAATTCGACTGACCGATGACTTTGCGGCTGCCGGCCAACTGGCCGAGCCTCAGCGCTATTGCGTGCTCGCAGCGACGGCCGGGCCGCGCGGTGCCGCCGTCTTTCAGAATCTGAGGGAATTGGCCCGGCGAACCCATCCCATCTCACCCCGCACCTTGACGACGGGCTATGTCATTGGGACTCAAGGAAACATCGACGGGGAATACTGGCAGGGGGACGTTGCCGCGTTGCTCGTCTACGACCGCGAACTGACGGATCGCGAGCGCGAAGACGTGACCCGCCACCTCCTGCATCGCTACGGCATCGCGGTGACCGATGCGCGTTCGGACCCGCGGCGCCTGGCGCTGGCGTCGTTGTGCCATGTGCTGCTGAATACGAATGAATTCCTGTACGTCGATTGATCAAACCAGCGAAAGTGGTGTCCGCATGGCCGGCCAAGGTGATTCGTCGACGACGAGTTCCTGCAAATTCCCCTGCGGTTTGACGCGGCGTGAACTGGTCTGGCAGATGGGTGGGGGATTCACGGGAACGGCGCTGGCGGCGCTGCTGGCGGCTCAGGGCGCCCATCCCCAATCGCTGCGGGGGGCCGCATCCACGCGGCGGCGGGATCCCATGTCCGTCACCGAACCGCATTATCCGATGAAGGCGCGGTCGGTGATCTTTCTGATGATGAACGGCGCGCCGAGTCAGGTCGATACGTTCGACTTTAAGCCGGAGCTCGAAAAATATGCGGGGAAACCACTGCCGGAGGGCAAGAAATTCATCAACTCGGGGGGACGCAAGATCGGCTACCTCACGCCGAGCTTTCGCAAGTTTCGCCCGGGCGGCGAAAGCGGATTGATGATTTCAGACTTCTTCACCCGCGTCCGCGAGCATGCCGACAAACTGGCGGTGATCAACTCGTGCCACACGGATAGTCATGCCCACGGTTCGGCGCTGGTGGCGATGAACACGGGCAAGACGTTCATCGGCCGGCCGTCGCTGGGAAGCTGGGCCGTTTATGGACTGGGAACCGAGAATCAGAACTTGCCGGGTTATGTCGTGATCCTGGACAAGCGCGGCGGGCCCATCAGCGGACAACCCAACTGGTCCAGCGGATTCATGTCGGCGGCCTATCAGGGGACCCTCTTCCGGCCGGTGGGAGACCCGGTGCTTGATCTCCGCGGACCGGAGTTTCTCGATCGGACGGCGCAGAAACGACAACTGGATCTCCTCGCCGAACTCAATCAACAGCATCTCGACGCGCGCCCCGGCGGACAGGAGCTGGCGGCGCGGATTAACAGCTACGAACTCGCTTTCCGCATGCAGGCGGACGCGCCCGAGGCCGTTGATCTGTCGCAGGAGACTGCGTCCACGCAAGCGATGTACGGGATCGGGAAGCAACCGACCGATGAGTTCGGTCGTAATTGCCTGGTTGCCCGGCGACTGGTCGAGCGGGGTGTGCGCTTCGTGCAGCTTTACTCCGGCGGGGGCCATCTGGAGGAGACCTGGGATGCCCATAAAAGCATCGAGACCAATCACGGTCAGCATGCGGCGGAAGTAGATCAACCCATCGCGGCCCTGCTGACGGACCTGGAACAAAGGGGGCTTTTGGAGAGCACGCTGGTCGTCTGGGGGGGCGAATTCGGCCGCATGCCCTTCAGCGAAGGGCAGGGAGAGCCGGGACGCAATCACAATCCTTATGGATTTTCGATGTGGCTTGCCGGCGGCAACGTCCGTGGGGGGATGAAATACGGCGCGACCGACGAGTTTGGTTTTGAAGCCGTTCAGGACCGAGCCCACCTGCACGACATCCATGCGACCATCCTCCATCTGCTCGGACTCGACCATGAACTGCTGACCTGGTTCCATCAAGGTCGCGATGAGAGTCTGACGGATGTGGGCGGACGGATCATTTCGGAGATCCTGGCATAGCGTTGAGACTGACCCTGATGTGGTTGTGTGTACACTTGTGTTTGTCGTCGAAGCCGTGTCGACCGAAGAAGCCGACAGCGACTCTGCCGATCCAAGGTGATTGATCCCTCTTGGAAATTTCCGCCGCGAAGCACCTGGGCTCTTGCCTCACGGGCAAGACTGATCCAACGTCGGGCCGACCGGGTACGTATAATCTGACAGCGGAATTTTCACGTCCTGAGGCGTCGCGGCGTTGATGGTCGCGACGCCCAATTGACGGATCTACCGGCCGCCGTCGTGCGGCTTCGTTTCTGGAAGGAGAATTTGATGTCCAGTTCCACGTGGCGTCAGTATGCAGCGGGGATCGCTTTGGGTGCGGCGGTCGCCGCGGGAATCACGGCGTGGGGACCACGTCAGCAAGCGATCGCCGTACCGTCGGCGGCAACACCGCAGGACATGTCGAACATGTTTCGGTCGGTCGCCGCCCAGACGATGCCGAGCATTGTGTCGATCGAGACCACCACCCGTCCGCGGCAGGTGGATCGGGGTCGCACTCCTTTCGACGACGAAGGCAATCCCTTCCGCGAATTCTTCAGGGACGACCCGCGTTTCCGCGAGTTTTTTGAAAATCCGCGCCGCATGATGACGCCGCGCCGCTCCGGCGCGGGCTCGGGATTCATCATCGATCCCTCCGGCATCATCATGACGAACAACCACGTCGTGCAAGGAGCCGACGAAGTGAAGGTGCGTCTGCACGACGGTCGCGAGTTCCTGGCGACCGACATCAAGACCGATCCGCGGACCGACGTGGCAGTGCTCCGCATCAAGGACGCCGGGCAACTTCAGGCGATCAAGCTGGGAGACAGCCGGGCGATGCAGGTGGGCGACTGGGTGCTGGCCTTCGGTTCGCCCTTCGGCCTCGAAATGACCGTGACGCAGGGGATTATCAGCGGCACGAGCCGTCACCGGGGGATCACCGATCGGGAAGACTTCCTGCAAACCGACGCCGCGATCAACCCCGGCAACAGCGGCGGGCCTCTGGTGAATCTCAAAGGGGAAGTGATCGGCATCAACACCGCGATCGCATCGACGAGCGGCGGATACGACGGTGTGGGCTTCGCCATTCCGACCCATATCGCCAGTTGGGTGGGGGATCAACTCGTGAAGAGCGGCCAAGTGCAGCGGGGGTACTTGGGGACCAGCATTGCGGCCGTGGACGCAGAAACGGCCAAGCAATTCGACGTCAAAGTGCGTGACGGCGTGATCGTGAAGCAGGTGATGCCCGACTCTCCGGCGGATAAGGCCGGCCTCGAATCGGGAGACGTCATCCGGAAGCTTAACGATCAGGTGGTGGTTGATCCTCCCAGCCTGCAAGGGATCGTCGAGCGGCTCGCAATCGGCAAGTCCTACAAGCTGGAAGTGATCCGGGAAGGGAAGCCGGTCACCCTCAACGTCACGATTGAAGAGTTGCCGAAGAGCATTGCCGCTTCGTCGGCTGAACCCGAATCCCCCAGCGAAGGGACGCAGTTCGACAAGCTGGGTTTGGAGTTGAGCGTGCTCACCCCGAACTTGGCAAAGCAATTGGGAATCCCCAACGCGACTGGGGTGGTCGTAACCGGGGTGAAGGACGGCAGCCTTGCGGCGCTGGCCGGCATCGACAACGGCGATGTGATCGAACGCGTGGGGAACTCACCGGTGAAGACGACCGAAGAGTTTCAGGCCGCAGTGGAAAAGCTGTCGCTGAAGGAAGGCATCGTCATCCATCTACGCAACGCGGAAGGGAAACGCTATGTGATTCTCAGGGATGCCGGTGAGTAGGCGCCCGCGAATGTGAGCGTTCAGAAGCCCAGGGATCGCGATCCCTGGGCTTCTCTTGTTGGTGCTCATGCGGCGCTGCGGATCGTTGAATTCGCGGCGCTGATCCACTGTTCCACCTCGGCCCGATCGGGCGGCTTCCCGTCCCGAAGGATGCGCTCCCCGGAAGGGGTTTTGATAAAGGCGAGGACGCGCGTCAGGAGATCGTCGACGGCGCACTGGTGAAGGGTCGTGGCGTCGTTGACTTGGCAGGACGCAAGGATCTGGGCGTCGTGTCCGCGCAGTCCGGGGACATCGCATACCAGTTGCGCTTGAGCCTGCCACGAACGGAGCTGGGCCGCGTCGATGTGTCTAAGGTTCAGTTTCTTGGCAACGTTTTCGGGGGATGCGGCCAGCAGGTCGCGCACCGTTCGGATCCCCACGACTTCCAGTCGCTCAGCGGTCTTGGGACCGATGGAGGGGGCTGCTTCCACGGGATCGTCGGGTTTCAGATAGAATCTCGGCTCTCGCGGGGCCGAAGTCGCCGGCGCGGCGGGCTTCTCAGTCGCTGCCGGTTTCGGCTTGGGCTGAGACTGTGATTTCGGCTTCACTTTGGTCTTGGTGCGCGCCGCGGCGCCGGTTCCGTACGCCGAACCAAGCGGGCCGATCGGTTCCTGGTCGAGCACAGCGAGAGGCTTCTTGAGCACTTCCTCCGCGTGCATCCGGCGGAGGTTCCAGTCGTCTTCGGGGAGCGTATCGATCACTTTTCCGGTGCGCTGGAACTCCTGATACATCGCTTCGACGACAGCCCGCTCCTTAGCGTCCTTCAACTTCCTGGTCACCCAGAAGATCGGCACCGTGAGCTGTGCCATCACTCCCAGAAGCGAGATGTTCGTCGACGGGGGAACGGCGCCGGTTTCAACGATGATCCGATCCAGGATCCGCGCGAACCCTACGACCGCTGAACCGAGGAGCACCGCCAGAAAATCCTTGGCTTCCTGGTCGAATCCGGCCGACGGGTCTTTCTTGCCGACCGCGAAGTTGTAGTGATCAATGCTCGGGCGATAGTACTCATGCGCGGTGGCGGCGGCATCGCGGATCATCGCCCCCAGCCAGTCATCGCCGGGAGGAATCGTCACTTCCGGGTAGCCGCCGAGATCCTGCTCGAGGATCTGCTGCAGTTCCTGATAGCTGCAGGCGATGCTCCATTCGGCGGCGCGATGCACAACCCCTTCCGCCTCGGATTGCCCGGTGTGGAATGGCTGCCACGGATCGCTGTAGTAATGGCTGAGCACGCCCGCCGCATAGACGGCGTCCGACCAGCGCTTCTCGGCGAAGGCGGCTCGCGCGGTTTCATACCATTTCTGAGCGGCCGCCGCCGCCCCACCCCAGAAACCTTCGCTGACGTGCAGGACGTGGTTCTTGAAGTCTTTGAAGTCGTTGTCGGGCGCTTTGGAGCCGGCGAGATAAGGCTCGATCTTCGATAGAAAAAGGTCGCGCCACCGCTCGGCGCCGGGACATTGCAAATGCCGCAGGGCGTCGAGGGCGAGTTTGTGGTGCGTGCTGCTGCACTTCCACGCGAAGAGGACGTTGTAAAGAGTCGGTTCAGACATCGGCGCGCACTCGGACTGAGGACGCAGGGAAGCGGGTGCGGAAATGTGTCAGAAAACCCGAGTTCCATCAAGAGGAAGCCTGGGGGATCGCTATCCGTCGGCCGCGCTGCTGCGATATCCTGATGAATTCTCCCGGCGCTCTGAACACAGGAACCTCGTCATCACTCGTCCCGCACTCCTGGCCATCGACGTGGGCAACAGCCGCATCAAGTACGGCTGGTTCGTCGAAGAACCCCTGTCGAATGGACGCGCCTGGCCGGAATGCCGGCACTTCACGGTCGGGGCGCTCACCTGCCCGGCCCCCTGGGATCGCATCCGCTCCTGGACCGACCCGCTGCAATGCGATGTCGCGATCGCAGGGTCGAATCCGGCTGTAGTCGAACAGATCGCAACGCACTGGCAGGCGACGACGGGTCGAACTCCGTGGGTGGTCCGCGATCGGCATTGTCTGCCGATCCGCGTCGACGTCGACTCCCCGGAGCGGGTCGGTCTCGATCGCCTGCTCAACGCGGTGGCGGCCAACGAACTGCGGCCGCAGGCCCAGGGAGCCATCGTGATTGATTCCGGCACCGCGACGACGGTGGATGTGGTTTCCCGCGAGGGGAGTTTCGCAGGAGGGGCGATTCTGCCCGGATTCGCGCTGTCCTCGCGGGCTCTGCACGATTACACCGCACTGCTGCCGGAATTGAGTCTTTCGGAACTGGGGCCGGAGCTTCCCGCCGCTCTGGGGACCGAAACACGTGCCGCACTCCGCAGCGGGATCTATTGGGGACAAGTGGGGGCCATTCGCCAACTCGTCCAGGAGCTCTGCCGCGAGATGGACTGGAACTCGCCGTCGTCTGGCGCCGGCCCGACAGCGGGATTGCCGAACTGTTGGCTGGTGCTCACCGGCGGGGGCGGGCCGTGGTTGGAACGGCAGTTTCCGGGCGCACCCCAGATCGCCTCGCTGGCGATGCACGGACTCGTCCTGACCGCGTGGGCCCAGGGCATCGGAAGTCCGGCACAATGACCCAGCACCCCATTCGTTCTCCGACTGCGGCACTCTTAACGCCCGTTGGTCGTGCAGCGGTCGCGGTGATTCGTGTGAGCGGGAGCTGGCTCGCCGACGAGGAACGCGGACGAACAGTGTTTCAGCCCGTGAATCACCGGGAACTGCGGGAACAGCCGCTGCAGCGGTTGATCTATGGACGTTGGGGTTGGTCGACGCCTGAAGAGGTGGTGGTGTGCCGCACCGCCGAAGACGTCATCGAGATTCAATGCCATGGCGGCGAAGCCGCCGTAAAGCGCATCTTGAGCGATCTTGGTGAACTGGGAGTAGAGACGGTGTCCGCCGCGGAGCAACGGCGCTGCGCGACCGATGCCCTCGACGCCGAGCTTCAGTCGGCGTTGTCGCAGGCGTTGACCTGGCGGACGGCAGACCTTCTGAATGAACAGTGCCGCGGAGTGCTGCGCACGGCCTGCGAACGCCTGTTGAACGTGTCATGGACTGCAGCGGGGCGGGAGGAGGCCGCCGCCCTGGTTGACCAAGTGCTTGTGTGGGCGAACTTCGGATTACATTTGACGACTCCATGGTCGGTCGTGCTGACCGGGAGACCGAACGTCGGCAAATCCAGTCTGATCAACGCATTGCTCGGCTTTCGGCGGGCGATCGTCTCCGAACAGCCCGGGACGACGCGCGACGTGGTCACTTCCATCACCGCGCTCGAGGGCTGGCCGATCCAACTGGCGGACACCGCAGGTCTGCGGGAGACCGAGGAAGTGCTGGAAGCCGCCGGAATCGCACGGGCGCGGGAACGTCTGGCGACGGCCGACCTGCGAGTCGTCCTCGTTGACATCGGCGAACCTCCCGCGCCTGAGGACTTCCAGCTCCTGGAGGACTGGCCCACGGCAGTGGTCGTGGGGCACAAATGCGATCGACCAGACGCCTGGGGATCAGACCTTCCGGAACGGGCGCTGCGGGTTTCCTCCGTCGCTCAGATCGGTCTGGAAGAGTTGCAACAACAAATCGCAGACGCGCTGGCGCCCGAAGTTCCCGCGCCGGGCACCCCTGTGCCGGTGACATCGCGGCAGGTCGACTGTCTCCGCCAGATGCGGCGCGCCCTGGATGGGCCGGGAGAATCCGCCTATCGCGAGGCGTCGCGGACTCTCGTGTTCGGCTGAGTGGATTGGGTGGAATGGTTCCAGCAACGTCAGGGGATGGCAATCCCCGTTCGCCGCCCGGGTCGCCTGCGCAGCAGGTCTTCTCGTCCGGGGAGTTGTTGCTCGGCGTGCGGAAACCTTGGCTGTCGATACTTCGCGCGTTGGTTGAATCGCCGCCGTCGTACGGCTTCGCTCATCACGCGGAGCGTGATGGCCACTTTGGTGCGCGGCACAATTGGAAAGCGGCTATGACGCTCCGCGTGATGAGCGAGATGTGCACGCCGTTGCCAATCGCGCCGACGTCTTACTTCGACGGCAGCGTCCATACAGGGTCGTAGTCGCTCTTGCCGCCCGACCAGGCCTCGATCGAACGGGAAAGGAGCACCAGCGACGGGCCATCTTCGCGATGGGTCGCCACCAGTTGACTGAGAGCCCCCACGGCGTTGTGCAGGTCTCGCTGTTCCCACGAGCCCAGCGCCAGGGCGTAGTCGGCGGCCAGTTGATCCCAGGTTCCAAGCGCCGCGACGGCCAGTTCGTACAGATCGAGCGGTTGCTCGATGTTCTTGACGCGGACCTGGCAGATGCGGCGGATCGGGAACTCCCCTTTCAGCCGCTGTGCCGTGGCCCCCGTGATCAGCACCGGCGTTCGCAGGTAACGCGTGGCTCCCTGCACCCGGCTGGCGATGTTCACCGCGGAACCGAGCGGACCATACTTCAACTTGTGCTTGGATCCGGTGTTCCCCACACGGACGATGCCGGAGTTGATCCCGATGCCGACTTGCAGCGGTTCTCCCAACTTGGCGCGCCAGCGCTCATTGAGCTCATCAAGACTCATGATCATCTTGACCGCCGCCTGACAGGCGGCCGCGGCATGCTCGGCAACAGGGAGCGGAGCGCCCCACATGGCGATGATTTCGTCGCCGATGTAATCGACGACAGTTCCGTGGGTCGACATCACGGCCTGGGAAAACGTCTCCATCACATCGCCGATCCAATCGACCGTCTGCTGCGGCGTCAGGCGTTCGCTGATGCGGCTGAAGCCCACGATGTCGCAGAACAGCAGCGACACATCCGCGTCGCGGCCGGCGAGGGCGTCAGGATCGCGCTCCAGTTGTTCGGCGACCTCCCGCGTCACGAATCGCTCCAGTTGAATCCGCCGGCTGACCGCCGCCTGTTCGTTGATCAGTCGCGACAGTCCCGCCGCGACTCCGCAGGCGAGGATCTCGACCAACTGGGCGTCGATTTGATCCAGGGGCATCAGGGACCGCGCTCTGAGTCGGCGGTCGCCATACATGGCTCCCAAAAGTTCCCCCGCCGCGTTCAGAATCGGCGCTGCGACGACGGCCCGCACATCGACCAGACTGTGTTCGCCTTCCGCGCCGCCGGTATTTCGCGGCACCCGCCAGCAAGGTCGACGGTCCTGCTCCACCTGCTGCAGCAACCGGCGGCTCGGCTCCCAGTCGGGATCGGTCCCTTCCGCCAGGGCCTCAATTTTCCATTGGCCGTTGTGAAACAGCAGCACGCCGGCGTGATCCAACTGCACGACTTCGCGCAGAACGTCGGCGACCCGCTTAAAGAACGTCGGCGACGACGCCGTTTCCTGCAGCGCCACCACCAATTGCTGCAGTCGCGGCAGCAGGGCCGTGGAATCGCTTTGCCGCAGCGACATGGCCAGTGAAGGCAGGTCGTTCTCCACAAACTTGGGAACCGAGGTGAAGCCGCGGGGGAGCGAGAGCGTCTGGATCTCGACCGATTCGCCGGTGGAATCGCCTTCGATGCGGATCGTGCGGGTGCCGATCGTCAGCGCCAGCGGAACCGGCAGCATCGTCGACTGGCCTGGGGCCAGGGCGGGATGCAGCTCAATCACCAGCGACGTTGTGCCGCTGAGGTTGGTCAGGCGGACACGACCGTCGAACTCAAGTTCGATCCGCAATTGTCGGCGGCTGATGGAGACGTCGCTGCGTTCGGCGATCACCAACCGCGGCGTTTCGCCGCTGCGGGCGATCTGATACGGAGCAGGTTCCTCCCCCTGTTGACGACCGAGTTCGAGGACCGGTTCGAGGGCCTCCTCGTAGACTTTGCGACCTCGATCCAGCACCTTCAAATTCGGCACGCTGCAACCTCAAACGTTGGATCTGTTGATGCGCAAACTGGTCTGTATCAGGGGAACTTCGAGGACGGCGTGGGCGAAATCTCAAATCTCAAATCCGAAATCCCAAAGAAGCTCCAAGTCTCAAATCGGAAAACGATTTGAAGTTGCACGCCTCAGTTTTTTGCCTTCCAAATTGAGAGTTCTTTCGGATTTCGTGCCGCGAATTCTCAGTTTCCTTCGCCAGGTTCGGGGTATCGACTCGAAATTCTACGGAAGTCCGGACCACTTCCAGAAACGTGCCGCAGGATCCTGCCGTGTCTGGTAGACCCGCAGGTAGTCGCGATACGCCGGCGTCTGCGGCGGCTCAACATCAGGGGAGTAAGGATAGCTGGTCATTTGCTGGAAGGGCAACGGCTCGGTCGTTTGGCCATAGACGGTGTGAAGATCGGCGTCCTTGTCCCAGCCGACGTTGTGCAGGAAGAAATCCCGTTTCCAGCCGACTGGCAACGGCTCAGCCGCGACGGCGAAGGACAGCGAAATCTCGTCGCCGGAACCCATCACCACCAGTCGATCGTCGGTCGTCGTGAGCAACTCGGAGACATCGCCGAAACGGGTGTAGCGCCCTCCCATCGTCGGCCATTTGGGGGCCCTGGAAACGTCCTCATAGTCGTAAGTCTCCGGCGCGTTCATGACCGGCGGACGAGGTTGGGAGAACCCCCGGTAGTGCAGATCGGCCGAGAGGAGCGGCAGCGGGGTGACGCGGGTTTCCGCGGGGGACTCGTTGACGGTGAAAAACGCCGCGTCCCAGCGAATCTCGTGAGTGGTCTCAATTCGCAGCCGGTAGTCGTCCGTCAGAAAGACGCCGCTCAAGTCGACGGCGATGGTTTTCGTCTTGCCTCCGGGGAAACCCAGGAACGGCCGCACCACCTGCCAGTTCCCGTCGGCGTCGGGGACCGCGAGGGATGGCGGCTTCGGCCCATCCAGGTGCGGATCTTGCGAGAGCGCCACGTTGAGCGACGTGTCTGTCGGATAGATCCAGCCGGTGAGGAACAGCGTGATCTGCTCGGGCCGTTCCAGCGTGCCGAGATCCAGTTCGAGAAAATGGGGCTCGGTCAGACCTTGGCGGTGCTGCTCGTCGTACGCTTTCAGAAAAACTCCGTCCGCTGAGGCAATCTGGTCAAGTACGTCGCGTCCCCGTTGATCCCGCGCCGCCGCGGGAATTCTCCGTTCGCGCACGGTATGGATCTGAAACTTCGCAATGTCCGGGGGACCGACTTTTTCGTTGGAGAAGACCTCCACGTCGGCTGGATGGTCGACGGCCAGGAGTTCGATCTGATCGAAGTAGGCGGCCTCCCAGAGTTCCTCGGTCACTCGCAGGTCGTAGCGTCCGTCCCGCTCCACGAGGGCTGCGCCAGGGATGAGAAGATATTCCCATGGGCGGTCGGGGGCGAGCACCCCTTCGGCGAACTGCAGCCCCAAGGGCGCCGCCCATAGCAGATCGGTAAAGAAGGTGAACCGTTCGCCGTCCCAGGTATAGACGTAAGGACACGATCCCTTGAGGGCCTGACGTTCGCAAATCACTTGATTCTGCTTGGGCTGCAGCACGACTTGCGGGACCCCGCTGGTCCATAAGATCCGCAGGCTGTCGGCCGGCGCCGGATCAGTTCCCATGCCGAAATGGGTGACCTGTCCGTTGATCACGCGCGCCTGATAGTGGTCGCCGCGACGGACTTCGAGCAGGCTCCCAATCCCATACTGATTGTGCTTGCCGCTCTGGGGTTCGTAATCGCCGCGAACGCGGACGGCGAGCCAGTTGCCAGACGCGGTGGTTTCGTTCCGCAGCAGTACGGCCGACTTCAACGTGACGGCGATGAGATCGAGGTCTCCATCCTGATCAACGTCAGCGGCACGCAGCGTTTCGACCGAATCGTCGCTGAACGCCCATTGGCCCGCTGCCGTGAATCGTCCTCCATCGCCCCCAGACCACCAGGAGACACCGTGTTCCGTGACGCCGGCGAGATCCACCCAGCCGTCGTTGTTCCAGTCGCCGCTGACGAGGGACTCCGTTGGCTCAGACTGGATTTCGATCTGTTTGAGGAATTGATTGCGACCTCGATCGGGTGTGGTGGTCAATGCCGTGGAAAGGTTCGAGAGGCTCGAAAACGCCAGGTCCCACGAGATATTGCCGTCCGCTTCGATCACCGCGGCGGCGGGCATCGACGTAATCCCGAATTCGGGGTCGAACTCCCGCCAGCGAAACTCCCCGTGACGCAGGTTTTCCAGGTAGCCGCCTTGAGCCGCGCCGACGGCGATGATGTCCAGGTCGACATCCCGGTCCCAGTCAACGGCGATCAGCTCTGCGGCCAGGATGTTTCCATCGGTGAACTGCGTCCGTTCGGTGGTGTTGGCAAAATCCATGAGTCCGGTTTGAGCCCAGATCTGGACGCCGCTGTCGGTGGCCAGGGCGAGGTCGAGATCGCCGTCGTGATCGAAGTCGCCAGGAATCGCGGCCCGCGCACCCAGCACCTGGTTCAGCCCGCCGGTCTGTTCGACGACGACCAGCGACCGGCTGCCATCGTCCGCCTGGTCGTTGCGATAAACCGTCACTCCGTCGGACCCGCAGAGGACCACATCGGGGTCTGCGTCGAAACAGACGCCGGCGGCGGGCTCCCCTTTCGACTTGGCGGTGTCGCGATCGAAGTCCGCGGCGATCAATCGCGTCAGCCCGCCCGGAAGCGGGAGCTCCAGCATCTTGACGGAAAAGTTTCCTTCGGCGTCGGCGGCGAGCAGTTGCAGACTTCGCTCGCCCAGCACCAGGATCTCCATCCGGCCGTCGAGATCGAAGTCGACGGCGACGGCGTCGTGCAGCAGACCAACTTCGGCACGGTCCGCCGGCAAGATGGTGGCCGCGAACTGGGGCGCGATGCTGGGGGGCGGCGTCGGTGACTCCGGACAAACACCGGACGCAAAGTCGGGAAGTACGAATTCGAGGGGATGGGGTGTGAGCTGACGGAGATCGCTCTGCGTGCGGTCCTCTGGACGAATGACGGACGACAACTGGCGGCATTTGCTCAGAGCCGTCCGCCAATCGCCGGCGTTGACCCCCGCGCGTGCCGCTGCGACCAGGTTGTCGACATTGATCCGCGTGCGACGGAGAATTCCGTCGCGCAGCGGACCGAGCAACTGCCGCAAGTGCTCCAGTGTGGCGATGAAGTCTTCGGCGTTGGACTCCGCCTGTTGCAGCAACAATTCCGTCAGCACAAACAGATTGTCGGGCGCCCGCTCGGCGGCAGCGACCAGGGCTGTCTTTGACTTTTCCTGCAGGGCCGCGTCTGACGCGTAGCGGGTCACTTCAAAAATGTTGTAGGGGATGCCGGGGTCCACCTTGTTGCCGTCGGCGGCTTTTTCCAGGAGCGCCACCGCGCGACCCAGCGCCGCATCGCGCTCCGCGGGAATTGTGAGTTTTTCGGCGAGGGCGACGCTCATCCGCCCTGCGAGCCAGTGTGCGGTCGGCGAGGAATCATGCGCCAGCAACTGGTCAGCCGCCTGCTGGGCCTGCTCGCTGGTGACGCCGTTGGACGCCACCGCCAGCAGTCGGGCGATCGCCAGGTTGCGATGACCCAACGGGTCATTTGGTTCCATCTGGAGTAGCTCCTGCAGATGCCTGTCGGCATCGGCGAGCTTGTTGTTCTCCAATTCTCCGATGATTTGATTCTTGAGCGCCAGGAGCGTGCGGCACTCGTCGGCAGTGCGCACCTTCGGCACCGCATCGCTCGACGGGGACGTCGAGGTTCCCGGCGGCGGGGAGGGGGGAGTTTGCGGACACCCGGTCAGCAGGAGCAGGCTCACACCGAGGGCGACATTGAGCCATGGGGGACGCATACAGACTCCTTTCGTCACGTTGCAGCAGCAGCGTCGCGGGATGCGCTACTTGATCGGCGGCCCCAGCGTCATCGTGGTCAGCTTGCCGTCGGTCGCGACTTCAAACAGGCTGTTGGCCCGCGGATCGATGACAAGCAGCTTTTCGCCGTTGCGGGCGATGCCGACCGGGTTATCGAGAGGCGATCCTCCCACCAACTTGACTGGTGCGGCGGGAGGGGCGACCTTCCAGACGGCCTTGGAATAGCCGTCCGTCACATACGCCGTACCAGCAGCGTCGAAGGCGATCTGATGTGGAAATGAGAAAGGCTGGCCGGAAACAATGACTTCCGACGTCTTGCCGTCAGCAGACAGCCGGACGATCTGGTCCTTCCCCTGCGAAACGACCCACAACCGTCCTTCGCCGTCGAAGGCCAGCCCACGGGGAGCGGGAACTTCCGCGATGATCGCGGCTTCGCCCCCGGCGGACGGAATCTTGACGATGCGATGGATTTCAATGTCTGCCGCCCAGATATCTCCCCGGGCGTCGACCGCCAGGGCCATCGGGATGCCGACGCCCCCTTTGGTCAGCGGCTGCGGCTGACCTGCGTCGTCAAAGCGATAGATCTCGCGGGTCGACGAATCGCCGGCGAGAAGCTTGCCGTCGTTGTCGATCGCGAGGCAGCGGACCGCGTTCAGCGGAGTGCGGAACTTCTTTGAGGCCTGGAAGTAGAGGACAGGTTTTCCGTCGACCATCTTCCAGACGCCGGGGAGATTGCGATCGGCAAGGTAGATTGTCCCGTCTTTCGCAGCCGTCACGGCGAGCGGATAGATCGGTTTGAGTTCCTGCGCAGCAACAGTCGCCGCGCCCCCCAGAATCACGACCGCGAGGGCAGATTTCATCAGAGACAACATCGGTGCAGGTTCCGGAAGATGGGAGAGCAACACGAGTTTCCGAGAAGCCCAGGGTTCGCGATCCCCGGGCTTCGAGTGCTTCGAACCTCGTTCATTGTGGACGCAGCACAATATTCAACTCGTCTACTTTCGGATTCGCCAGCGTCTGGGATTTCCCGTCGGGCCAGGTGATCTCCACTCTGTCGATTGCAGAGACCTTCCCGAGTCCGAACGTCAACGCCAACTCCGACTGCGACAGGTAGCCGCGTGTGGGCATCACCTGCTGTCGCTGTGTGTTTCCGCCGGCGGTCAATTCGACCACCGCGCCGATGGCGTCGCGATTGGGGCCCGAATCCTGCAGGCGGAAGCGAATCCAATGGTGCTGCAACGCCTGATCGTTTCTGAGGAGACGCGGGGCTCCGCGATTGGCCGTCAGCAGCAGATCGAGATCTCCGTCGCCGTCGATGTCGGCTGACGCGATCCCGCGACCGACCATCGGCCGCACGTAGTCCGCACTCAACTTTTCCTCGCCGAGCGAGACGAATTCGCTGTCTGCCTGGGGACCGCAGTTCCAGAAGAAATGGGGGGGTTGAGCATAGTGCTGGCTCGACTGCACCTGGTTGATTTCCTCTTCCAGGTGCCCATTCGCCGCCGTCAGGTCGGGGCGGCCGTCGAGATCAAAGTCGCCGAACAGGACGCCAAACTTCAGTTCAAGCCGACTCGGGGGACCAAGGCCGGTCGCGATCGCATCGTCCGTAAACTGGAGATCGGAACCGGCGGTGACATACAGAGCCGTCATTTCATTGGAGAAGTTGCCGATGGCGATCCCCAGGGAATTGTCATTGCGGAAGTAAGCGGCGTCGATTCCCATCGCGCCGCGGGCGTTGCCGGCGGAGTCGAACGCGACACCGCTGACCGCTCCCAACTCTTCAAAGGCGCCGTCCTTGCGGTTGTGAAACAGGAAATTCTGCACCGTGTCGTTGGCGACCACGATGTCGATCCAGCCATCGCGATCAAGATCGCAGGGGAGCACCCCCAGCGACTTGGCCATGGGCACGTTGGTCGCCGGGTTTCGCATGTGCAGACCTGCCGCCTCGGCGACTTCCACGAATCGGCCCGCACCTTCATTGCGATACAGGTAGGGCAGCGTTCCTTGGAAAGCGATCGGGGGACCATACGCGCGCCCGAGACCGACCAGCCGGAAGTCGAGCGATAGATCGATGTCACGCGACCATTGCACGTAATTGACCACGAACAGATCGAGATCGCCGTCGCGGTCATAATCGAACCAGCTGCAACCGGTGCTCCAGTCGGCGTCGTTTCCGGCGACTCCCAATTCGGCCGTGACATCAACGAATTTTCCGTTGTCATTGTGAAACAGCCGATTCCGGCCTACGGCCGAGACGAAGACATCCTGCCAGCCGTCGTTGTCGTAGTCGCCGATCGCGACTCCCATGCCGTAGAGGGTGACGCTCAGGCCTGTCGACTCGGTGACGTCGGCGAACTTTCCCACACCGTCGTTCTGGTACAGCGCGAGCGTGGGGGCCTGCTTGGGGGCAGCGTCCCACGGCCAGGTCGTCGAGTTAACCAGCAGGATGTCCTGGTATCCGTCGTTGTTGTAATCGAAAAACGCACAGCCGCTTCCCATCGTCTCCGGGAGAAGCTTCCTTCCCTTGGCTCCGGCCTCATGGACGAACGTGATGCCCGCGGATGTCGTGATTTCTGTGAAGGGCAGCGTCGGCAATTCGACGGCCGGCGCAACCCGAGACGAGGGCAGGGCCACCGCATCGGCCTGTTTGGCGACAGCCGCCGGTTGAGGACGGAACCACCACGCCGCTCCACCCGCGACGAGCGCCAGCAGCAGCAGGACGATCAGCGACGAACGGAATGCCCGGCCGATGACGGCGTCATCTTCGGGGGTTTCCGACGGCGGCGCGGGAGCCGTGGTTTTCTGCGGACTCACTCGGCGACCCCCTTCGAGACGTCTTGCTCTGCGGTGCGGATGCCTGGCTCCACGGCGATCTCAATTCCCGGTGCGCCGGTGCGCTGCAGGGGATAGATCACCAGCGCCTCGGCGGCGAAGTTGGCGGCGGGATACTTCTGCCGTGCGGCAGCGACCGCCGAATCTCGAGCGTTGTCGTCGGGCTTGTAGCGGGCATGCCACCGCTGATGTTCCGCCGCCTTTTCGGTTTCGCCCAACTGCCCGTAAATCAGCCCGAGGTTGTAGTGGGCGGAGACATTCTCGGAATCGAGTTCCAGTGTCTTCTGGAACTGAGTGACAGCATCCTGGAGCAGCACCCGGCGATTCGCCGCCAGCTGCTCGCCGCGGAGCTGTTTGGAACGTTCAAACAGAGCCTGGCCCAGCAGATTCAGCACTTCGTAGTCTTTGCTGAAATCAAACTTCCGACGGACGGTCTCTTCGGTCCGCATCGTGACCACGGAGCGGAAGTTATCGATCGCGTCATCGAGCTGTCCCTGCTGCTGATTCACCAGGCCGCTCAACCAGGCGACGGTCCACGCAGGAGCGGGAGGGTCGGTGTATGCGGCGGCTCGCTGAATCGCCGCCACGGCATCCTCCAGCCGTCCTTCCGTGAAGTAAACGCGACCAAGGTTCAGCGGACCGTCGAACCGCTTGAGCTGCTCCACTTCCCGGAAGGCCTGTTCGGCCTGGCGCAACTCTCCCTTACCCCCTGCGTTCTGACCTTCCAGCAGCAGGCCGATCCCGTAGTCGTTCCACCGCTGCCAGACGGGAATCTGGCTCTCGATGTTGGCGATGGTTCCGGCGGCTCCCTCCACCGGCAGCGTGATGCGGTCCGTCGCGATGGTCGTCACCGGCAGGTCATTAATGTAGGGCTCGCCGGGGGTATGCCCATGAATCGGCAGATCGCCCGGTTTCGCGTTCCTGGTCACAAACGCCATGTAGGTCTGGTCGAACTTGCGGTACTGCAGTTTCACTTCGATCGTCACCGGAGCCGAAACGTCATCCGGCAAACGGAACCCATAGTGCACCACCTGCCCGGCTCCGGGGGGAATCTGGTGGTTGTAGAGCGGCACGAAGATGTCCTGGGGATTCCGGCGATCGATGCGGTTCCCCTCGCGGTCGAGCATGAAAACGTTGACAAAGTGCGCGTAGGGGTCCACGTGGCCGTCGGCTCCAATGGCGCCGTTGCGTCCGATCACGCGATCGCCGCTGGTCAGCGTGACGTCGACCCAGACTTCGTTCGAGTCCGCGGTTCCCTGGGTAAAGAGATGTCCCAGCTTCAGCGTGCGCAGCACGGTTTCGAGGAGATAGTCCTGACCCGGCCGCAGGGTGGGAACCTCGGGACGCAGCGGGGCGATCAAGGTGCTGTCGATCGTGCCCCCCGGCTTGATTCCGAAGATGTCGACCCGCATCGTTCCCTGCAGATAGTCCTGATGGGCTTTGACGATGGCGGGTTGATTGCGGATATGGGCCAGGCCTGTGTTCGCGGCAGGGAAGAGGTGGTTGTGGATTTTCAGCTTGCCGGCGTCGTCGAAGAACTGCGCACCGAAGTCGAGCGACTCCTGCAGCGGCATGTGGCAGCCGGCGCAGTTCGTCTGCGCCGTCTCGGGGTAGTAGAAGCTCCGCGCCCCGTGTCCGGAGACGCCGCTGAGCAGATAGGGGTCATAGTGATTCTGCCCGCGGAGAAAGTCTTTGTAATGGTTCAAGTCGTAGGGAAGGTGCACCTTGTGGCACGTCGAGCAGAACTCCGCAGTCTTATGGAACGGCTTCAAAAAGGTCTTCTTGTGGAACGACGGCTTGGCCTTCACCAATTGCTCATTCACGTATTGCAGGAACGGATTGGTGCTTTTGGCGAATGGATAGTGCGAAGGCTCTTCGATGACGTAATCCGCGTTTCCCTTGGTGCTGTTGACGTGCGTGATGGCGTGGCAGACGGTGCATGTGATGCCCGCGTGAGCGGTGGCATGCTTCTGGTCGTCGAACTGAGGGTCGTCAAACGCCCCGCTGAAGAAGGGGACTGGATCGTGACAGCCGGCGCACCAGCGGGAAGCCTGCACGTTGCCATCGCGTTTGAAGGAGACCTCGCGGGTCTCGCGGACGCTGGCGAGGTAGGCGGAGTTGTTGAACGAACTGATGTGATGCGAACTATGGAACCAGCCGTCGTAGGCGTCCTTATGGCACTTGAGGCAGTACTCGTCCATCATCAGCGTATCGGCGGGAATGAACCGACCCTCGGAGGTGCGCGCCAGCGAAGGATGGAAATACTGCTCTCCGCTCGCGGGGGCGGCGACGTTCCAGTGCTTGGGGTCGTTCGAGTGAAGGGCGACTGCTCCCAGCGACGCCGCGCCCACCAGTGCGGCGTAGGCCAACCCCCAGCGCCATTGAATGCGCGGACCCGCGAGCCGGTGGAGCCAATAGAGCCAACCCGCCATGAGGGGCGTCGCCACATGGAGCCAGTAGACGATCGGCCGCGCCTGAGGATGCTTCAGATCAAAACCGGCGACCCGCATCAACAGCAGCCCCGAAACCAGCGTGAGCACGCCGACTGCGAACAGGGCGTAACCGATCCGCACCGCCCGCCAGTTGGGGCGGTTCTTCGAGGTCTGCATATGGATCAGGCCGAACACCAGGTAGGGCGTTAGCAGCAGCAGACCGAGCACCAGGTGCACGAGGAACATCACCTGGTAGAAATAGTTCTGATAGACCTGCCCGGTGAAGTATTCCAGGGCGGTGATGCTCGACAGATAGATCGAGTTGGCGCCCAGCAGCGATACCAGCACGAAGACCAGGATCAGCAGCCGCTTCAGCCGCGGCCCGATCGCCGGGGCATAGACCCTTCGCGTCTGAGGCAGGGGGGCGACGCTCATGACAGGCAAGTCCGCTTGATGACGACAGAATGGATGACCGGGAACCGGCGGAGAATGATACGGAAATCGTCAATCCCTCCAGTGTGGCCATTCCGCCAGCCGACGCAAGCGAGAATCCGGGGGGCTGAGGGCTGAGGGCTGAGGGTTGAGGGTTGAGGGTTGAGGGTTGAGGGTTGAGGGTTGCCGTGTTTGAATTCCCTCAGCCCTTAGCCCTTGGCCTTCCGAACAGCCGGTCGGGGCGAACCATGGCCGCATGGGGCGTTTCATGGCGTCGCGGGGGGACTGTCGTCCCTTTGCGGATGTTAGTGGCTGGTGGACGCCGCGGCTCGTTTTGTCGCTGGCAGTGCCGAGATCGGCTCTTCGGGCGCGTAGCCGGGGTGTTGGGCCTCCCAGGCCATCCAGAAATCGGCCGGATGGGTGTTGCGCCACAGCGCCAGGGCGTTGCCGACGTGGCTGAAGAAGGTGTAGCGCTGCAGAATTTCGCTCGTCGACTGCTCGCGTGTGGTCCGGATCAGCCAGTCAGCGGCCTTGAGGATCCGGTCGCGGGGGGGATGCAGCTCGCGCGGAGCGATCGCCAGCCACTCCAGATGGTGTCCCGTGGCAATCACCTGCTTGTAATCCTCATCCTTGATGGGATTCGTCAACGCGGCCGCGCCCAGAGGCCAATTGGAGGGCCAGTGCCCGTCGGGAAACTGGCTGGCGGTGATGGCGTCGCGGACCCCTTCGAGATACTTCCAGACGTCGGCCCGGGCAGCGGCCGACAGGATCTGGAATTCGTCATCTAGTCGAAGGAGCGCCATCAGCGAATAGACCCGGTGCGTCCCCGAACAGACCCCCAGCGAACGCTCGCCGCGCATGAGGCGCAGCGCGAGCAGGTCAAACGAAACTTCCCGGCCGTCGCGGTTGACCCATGACTTCTGCGGCGCGAGCCACAGACCGAGCGCCAGCGACGTCCATTCGGTTTCAATTTCGTCGACGCGAAAATCGCGCATCGCCCGCTGGACGACGTCGCGAATCGTGCGACCGCGATGAGTCGGCGTAAAGACCGGCTCATCAATGCCGACGCCGGCTTCGGTCAGGCAGCAGAGCCAGTGGTCGTGATGGACCGACGCCCCTTCGCTTTTGCCCCAGCGGACGCTCACGCCATCGTTGTAGTCCTGCAGCAGGGGTTCCACTTGGTCGCCCCAGGAGGCCAGGTACTGGCCATGGTCGACCAGATAATCCTTCATCGCTGCGCCCGACATCACTTCGGAGTCGGCGAATTGCGACTTGATCCACCACGTGCGCAACGCGTGTTCCACATAATTGGGTTTGAGCTGGGCTTTGGAAAACCGGGGCTGGACCTTCCAGAGGACGGCCGCCAGTTCGTCGTCGCTGACCACTTCCGCATCGTCATACAACGGAGCAATCACCAGCGCCTGCTCCCGCGGAACGTCGATTCTCGCGACCGGCACGTCGATGCCGAGGTCTTCCACGAGCGTCTGCCGCGTTGTTGACGAAGCCGCCGCGTAAGCCCCGATGAAGGCCGCGAGAAAGACCGCCTGGGTCAGCCAGACGGCGCTAGTGGGGATATGTCGAGGATTCATGCAGAAAGTCTTCCGGCGGTTGCAGTGAGGTTCGCTGAGATTGGTTAATGGCCGAGTCAGAAGCAGCAATGAATGCGAAGCTCGAAATTCGAAAGAAATCCTGAGATCCAAGCTGGCTCAAACGAGGTGACGTCCGCGCGTCCTCTCTTGTTTGAGCCTTTGCTCTTTGCAGGTTCTTTCGATTTACGGAATTGAGATTTCGAATTTCCCCAATCGATCTCCCGACTCACCGCGCGGTTCAAATGGCCCGCCGACGCACAAACACCGCTCCGCGATTGTCTTCGTAGCCGACGTTCCAGTTCGGATCTTCTTTCAATCGTCGAATGAGGCCCTCACGATACTCTTTGTCGAGGATCACGGTGTTCACGCCATAACGATCGAGAGTCTCGGCCCAGTCGGCCGATTGCTCGGCTATCTGCAGGTAATGCAGCCAGACATCGCGCGGCACGAGGTGGGCGTGCGAGTTCAGGAAGACCTGCATGCCTGTCGGTCCGGCCCATTGCAGATAGTCGCCCCATTCGTAGGGGTTGAAGACGAGACCCTGCGGCGGATGTTTCTTGAGCCACTCGACAACGCCCAGCGGAGTGCCGGCCGAGACGGCTTTTTCGAGCAAGGGTTCCCGTTGGTGCAGGATCCGCATTCCCAGCGGACTATACGCGAAGAAAATCCAGGCCATTCCCACGCAGACCACCGACCACTTGCCGTTCGTCGGCGAAGGTTCCAGGTCGGCGCGCCAGGGGAGCCAGCGGCGACCGACGGCATGGAACTGCATCATCAGCGCCAGTGCCGCGATCGGTCCCCACCACACGGAAAACCGGGCGCTCCAGAACGTTGCCAGCGCGATCCCCACAAGGGACAGACCTTCCCAGCTGGCCACGCGTCGCGGCGTCCAGCGGTAGAGCAGGATCAGTGTGACGGCGGAGCCGGCGAACGCCAGTCCATGCAAGGCCCGAAAATTGAGGGCCTGCCACTCGGTGAGAGCCTGAAGATTCGGGTTGTCCGCCAGCGTTAACACCTCGGCATACAGTCCGAGGCCATAGGGATTGAGCAGCGTGGCAGCGGCCGACAATTGCAGCCACAACAGCAGGCGGCGGACCGTCTGGTCATGCAGCAGACTCGTCCATCGTCCCGTCCGCCGCAGCAGATCGATGGCGCGACCGAGCAGGAAAACTCCGGTTAACGCCAGACCAACGACGAATGATCCATGCAGGTTAGCCCACAACGCGTGCAGACCCGGGACGACCAGCCAGTCCCAGCGGCTGGGCTGGCGGCTGGTCAGGCGATGCAGCAGCACCACGAAGCAGAAGAGCCCGCCCAACTGCGGACGTACAACTCCCAGGTGTCCCCAATCGAGCGCGAGGAAGATCCCGACCCCCAGCCAGGCCAGCAGCGTGGAGCGCGTCCGCTGTTGCACACGATGAAACAGCACGATGCACGTCGCCGTAATGGTCAGCGACGCCAGGCCCTGCAACCCCGCGACTCCCAACGACTGAAAAACGCCGTACCCCAGCAATTGCCACAGCCAGGCGGTATCGACGAACGGCATGCCGCGCGACAGAACTATCAGGGGTTCGGTTGACGGTAGACTTCCGGTGGCGGCGAGGTGGCGGCCGTAGGCGAGGTGTCCCCACAGGTCGGTATGCCACAGCGGCTTGAGGACGAACCAGGCGAAGATCAGCCCGAAGCCAACGACACACCCGGCTGCCCGCCGCGACAGTTTCAGATGCGGCGGGACGCGGTCTTCGAGGTGCGCCAGTTCCGGTTGCTCGGGAGCCTGATCCACGTCCGGGGCCGGTGGTTCGAGCATAGTCGCTGTCATGAAGGTCCGCACCGAGTCTGGCCGACAGTCGGCAAGAAAACGCCGCGATGCGACTGCCACAACGGCAAGAGAGCGACAATCACGGCACTCTGTAGACTACGTTGCGATTCCGCAGCACGTCACGGGAGAACTGAAAAAACAGTCAACCGCGGCGTAGCGATTCCACCAGCACTGCGGATTGTGACGGCTTGATCAGGCCTCCTCTGTCGCGGCCTGCGAGGCCGACGTGATGACCGGTGCGTCTTCCGTGGTCGCCGGGGATTTCTTGCGAAAGGCGTGCTCCTCCCCGCGGAGCAACCGACGGATGTTGCTGCGGTGCTGAAAAATGATCAGCGCGGGAACCCCAAGGCTGAACGCTCCCAGGCTCCAGCGGGACTCCGACCAGAAATGCGGCTGCAGCAGGAACCATTGCGTGACGGCGAAGCTCAAGGCGGCTCCAATCGACCCCACCGAAACGATCCGCGTTATGGCCAGCAGGAGGACGAACGTCGCCAGCGCCGCCAAAAAGCCAATGGGAGCCAGAACGATGACGACCCCCATCGCCGTGGCCACCCCTTTCCCGCCGCGGAACCCGAGCCAAGGGGAAAACATATGTCCCAGAATTGCCGCCACGCCTCCCAGCACGCTGGCGTGCAGCAATTCGCCGGCGGCAACCCCGGTGAGGATCGGGAGCGCCCCGGAAGGAATCGCCCCCTTCCCGGCGTCGAGGGCCAGTGCAACCGCCCCCCACTTTTTGCCCACCACGCGGGTCACATTCGTAGCCCCGATGTTGCCGCTGCCGACCGTCCGCAGATCGACCCCTGCGACCCACCGCGCGATGAGGAGTCCAAACGGGATCGATCCGATCAGATAACCGGCCACAGCGACAACGACGAGAGAAATCATGGAAAAGCATCGTCCCGAAGTGCGAATTCAAACAGTCGAACCTCGTCGTCCGGTGTGTTCCCTACGGACGACGAGATGAGGCAACGCAGGGGAGAACCGCGGATTCAACACGGATCTTCTGTCAGGGGATGAACGCGGTTGTGTTCTGTTGGCTGTCGTCCTGATCCGAGTTGGATCTGCGGCTCCGCATCTTGGATTTTGTCGCTTGCGAGTGAACACCGCAGTCTCGCCCGCCCCGCGTGCTCAGCTCTTGTGATCCCTTCGCGACACCCCGTCCCCCCCCTCTTCATCCTCCCAATTTCTGCGCATCCTTCAAGTCGCGCTGCTCTTCCGCAGCGCTGGGACGCAGATAAATCGGGGCCAGCGTCCAGGGATCATCGACGGCCGCCAAGGTGATTCGGGACTGTGCCAATTCACAAATCGACGCCGCTGAAGGTTGAATGCTCCACGGTTCGCGAATCACCCGGGCTCGCGTCGCCCCATCGGGGACCCGTGTGACGCCCGGACCAATGACGATGTCCGCCGGTTCCAGCGCTGCCAGCCATGTCTCCGCCGGAACAATGCGATGCTCCCCCTGACGCATCCATCCCCGGTCGGTGTGTCGGACGTACTCTGCGAGAAACATGTCGCCGCGCTGGGCGTCGCCAACTACCAGCAACCGAGATCCGGTCTCTCCCAGCGTGGGGTCGTGTGCCGCCGCGCACGTCGCCACCGCCTGATAGGTCTCGACGCCCACCAGTCGGCACTGCAGCGCGTAGGCCAGCGTCTTGGCGCAGACCAGGCCGACCCGCAGTCCGGTGAAACTGCCGGGGCCGAGGCTCACCGCAACGGCGTCGAGATCTTGAGGCGCGACTTGCTGGTCGCGCAGGAGTTCGTGGATCTCCAGCGTCAGCGTTTGCGCATGGCGTCGACCTTCGCGGGCCAGTTGCCGCGACACGATCACGCCGCCGCGCGACAGGGCGATGGAACCTTGGAGACCGCTGGTTTCGAGGGCGAGAATCAGCATGGGAGCGCGAAACCGCTGGCGGTGACGGAGTGGTTCGGGAAAGTTCGGAGGAGAGCTATTCGTCGCGCATCTCGGCGACGAATCGGGAACAGATCGATTCGCGGCGTTTGCCCCATTTCATCCGCGTCTGCGACCAGGAAATCGTCAGGAAATCGCGGGCGCGGGTCACTCCCACGTACGCCAGTCGACGTTCTTCCTCGATGGCGCTGCGATCCTCGGCGTCGACGGAGCGTTGATGCGGCAGGATCCCTTCCTCCAGCCCCACCAGATAAACCCGCGTGAATTCCAGCCCTTTGGCACTGTGCAGCGTCATCAGTTTCACGGCCGGAGTGTCCAGCTCGGGGGCCTCCCCGAAATTCTCTTCGCGTCCGGCGAGCGTCGTCTGTTCCAGGAACTCTTCCAGCGAAGGTCGCAGCGCCCGTTGTTCGTATTCGCGGATCGTCTCCAGACATTCGTCGATCACCGCCGAACGGGCGAGCTGTTGCTGCGGTTCCTTGTACTGCTTCTGGATCTCGCTTTCATAATCGATTTCGTCGAGCAATTGATGCACGACCTCGCTGAGCCGCACGCCGGGTTGCGCCAGCCGCTGGCGATAGTCGTGCAGCAGACCGTGAAACTTTTCCAGCGCGGCGGCCGTCTTGGCGGAGACTTCCTTCGCCGCGACGGCTTCCGGAATCGCCTCCCAGAACCGCTGCCCCGACTTCACCGCCCGCGTCAACACCTTCTCTACCGCGGCGTCGCCGATGCCCCGCGTGGGAGTGTTGATGATCCGCAACAGCGACACTTCGTCGGTCGGCTGCATCAGGACCTTCAGATAGCCCATCAGATCGCGGACTTCCTTGCGATCAAAGAACGATTGTCCGCCGACCAGGGTGTAAGCAATCCGCAGTCGGCGCAGTTCCGACTCAAAGATGCGCGGCTGTTCGTTGGTGCGGAACAGGATTGCGACGTCACTCGGGGACACGCTCAACTGATTGATCAAATAGCCCACTTCCCGGATGACCCCTTCCGCCTCCGCCTGCTCATCGGGATAGGGTTTGAAGGCCACGCTGGCCCCGGTCTTGTGCGCGACGAGAGTCTTGTCGTGCCGACCCAGGTTGCGGCGGACCAGGCAATTCGCAGCGTCGATGATCTGCGTGGTGCAGCGGTAGTTGTCCTGCAGTCGCACGACCTTCGCCCCGGGAAACTGCTGCTGAAACCCGAGGATGTGCTTGATCTCGGCCCCGCGCCAGCCGTAGATCGACTGGTCATCGTCTCCCACCACGCACAGATTGCGATGCGGCCGGACGAGGTCGGCGATGATCCGGAACTGCAGTTCGTTGGTGTCCTGATACTCGTCGATCTGCACCTGTTCGAACCGCTGCTGCTGACGGTCGAGAACTTGCGGATGCTCCTCGAACAGTTGCAGCGTGAGCATCAGCAGGTCGTCGAAGTCGACCGCTCCCGCGGCCCGCAGCGACGTCTGATAGCGCCGATAGCCCGAGGCCGCCAGCCACCCCCGGTCGTCCTCGATAAAGTCGCGCGCCTGATCGGGCCGCACTCCCGCCGTCTTCCAGCGACTGATGTAGCTCAGCAGATCTCCCGGCCTCAGCGAGGTGTCGGGGACTTTGATGTCGCGCAGCGCCTTCCGGGCCGCCGATTCCTGGTCCCCGCGATCGTAGATCACGAACTTCGGCGGGTAACCCAGCGCTTCAATTTCTTCTCGCAGCACGCGGACGCAATACGCATGAAACGTCGAGATCGTCGGCCGCGTCTTCAGCCGTCGTCCCAGGATTCCCTGCGTCCGCTCCTGCATCTCGCGAGCCGCTTTGTTGGTGAAGGTCACCGAGAGAATGCGATCGGCGGAGACTCCGCTGCGGATCAACTCCGCCATCCGGTAGGTGATCACCCGCGTCTTCCCCGTCCCCGCCCCAGCCAGCACCAGCAGCGGTCCCGACAGGGTCTGCACGGCGTCGCGCTGCGACGGATTGAGGCCATCGCCGGCGGTTCGAGTCGTAGGAGAAGCGGCAGTCGGCATGAAGTTCTAGCGAGCAGGGAGGGCAGGAACAAATCACAGGGGCAACCGGGGAGTGACCAGGCACCAAATTTCAATGGCCAAATCCCAAACAAGATCCAAATCTCAAACGGGCGACGGCGCGAAGCACATCATTTGGAGCTTCCCGCCCGCGTTGGAGCTTGTTTGGGATGGGGAATTTGAGATTTGGAGCCTCCCACGAATTTCGAATTCGCCCCGACAGCTCATTTCTTTTTGACCCGACGTTCTTCGGCCTCCCGGAGCGGCTCCAGCATCTCCCGCATGGTCCGCCAGCGATCGTCCGGACTCACCGCCAACCCCTTCATCAGAGTCTCGGCCACCTGCGGATCAATCCCCTTCACCACTCTCGCCAGATCATCCGGCGGGGAATTGATGTGCTGCATCACCGCCTCCAAAGTCTCCGCCGCTTCCCACGGCAGCCGCGCCGCGCACATCTCATAGCAGGTCACCGCATACGAAAAAATGTCCAGCCGCTGGTCGGTCTTCTGCCGCTTGATCAACTCCGGCGCCATGTAGTTCGCAGTACCCGTGCGGTTCCCCGGCGCCTGAAACTGCAGCGTATTGGGGACCACCAGGCCGAAGTCGATCAGTTTGACGTTCAGATCCTGGTCGACCATCACATTCCGGGGGCAGATGTCGCGATGAATCCAGTTCTGCTTGTGAAAGTACTCAATCGCCTCTCCCAGCTCGATCATGAACCGCAGGCAATTCTCTTTCATGACGTCGTTCTGCAGGCTCACGTAATAGCTCAGGCTGGCCCCTTCGATGAACTCCATCACCAGAAATGGTTCGCCCGTCGTCGCGATCCCATATTCCAGCGTCTTGACGATGTGGCGATGCTTAAGCTGGACGGCGATCTCACCTTCCGTCGGCTTCTTGACCTTCATTCCCTGAAACCGCGACTCAAACCGCTTGGTCTTCTCCGCGTCCAGGAGCTTCACGGCGACAATGCGGCCGCTGTTCAGGTCGCGCGCCCGCCAGACCTTGGACATGCTCCCCTGGCCGGTCCGCGCCTCCAGCGAAAACCGCTTGGAGATGTCGACCGTCTTGACCCGTGGACCGGGGGTGAAGAGTTTCTTAAGAAATTCCATCATGGCTGGCGGCGGCTACCGAGCGAGGGTTCAAAGGGCGGGCTGCCGGACCGAATTCCCTTTCGACCCCAGGCAAGCAGGCAGCGGAAGTATAGTGGTTGCCGCAGCCCGACGCCAACGGTCTCCCGCGACGAAAGGCCCCTGCGGTGTACACATCCGGAGTGGGGAAACCACCTGACGCCGAACGCGCCGGAATTTCGAGTTGGGCGCGCGACGCCCGAATTCCGGCGAATTCGGCTGCGGAGACGGTCAGCACCCGCGTCCCGTCACCGGATAAGCCGGGTCCTGGAACCCCTTCCCGCTGTGTTCTCCAGGCGGGATCAGACCGTTCACGAACGCCTCGTCCTCCGCCGTGATCGTCACTTCCAGCGCATGGAAGTTGTCTTCAAACTGCTCCATCGTCCGCGGCCCGAGGATCACCGACGTCAACACCGGACTCGCCAGGCACCACGCCAGCGCAAACGCCGACGTCGAGCACCCCTTCTGGTCGCAATACGCCGTCAATTGCTGGGCCACGTCGAAGCTGGCTTCCCGCAGCTCGGCTTCCTTCATCCGCTTGTCGTTGCGGGCCGCGCGACTCCCCTCCGGGAACGGTTCCCCCGCCCTATATTTCCCGGTGAGGATGCCCCGCGCCAGCGGACTGTACGTCACGACGCCGAGTTGCTGCGCCTGGCACAACGGCAGCAGTTCCACCTCGATGTCGCGATTAACGATGTTGTACAGCGGCTGCACGCACGCGAACCGGTCCCAGCCGTTCTTGTCGCTGATCCACAGCGCCTCGCAGACTTTCCACGCCCGATGGTTCGACACCGCCGTATATCGCACCTTCCCCATGCGGACCAGATCGTCCAGCGTCTTCAGCGTCTCTTCCCAGGGAACCGTCGGGTCGGGTTTGTGCACGTAGTACACGTCGATGTAATCGGTCTGCAGCCGCTTGAGGCTCGCCTCCACCCCCTGCATCAACCACCGCCGGCTCAGCCCCTGCTGATTAACGTCCGACCCCATCGGGTTGCACGCCTTCGTCGCCAGCACCACGTTGTCGCGGCGACCGAGCAGAGCCTTGCCGACCACTTCCTCGGACTTCCCGGTCGAATACATGTCGGCGGTGTCGAAGAAGTTGATCCCCCGGTCGAGGGCCGAGTGCATGATGGCGATCGAATCGGCCTCGTTCGTGGGGCCGCCGAACATCATCGTCCCCAGACACAACTCCGAAACCTGCACCCCCGTCCGACCCAATCGACGATACCGCATCGCGTGTGATTTCCTGATAAGCCGCCCACCTCACCCCGGGACCAACGCCCCGTCGCCGCATGATACGCAACCGGCGCGGAAATGTGGACTGCGGGGACGTTCGCGCGCAGCAAAGACATTGGCGATTTCGCGACCCCCGTCGACATCAACGATGATTCGGCAGCCCTGAGACCGCCCCAGTCCCCAAGTCTTTGAGCAGGTACTCCGTGGTGATCGAATTCTTTGATTCTCCACGGATGATGATCTCAGTTTCCAGTCGCATTCCGGCCATGCCGTTGGGAACATCGGAGTGTGGCCAATGCTGGTGACGCACGAGGACAACCATTCCCCGTCCTGATCGCCACTCGGTGTGCCCGTGAATCTGTTCTTCAACATCGAGACGCCCGCTCTGGAAGGAAAACGCGCGCGGCGACCGGCGAATTTCTCGCTCTGTGAGCGGCGGCGTGAGATGCCAGGCATCCAGAAATTCGGGTGCAGGGTCGCGCTGCATTGGCGGCTCCTCCTGACCCGAACGATACCAGCAGCGGATCACGGATGCTCCGGGGTCGGATTGACCGGTGAGTGCGATCTCAGGAATCAGGGATTTGGCCGTTTCTCGCTGCGTGGCATCGCCGGTTGGGTTGACGTACTCCCCCTCGGTTTCGAACCAGCGACACGGTTTCGACTGCTCAGGATCCGCACCCAGAAATCGAACGGTCAGGGTTCCTGAATGCCGGATGACGTCTTGCGGATCGGTGCGTTTCTGCTCCTGCGATATTGTGTACGAGACCCACGTTCCGTTTTCCGGAAGCCTCGTCAGAAGCCCTTCGCCTGCTGCCGAAAGGCCCTCCCCGCCACCGGCGACACCGGCGACTGAAAGTATCGTGAGAATGTGCCGGATCATCGAAGAACCCTGCTTCACGGAGGGGAATCGAGTCACAAACGGGGACGTGATCCCACGAATCTAGCCCCGTCATAATGACGGTTCAACATAATTCCCCGTTGCGGGTCGACACGGTCATGTTACGGGCTGCCAGAGATCGTCCGCGGGGCGGCGACCCGCGTGCCGTCCACCGCCAACAGCTGCCAGCCGTGTCGTCGCCAATGGCGTGGACGACCGTCTGCAGCCGTTGACGCAGTCGCGTCAGCAACCGGGGACGCAATACCTCGGTCCAGCGGACCAGCGCTTTGGCAAATCCTTGATAGGTCAGCGCCCCCAGTCCTTTCGATTCCCACGCCGACACCACCACCAGGGCCTGATGAAACCGTTCGACCAGCCCGGATTCTCCCGAGACGGCCCAGATCACCGCGGTGACGGCCAGCAGCCTCAACGACCAACGACGATTGCCGTGCACCTGCAGATCGGCGAACATCTCGTCGTCGATCAACCAATTCAATCCGTCTCGCAAGCGTCCTGCTCCGTGTGCGCTCATGCCAGACTCCCTTCTGGTCATGGGGACCCACCGGTTCGCGTCGGTGGGGAGTCTGGCTCTTTCTCTCAATCTCGAAAAGACTTATCGCGGATCGTTTACGGCGTTGGGTGGCACAGCCCGAGCTACCTGACTTGATCGTCCCGATCTTGATCGACTTCAAATGGATCGTACGAATCGTCAGGGGAGGCAGCCTCCGCAGAGTCGGCTCTGGACATCATGCCGATTCCACAGCCAAGCAACATGAAGTTCGCACCAAAGTAGACGATCTCCGCCCGAGTCATTGACTGTTCATTGTTTGTCGGGCGGCCGTAAACGATGAAGTAGAGTCCCCCGATGGCAAACAGCAATCCAATCGACGAGACAACCCAGGGAGGCATTCCGTATTCAGCACCCGACGCCTGACCGAGCCACGCACGGACGCCGCCTGCCTGCCGGATCAGCAAAATCACGCAAATGCAGATCAGTGCTGCCTGCGTGCAAATACCCGCGGCCATGGACCCGGACACACCGGCAATCAAGAAACCCGGAATACCTGCAAATCCGGACAGAGTCACGACAAGGCCGATAGCGTACATCGCACTCAATTCCAGGAAACGGGCATGGAGCGAATCGAGCAAGACAACCCTGCCAAGTTCGATCCGGCAAAGGCACCTTGGCAACTGCCGCAAACAGGCGCGCACGAATCAACAGCATACATCCGTGTTCTTCAACGAACACAGCCGTGACCCGGAAACGAACAAGGCGGGTGGCCCCGGTTGGCCGTCTTCGGCCTACCGGGGTGGCGAACGCCACAGGAGGTTGAATTGCGGGTGATTGGCAATCCCAAATCCTTTGCAGCGAGTGATTTCGCGCCAAAGAATCGTTCCCGATCACGTGCGCCACGGCTGCGCGACTGGGATCGAATGGCCGCGATCGGTTCTCAACGCGACAGGGTTTAAGTGCTGTTTTCAACAGGGAGGGTGAGGCTCCCGCCGAACCGCGGGCGCTTCAATGGATCCGTGTTTTCTCTCAAACAAACGGCTCGGCGGGAGCCTCGCCCTTTCGGAATTGCCTTGATCCGAATCGTTGAAGACCGCCTCATAGACGGCCAGACGCCCCCGAGCGCTCCACCTTCCACGACCACCTTCCACGACCACCTTCCACGACCACCTTCCACGACCACCTTCCACGACCACCTTCCACGACCACCTTCCACGACCACCTTCCACGACCACCTTCCACGACCACCTTCCACGACCACCTTCC